>CAZVEE010000130.1:0-6935 GCA_964625525.1 uncultured Alphaproteobacteria bacterium | reverse complement strand
CGCTTGTCATCGCGAGCCGCTCTTGAGCGGCGCGGCGATCCAGGGCCACTGGCTCCGGTTTTCGTTGCTCTGGATGGCTTCGCTTTGCTCGCCATGACGGGATGAAACTGAATCATCGACATGTGCCGCTGCACTAGCCTTTATTCAGGAATTCGTCCCGGAGCTGACGTTTGAGGATTTTGCCATTGGGATTGCGCGGCAGAGGCTCTTCGCGGATTTCGATCCGAACCGGGACCTTGAAGCCGGCAAGGCGTTCGCGCACATGGGCCTGGAGAACGTCCTGGCTCACGGCGGCACCCGGCTTGACCTGTACGATCGCGCCAACCTCTTCGCCCAGCACCTCATGGGGAATGCCCACAACGGCCGCGTCCATGACAGCGTCATGGCTGTAGAGGGCGTCTTCCACCTCCACGCAGTAAATGTTCTCACCGCCCCGGATCAGCATGTCCTTGGCCCGGTCGAGAATGTAAATGAAGCCTTCCTCGTCGATCCTTGCAACGTCCCCCGTCTTCAGCCATCCGTCCACGAATGTCTTTGCCGTCGCATCCGGTTTGTTCCAATATCCGCGCACCACATTGGGGCCCTTGAGCCATAACTCGCCCACGCCCCCCGGCGGCAGATCCCGCTCATTCTCATCCACCACCTTGGCGTCCACCACGGGCAGGGCGCAGCCGACGCTGTCAGGCCGCAGGCGATAGTCATCGCCCACATTCTGGCTGGCGGCCGAGGAAATCTCCGTCAGGCCATAGCCATTGCCCGCCTGAACTTGGGGAAACTCTTCGGCAATGCGTTTGACAAGGCCTGGCGCGGCCGGCGCGCCGCCATAGCTGATGCTCTGCACACTGGACAAATCGAAGTCGTGGAATTGCGGGTGCTCAAGCACCTGCCAGACCATGGCCGGTACGCCGCCGAAATGGGTGCCATGCTCGCGTTCCAGAAGCTCCATGGCCCGCAAGGGATCCCATTTATACATCATCACGAGTTTTGCCCCCGCCGACAGATTCGGCACCAGGATCGAATGGCATCCCGTGGCGTGGAACAGGGGCACGGACAACAAAAGGACCCTTTGCGGTGCGTCCGGATCCGGTTGGGCCGGCATTTCCCCCCGGCGCAGGGCCGCGCGCGCCTGGGAACAGGCCAGGTTCATCAAATTGGTGAGAAAATTGCGATGGGTGCCGAGCGCGCCCTTTGGTTTGCCCGTGGTGCCGCTGGTGTAGAAGATCGTCGCATCGTCATCGGGCTGAAGATCGACCTGCGGCAGGGATTGATCCGCAAGCCCACCATAGCCGGCCGGCGTGGCCACCAGATCCTCAAAGGCTTCCGCGAAGGGCGGCAGGGCGGCCGCAGCCCGCGCGACAATAACATGGTCGAGGCCGAGTGCGTCGAAATGGGGCGCAAGGCGATGGAGCCGCTCCTCATCGAGAATGGCGATGCGCGCGCCGCAGTCGCTGATCCCGTACTCCAGTTCCGCGCCCGTGCCCCAGGCATTCAGCGGAACGATGATCGCCCCAATGGCCATGGCGGCGTAGAAAGTCACTGACCATTCCGGGAAATTGCGCATGGCGAGCACGACCCGGTCGCCTTTTTTGACACCGTGGATCTCTTTGAGTTCCCGGGCCAGGCGCACGACGGCGCGGTAATGCTGCTCAAAGGTGATGCGCTCGTCTTCGAAGACGATGAACTCCTTGGCCCCGTGCTCCCGAGAGGCTTCGAACACGGCGCGGATATGGGGCGGCTGCTCCTTGTAGGTGCGAAACGAAATCCCGTCGACGATCACGTTTTCCGTCTCGAATGGGGCGCCGGGGGCGGTGAGGAGGGCGTGGGCCTGCGCCATGGACATGGCGGGGAAGCCTGGGTCGGTGGCCGTGGTCTCAGTCATGGCGGGCGGAACCTCCGGTCGGTGTGCCTCTGTGTTGAGACACTTGACACCATGATGGCCATGCCCGCCGGCCGAGGTCAAAGGGATCCGCGTCATCACCGCCCAAACCGGGCCACTTTGACTTGGCGCGGTGTCTTTGGGCCTTTACGACTTGGGGGCGTGCATCATTTTGTCCTTTGGCCGCAGAGAGGACCGCTCCCGTGACCGCGACCCCCGATCCATCGATAGCATTGCCCCTCAGCTTGGAGGATGTGCGCGAGGCTGCGGCCCGCATCGCGCCCCATGCGGTGCGCACGCCGCTCCTGTCCGATCCGGACCTGGACAAGGCGACGGGCGCCCGCGTCCTCCTCAAGGCCGAATGCTTCCAGAGGACGGGCTCTTTCAAGTTTCGCGGCGCCCTGAACGCCGCCTTGAGCCTGGGCGATGCCCAGCGGGCGCGGGGCCTGCTCGCCTGGTCCTCGGGCAATCACGCGCAGGCGGTGGCCTTGACGGCAAAACTGCTCGGCGTGCCGGCCACCATCGTGATGCCCCGGGACGCGCCGGCGCCGAAGATCGAGGCCACGCGAGCCCATGGCGCCGAGATCACCTTGTATGACCGGTTCGGCGAGGACCGGGAAGCCATCGGCCGCGCCATCGCGGAGCGCACCGGCGCGGCAATCATTCCGCCCTATGATCATCTGCCCACCATCGCGGGCCAGGGCACCATGGGGCTTGAAATCGTCCAGGAATTGACGGCAAGGCGGCTGGAGCCTGACATGGTGCTGGTCTGCTGCGGCGGCGGGGGCCTTGTGGCGGGCACGGCCCTGACGGTGACGAAGGCCTTTCCGCGCGCGGCCGTGCTGGCCGTGGAGCCGGTGGGCTATGACGACACCCGCCGCTCGCTCCAGGCGGGCGAGCGCATCGCCAATGAACCGGGGCCCATCTCCCTGTGCGATGCCTTGATGGCACCGATCCCCGGCGCCGTGACCTTCCCGATCAACCAGCACCTTCTCGCCGGCGGCGTGGCAGTCAGCGAGGACGACACCATGGCGGCGATGCGTTATGCCTTCAGCCGCCTGAAGATCGTGCTGGAACCGGGCGGCGCGGTCGCGCTTGCGGCAGTGCGGTCAGGCGCGCTCGACCTGTCGGGCAGCACGGTGGTCGCGGTCTTGAGCGGCGGGAATGTGGATCCGGCCGTCTTTGCCCGGGTCATTACCGGCGCGCCGGCCTGACCGCCACGCCACAAGCCAAGGACGAGCCCCGTGAGCCCATCCCTCAATACAGACCTGATCGGCATGCCCGGCGGCGCGCGCCAGCTCGACACACCGGCGTTGGTGCTCGATTTGCCGGCCTTTCGGCGCAATTTAGAGCGTATGCGCGCCCATCTGGTCGGCTCGGCTGTGCGCCTGCGTCCCCACGCCAAAACCCACAAATGCGCCGAGGTCGCGCGGGCCCAAATGGCCGCCGGCGCCCAGGGGATCTGTACGGCCAAACTGGCCGAAGCCGAGGTCCTGGCGGCGGCCGGGATTGACGATATTTTAATCACCTCGCCGATTGTCGGTGTGCGGCCCATTCGCCGCCTCGTGCTCCTCAACCGGCGGCTGTCCCACCTTGCCATCGTGGCCGATGACGCGGAGGCCATTGCCGCCCTCGATGCGGCCGCGCAAGGGGCGGGGCAACGCCTGAATGTGCTGCTCGACCTCGATGTGGGCACCCATCGCACCGGGGCCACGGCGCGGGACGCCCTGGAGCGGGCGCGCCAGATCCACGATGCCCCCAATCTGGTGTTCGGCGGTGTGCAGGCCTATGGCGGGCATCTACAGCACATCAAGGCTCACAGCCTGCGCGCCGAGCGCATTGCGGCCCAATGGCAGGGCGTGGAGACGTTCGTACGGCGTCTGCGTGACGCGGGCATCGCCTGTCCGGTCGTGACCGGGGGCGGCACGGGCACCTATGCAGATGATGTGAGTTCGGGTGTGCTGACGGAACTTCAGGCCGGGTCCTATATTTTCATGGACCGGGACTATGGGTCCATTGAAGGCGTGCCCGGCGCGCCCTTACCGTTTGAGCCGGCCCTGTTCGTCTACACCCGAGTGGTCAGCCGGCAGCAGAAAAGCTTCGTGACCACCGATGGCGGGGTCAAAACCTTTGCCACCGACGGCCCCTTGCCCAGCGTCCATGCCGGCGCGCAAGGCGGCGCGGGCTATTTTCTGCAAGGGGACGAACATGGCGGCGTGGTGCTCGATGCGGCTGCTCTCGCGCGTCCCAAGGCTGCGGGTCTGGATCCGGACGAGGCCATGCTCGCGCATCTGGACCGGATCGCCGCCGCCCAGGAGGCGCCGGACGTGCCGGACCATGGGCGCGCCATTCCCCTTGGACACCTCGTCATTTGCACCGTGCCCCATTGCGACCCGACGGTGAACCTGTTCGACCACATTCACTGCATCGAGGGCGACCGCCTCACGCAGATCTGGCCGATCATCGCCCGCGGCTGCAGCCAGTAATCCGCCCAAAGACCGGCCCTCGAACCACAGGAGCCCCCGCATGTCAAACCGCCCCCGCTTTCACCTTGCCTTTCCCGTCGATGACATTGCCCGTGCCCGGATCTTTTACGGCGAAGTGCTGGGCTGCACTGAAGGGCGCAGCGCGGCCCATTGGGTCGATTTTGACTTTTACGGCCACCAGATCGTCGCCCATTTGGCACCCCGCGATGTGGGCTGCGAAACGACGAGCGCCGTGGACGGGCATCAGGTCCCGGCGCGCCATTTCGGTCTGATCCTGGAGTGGGATGACTGGCAGGATTTGGCCGCGCGTCTCAAGGGGGCGGGCAGCGATTTCATCATGGAGCCAACGATCCGCTTTAAGGGTGAGGCAGGCGAGCAGGCCACCCTCTTTATCCGTGACCCAAGCGGCAACGCCCTGGAGTTCAAGGCCTTCAAGGACGAAGCCCAAATCTTCGCCCGTTGACGGCCAAAGCTTCGCCCGCTGCCAAAGCTTCGCCCGCTGATGGAAAGCTGCCATGGCGTTCGCATTGGACCCGTGCAGGGTCCACGGGCACGGTCTTGAGCGCGGGGCGGAGGTACGCCTCCCCCCGGCTATAAAGCGGGGCGATTAATCGGCGCCGCCCTTCAGGCCGCGAGGGCGTCCCGGCGTTCTGCCGGCCCTCGCGGAGCGCCCACAAAAAGGTCCGATGGCGGCGCGTGAGCGCAACCAAAATCAGACCAGCGGTGCACTGGCCTCAGACTGATCTGGATTTCTCGCCTGCTGGTCTGGACCTCACGCGGGTTGGCGCGGCTGCGTTCACCGCATTTGATGCCCGCCTTCGCGTAAGGGGCGCACGCTCACGGGGATTGTGATGGTGCCGGCGGTCTGGAACGTCAGGGTCAGATTGAATGTGTCGCCGGCCGCAAGATCACCCGTCAGCCCAAGGAGCATAATGTGAAAACCGCCGGGTTTAAGCGCCACGCTCTGTCCGGCCGGTAGGGCGATGCCGCCCTCGATGGGCCGCATGCGCATCACGCCCTCGTCCATTCGGTGCTCATGCAGCTCGGTGCGTTCGGCCACGGTGCTTTCGGCCCGCACCAGGCGGTCGGCGCTGTCGCCCGTGTTCCGGATGGTCATGTAGGCCGCGCTGTTCGGCACCTTGCCCAGGCGCGGGCGCGCCCAGGCGGCCGACAACTCCAGCGCGCCGAGGCTCGTCCCCGGCCCATCCGCCACGGGCTGAGCGCCGCGCTCCCCGGCGTGCGCCGGTGCCATCTTGGCCGGGAGGATGAGGCCGAGGGCCAAGACGGCCGCCAAGGCGCCCAGACGGGCATGCGATCTGATCCACATCATGGAGAAGGGTCCTCTGTTTCGCCCATCGTGGGCGTGTCCGCCAGGTGACGGCCGATGACCTCGGCCATGCGCTCTGGCGCGGTTTCGTGGGTGAAGTGGGTCACATACCGTCCGCCGGGATCCATGAGATAGATCACACTGGAGTGGTCGACAAGATAGTCCGTAAACTGTGGATCCTCCACCTTGCCATAGCGGACCTGATAGGCCGCCGCCGCCTGGGCCACCGCGTCGGCGCTGCCGGTCAGGCCCACAAGGCGCGGGTGAAAGGCGGACACATACACCTCCAGAGCCTCAGGCGTGTCGCGTTCTGGATCCACGGTGAAAAACAAGGGCTGAACGCGCGCGGCGTCGTCTTCGAGGAGGTCGAGCACCATGGCCATGTTGACGAGCGCCGTGGGGCAGACATCGGGGCAGTAGGTGAAGCCGAAATAAACCAGCAGGAACTGTCCCGGCCAGCTGTCCTGGGTCACGGGCGTGCCGTCCTGGGTGATGAGGGAGAACCGCCCGTCGATGAGGTCCCGGCCGCCCCGTTCGATCAAGGGTCCGCCCGGGCGCAGCACCGAGGTGAGGACCGCGAGCAGGACCACGGCGAGAAAGGTGGCGAGCAGCGCGCGACGCATGTGGGTCATTTGTTGCCGAATTCCTCTAATGACGGGCCTTGGAGGACACCCTAAACCTAAACCCTTCGGGCAGGCGCGTGGCCTCGCAATCAGGCATCACGCAGACGGCACGGGACGGCTGGGTCGGCCCAGGGGCAAACAGCCTCAGGCGGATGGGACCGGCCGGCCGACGCCGGTGGGGGAGTGCGAACTGCCGAAAACCCGGTCAATCCATGGGGGTGTCATGGTCTTCAAACTCGTCTTCATGCCGCTGTTTCTACTCATGGCCTATGTGGGCTATGTGCTGCCGCCGCCGATCTGTCTGGTGCCGGGACCCTATGGGTTCCTGAGCAGCATGTGGCTCATGTATGTGCTTATGGCATTTGCCCATGCCGGCCCTTGGGCCCAGTTGTTCGCATCCGCCTATCGGGACTGGCGGTCGGGATCCCAGCCATCCGGATTGCCCGGAACGGACGGCGGCGCGCAAGGCGACAGGCCCCCCTTCGATCAGTGAGGGCGCCGTTTGCCTTGCGGACGGCCGGACAGTACGCCGCGCGTTTTTGATCTTTAAGTGACGATGCGGATAGTTTTCGATGGCCGCAGGACTCGGGCAAAATCGGACAATCTCAGGGTCGAGCCATGAC
>CAZVEE010000129.1:0-7137 GCA_964625525.1 uncultured Alphaproteobacteria bacterium | reverse complement strand
GCCCCGTTCGATCCGGCCTATCTGGAAAAAGCAGTGGAAGCGATTGATGCCTATCGAAGCCAGGTGCTGATCAGCCCGGATGAGCGCCCTCTGACGTTGCCAGAACGTTGCCCGTCCGAAAATGAGGGAAACGGTAACTCATTGAAAACACTGGCGGACCCGACAGGATTCGAACCTGTGACCTCTGCCTTCGGAGGGCAGCGCTCTATCCAGCTGAGCTACGGGTCCGCAGAGGTGCGGACACTAGCTGATGCGGGGCGGGGCTGCAACGGGCTCGCAGTGGCTTACCGCGTGGCTCAGCGTGTGGCTCAGCGTGTGGCTTAGCGTGCGGCTTGGTCTTGGGCGGCCGCCTGAGCTTGGGCGGCGGCGGTGCCGGTGAGTTGCAGGAAGATATCCTCCAAATCCGACTCCTCGGTGGAA
Source organism: uncultured Alphaproteobacteria bacterium (assembly GCA_964625525.1). GTDB lineage: Bacteria > Pseudomonadota > Alphaproteobacteria > JAJFIK01 > JAJFIK01 > CAZVEE01. Next base: position 6,717 of record CAZVEE010000129.1, on the reverse strand, counting down.
AGGTCCTCGATCACAATACCAGCGGCCTGCACATGGGCGATGAGGTCGGAAATACTCTCGCGGCTGCGGTTATAGGAGAGCACCAGACAGCCATCGGCGCGCAAATCCACGCGCGGGCCGTGGGGGCCGCTGGGGCGCAGGCTGTCAGGCACCGCATCCAGGGGCTTAGCGGGTTTCACAATCACCGCTTTCTCATCGATGCGTCCGAGCAACGCCTCGGTCGTGTCACAGGCCACCACTTCGCCCTGATTGATGATGGCGATGCGGTCGCACAATTCCTGGGCCTCTTCCAGATAGTGCGTGGTCAGCACGATGGTCGTGCCGCGCCGATGCAGCTCGCGCACATAATCCCAGAGCTGGCGGCGCAGTTCGATGTCGACACCGGCCGTGGGCTCATCCAGCACCAGCACCGGCGGCGTGTGCACCAGCGCCTTGCCCACCAGCAGCCGGCGGCGCATGCCGCCCGACAGGGTGCGGGCATAAGCGTCTTTCTTATCCTCAAGCCCGATGGCGCGCAGAATGTCGAGCGTGCGCCGCTCCGCCTGGGGCACGCCATATAGGCCGGCCTGGATCTCCAGCGCCTCCCACGGCGTGAAAAAAGGGTCCAGGTTCAGTTCCTGGGGCACCACACCAATGGAGGCGCGGGCCTGGCGGGGGTGCTCGTCAATATCAAAGCCCCAAACGCGCATATCGCCGGCGGATTTGATGACGAGCCCGGCCATTATATTAATAAAGGTCGACTTGCCGGCTCCATTGGGGCCCAACAGGCCGAAAATGGAGCCGCGCGGCACGCCCAGATGCACGCCTTTCAAGGCATCTTTGGCGGGCTGGCCGCCACGGGCGGGATAGGTCTTGCTCAAGCCCACGGCTTCAATGGCGTTTTCGGTATCGCGGGGCTGAGCCATGAGCGGTCCTTCCGGTGAGCGTGCCGGTCGTCGTCGCCGGCGGACTTGGCTTACATAAAGCCTCCAGTATAGTCCGCCAACCCTGCCCCGCTCCCGCCGCCGCGAGGACCCGTTCATGCCCGCCTCATCCGCACCCTCTTTAAGCTCTGACGACCACCTCTATCTGGTGGACGGCTCAACCTTCATTTTCCGCGCCTTTCATGCCCTGCCGCCCCTCACACGCAAGAGCGACGGCCTGCCGCTCGGCGCCGTGTCTGGCTTTTGCAACATGCTCTACAAGCTGTTGGAGGACACGAAAGCGGGCGACCGGCCCAGCCATTTCGCGGTGATTTTCGACCATTCAGGCCCCAGCTTCCGCAACGAGATCTATCCCGATTACAAGGCCAACCGGGGGGAACCGCCGGAGGATCTGGTGCCCCAGTTCCCCCTGGTGCGCGATGCCACTCGCGCCTTCAACGTGGCGTGTATCGAGCAGGAAGGCTTTGAGGCGGATGACCTGATTGCCACCTACGCGACCCAGGCGCGCGCGGCCGGCGCCCAAGTGACCATCGTTTCCTCCGACAAGGACCTGATGCAGTTGATCGACGAGCGCGTCGTCATGTTCGACGGCATGAAAGCGCGCACCATTGGGCCTGACGAGGTGGTGGAGAAATTCGGCGTTGGCCCGGAGCAAGTGGTGGACGTACAGGCTTTGGCGGGTGATTCCGTTGACAATGTGCCGGGCGTGCCGGGGATTGGCGTGAAGACGGCCGCGGAGCTGATCATCCAATACGGAGATCTGGAGTCCCTCCTGGCCCAGGCTGAAAGCATCAAACAACCCAAGCGGCGCCAGAACTTGATCGCGTTTGCCGACCAGGCGCGAGTGTCGCGCCGGCTCGTGGAGCTTGACCGCGCTGTGCCGGTCGCCGTGCCCATTACGGATTTTGGTGTCGAGGAGCCGCGAGCCGGCCCCTTGATCGGCTTTCTGAAGGCGATGGAGTTCAACACGCTGACAAAGCGGATCGCCGCGGCCCTTGGTGTGGATGATCTTGAGGCCATTGATCCGGATGCGAGTCTGGCGCCGACGACGGACAAACCGGCGGCCACGGCCGCGCCCACTGCGGCGGATGGGGTGAGTGGCCCTGGCGCCATTGCTGAGGAAGCCGCCGTGCGCGCGCCCATTGACCGGGCGGGGTATGAGACCGTTACGACGCTGGCGCGACTAGAGGACTGGATCGCGCGCGCCCATGAGGCGGGCATGGTGACAGTGGATACGGAGACCAGCTCTCTTGATGCCATGCAAGCGCGGCTCGTCGGCGTGGCTCTGGCGCTCGCGCCGGGAGAGGCCTGCTATGTCCCGCTTGGCCATGGTAAGGGCGGGGACGGAGAATTATCCCTGGACGACATACCCGAGCAGATCGATTTCGACGCAGCGCTTGCGGCGTTGAAACCGCTGCTGGAATCCCCGTGCGTGATGAAAGTTGGGCAGAACCTGAAATATGACGCTCTCGTCCTGAAGTGCCATGGCGTCGGCCTGGCGCCGGTGGACGATACCATGCTGCTGTCCTATGCGCTCGACGCGGGCCTGCACGGGCACGGCATGGACGAGCTGTCGGAACTGCATCTGGGCCACACGCCCATCGCGTTTAAGGAGATCGCGGGGTCGGGCAAGGCGATGAAGACGTTCGACCAGATCCCGATCGCTGAAGCTGCTCCGTATGCAGCGGAAGATGCGGACGTGACCGGACGGCTTTACCGCCTCTTGAAACCGCGCCTGGCCGCCGCGAAGGCGACCACCGTCTATGAGACGCTGGAGCGCCCGCTCCTGCCCGTGCTGGTGGACATGGAGCATGCCGGCATTGTGGTGGATCGGGAGATCTTGTCGCGCCTCAGCCACGACTTCGCGCAAAAGATGGCGGCTCTGGAAGCCGACGCCCATGAGCTTGCAGGCGAGAGTTTCAATCTGGGCTCCCCGAAGCAGCTCGGCGAAATCCTGTTCGACAAGCTGGGCCTGGCGTCGTCGAAAAAGACCAAGACCGGCGCTCATGCGACGGGGGCGGATATTCTGGAACAATTGGCGGCCGAGGGCCATGATCTGCCGGCGCGCATTCTCGACTGGCGCCAGGTGTCCAAGCTGAAAAGCACTTACACGGATGCCTTGCCTACGTTCATCCATCCGCGTACAGGCCGGGTGCACACGTCGTATTCCATGGCGGCGACGACCACGGGGCGCCTGTCCTCCAGTGACCCCAATCTGCAAAACATTCCCATCCGGACGGCTGAGGGGCGGGAGATCCGCACGGCCTTCATCGCGGCGGACGGCATGAAACTCATCAGTGCCGACTACAGCCAGATCGAGTTGCGGGTGCTTGCCCATATCGCGGAGATCGATGCGCTGAAAAAGGCTTTCGCCGACGGCCTCGACATTCATGCCATGACCGCAAGCGAAATGTTCGACGTCCCGATCGAGGGCATGGACCCCATGGTGCGGCGCCGGGCCAAGGCGATTAATTTCGGGATCATCTACGGGATTTCCGCGTTCGGATTATCGAATCAACTGCGCATTCCAAGGGGCGAGGCACAGTCTTACATTGATGCCTATTTCGAACGCTTCCCCGGCATTCGGGCTTACATGGACCGCACCAAGGCATTCTGCCGTGAGCATCTTTATGTGGAGACGGTGTTCGGTCGTCATTGCCACATGCCGGATATCAAATCCAAACAACCGGCACGGCGCAGCTTTATCGAACGCGCGGCGATCAATGCGCCCATTCAGGGCACCGCCGCTGATATTATCCGCCGGGCCATGATCCGTATTCCGCCGGCGCTCGAAGCCGCCGGGCTCAAAGCGCGCATGCTGCTCCAAGTGCATGATGAACTGATTTTCGAAGCGCCGGAAGACGAGGTGGAAAAAACCTGCGCGGTGGTCACGGAGATCATGGAAGGCGCGGCGGAGCCGGCCCGTCACTTTTCGGTGCCGTTGAAAGTGGACGCCCAGATCGGCGCCTCCTGGGCAGAGGCTCACTAGAGCGCGCCCAAGAAAGGGCGGGTGCGGTTTTGCGCCTGGCAAGCGTGCGAAACCAATGGCCCAGTGCCCAAACAAAAAAGCGGAGCCACGGGCCCCGCTTTTTCTCATCGATCAAATCACGCGTTAGTCCGCCTTCGGAGCGGCAGCGCGCACCGCGTCATCCACATAGGCCTCGAATGGCTTGAAGTTCTGAACGAACAGCTGCGCCAAGTGCTTGGCCTTGGCGTCATAGGCCGTGGGATCGGTCCAGGTCGCGCGCGGGTTCAGGATGTGCGGATCGACACCGTCCACGGCCACCGGCACGTCAAAGCCGAAGATGGGATCGCGACGGATCTCGGCATTGCTGAGCGCCCCGGTCAGCGCCGCGTCGAGCAGCGCCCGCGTCGCCTTGATGGGCATCCGCGAACCAACCCCGTGCGGACCACCCGTCCACCCCGTGTTCACCAGCCAGCACTGCACACCATATTGGGCGATGCGCGCCCGCAAGAGGTTGCCATATTCGCTGGGGTGACGCGGCATGAAAGGCGCACCGAAACAGGTGGAGAAGGTCGCTTGTGGCTCGGTGACGCCTTTTTCCGTGCCCGCCACTTTCGCCGTGTAGCCGGACAGGAAATGATACATGGCCTGGTCCGGTGTCATGCGTGCCAGTGGTGGCATCACGCCGAAGGCGTCACAAGTCAGCATGATGATGTTTTTCGGATGCCCAGCCTGGCCGGTATCTGACGCATTGGGAATGAAATCGAGCGGATAGGCCCCGCGCGTGTTCTCCGTCAACGTCGCATCATCAAGATCAAGCGTGCGGGTGGTGGGATCGATCACCACATTCTCCAGCACCGTGCCAAAGCGCTTGGTTGTGGAGTAGATTTCAGGTTCCGCCTTCTCCGACAGGCGGATCATCTTGGCATAACAGCCGCCTTCAAAGTTAAAGACGCCATTGCCAGACCAGCCATGTTCATCATCACCGATCAGAATGCGGTGGGGATCGGCGGACAAGGTGGTCTTGCCAGTGCCCGACAGGCCGAAAAACACCGCCGGCTCATGCCCGTGCGTGTCGACATTGGCCGAGCAGTGCATGGGCATGACGCCTTCATTAGGCAGCAGGTAATTCAGGATCGTGAAGACCGATTTCTTGATTTCCCCCGCATAAGACGTCCCCGCAATGAGCACGATCTTGCGCTCGAAATCGCAGGCGATCACGGTCTCGCTGCGGCAGTCATGCAAGGTCGGCTCCGCCTCAAAGCCCGGCAGATCCAGGATGAGATAGTCCGCTTCGAAGCGGGCGAGATCCTCGGCTGGCGGACGGATGAGCAGGTGGCGAATGAACAGCGAGTGCCATGCATATTCGGTCGCGATGCGCGCCCGGACCCGGTGGTCCGCATCGGCACCACCATAGAGGTCTTGCACAAACAGATCGCGCCCCTGAGCGTAGGAGAGCATGGACTGGAACAGCCGCTCGAACGCCTCCGGGCTCATGCGCTTGTTGTTGTCCCACCAGATCGCCCGCTCATAAGACGGGTGGGCGACGATGAACTTATCCTGAGCCGAGCGGCCCGTATGCTGCCCCGTGCGCGTGACCACCGCGCCGTCTCGGGACAACTCGGCCTCGCCCCGCCGCAAGGCATGCTCGGTGAGCGCCGCCACGGGCTGGTTCCAAAAGACCGACTGCAGATTGCGGAAGCCGTGCTTCTCAAGCCCGAATTGCGCGTTGAACAAACCTGTCTGGTTCGAAGCGACCCCTCGACTCACCCCACACTCCATTGATTGCTTGACTGTATCCCCTCTGGCAGTGGCCATTCTGCAACAAATTCCGCAGCGCGGAAAGGCAGACCATCGGCGAAAGGGTCTGCGACACCATGACCGGTTTGCCATGACATGGCCATCCTCATGCGGCAAACGCAGGCATCCCTTGGTGTTAAGGCTAGGGAAGAGCGGTTAAATCCCGGTCAGCGCGGGATGGGGATCGCCGGTTTTCCGGCGACCTGTGCGCGCGGTCACGGGCAGACGGCACACGCGCCGGCGGCAAGAGGCTTTACAGTTGGCGGGTTGGCAGCCGATTCTTATGTTCACCAGAGGCTTGGACGGCGCATCGGCGCACCCTAGGCCTCCGTTTCGGGGTCCGGCGCCGGGCCCCGCACCATCCCGAGAGGCGAGTGACATCCATGCCTACGATCGCTCTGGTCGATGACGATCGCAATATCCTCACCTCCGTCTCCATCGCGCTGGAGTCGGAAGGGTACAATGTGAAGACCTACACGGACGGCGCCTCCGCGCTCGCCGCGCTCACGGCCGCCCCGCCGGATCTTGCGGTCCTCGATATCAAAATGCCGCGCATGGACGGCATGGAAGTGCTGCGCCGCCTGCGCCAGAAAATCGATGTGCCGGTCATCTTCCTCACGTCCAAGGACACGGAAGTGGACGAGGAACTGGGCCTGCAAATGGGCGCGGACGATTTCATTCGCAAACCCTTCAGCCAGCGCTTGCTCATGGCGCGCATTCGCGCCGTGCTGCGCCGGGCCGCGGTGCCCATTCCGGGCGTGACCAAAGAAGAGAACGTGGCCGTGATGGTCCGCGGCAAGTTGGAGATGGACCCCAACCGCCACGCCTGCACCTGGGATGCCAAGCCCGTCACCTTGACCGTGACCGAGTTTCTCATCCTGCAGGCGCTCGCTCAGCGCCCGGGCTATGTGAAAAGCCGCGACAATCTGATGGACGCGGCCTATGACGATCAGGTCTATGTGGACGACCGCACTATCGACAGCCATATCAAGCGGCTGCGGAAGAAGTTCCGTCAGGTGGACGGGGATT
>CAZVEE010000128.1:0-7233 GCA_964625525.1 uncultured Alphaproteobacteria bacterium | reverse complement strand
TGGCGTAATCGAGATAGGCCGTACGCATTTCCTGCTCGATGGCGATGGGGCGGATGTCGTCGTCACCGCCGCCGGGGGGCGTGCCGCCCGCGGGGGGAGTCGTGTCGTCGGTCTGGGACAAGGGAGGTCATGCTCTGCTTGCAGCACTCGCGGCGCGAACCGCGCGAGCGCCTGAAAAGGCGGGAAATGGGTGGGTACGGCGCGAACGGTGTCGCTCTCTAACCCTCGATTCGATGCATTTAGGGTACCACTCGCCCAAAACCTGAGCAAATCGGGCGGCAAGGTCGTCTCACCTTACCGCCCTCACGTCTCCGGGTGCCGCGCGTCTTGACGGGATGCTTAAGGGAAGCGGCGGGCCAGGACGGTCTCACGGCCCGTTTTGGCGTCGGCGCGCGCCACCCGGTGCCAGCGCAGCAGGTGATCGGGGGACTGGCGGGCAATCCAGCGGTACCCGACCCGATCCCAGGGCAGCACCACATCAAAGCGGTTGTCGAGCACCAGGTCCCCCCGGTCCGTGACCGCAAGCAGCACCACATGGCGCTCGCCCGTTTCGGTATCCGCCAGCAGGATCAGCAGGGAGCTGGCGGGCCAGCCGCGGGCAATAAGTTCCTTGCGCTTGGTCATCACATAATCGTCGCAGTCGCCGATTTCCGTGTTGTCGGTCCAATGGTCGGCCCGGCCGAAGACTTCAAGATCGCTGCGCGGTGTGATTCGGCGGTTCACGGTGACATTGACCTGGCGCAGTTCCATCAGGCGCGAAAACGTCAACTCCACCGGCGCCTTATGATGTCCCTCGGCAATGCGCTGGACGGCGACCTGGGCCGCATCGGTGGCGCACAGCCGGCTGTTGTTGCGGCAGAAATCGACAAGGCCACGGGGCGGGCGATGTTCGCTGCTGACAAGGAGCGGCGCACCGGCCGGCAGGGGAATGGCAGAACAGCCAGCAACAGTGAAGAGAGCAAGGACAGTAAGAACAGCGCAGAGAACTTTTTGCATCGCGACACCCCCATATCGAAGATGTCGCTAATATCCACGCGCGGATTTACTGCTGATCTAAGCGCGAAACCTCTATTCGATCCGTTATTTGCTTTACTTCAACTTTGAATTGTCTAAAAATTGAGGGGAATTTTCGAGTGCGGCACGGGAGCAACGCTCCATGCCAAAGCCATGGCTCCCCCAACTGTCCAATTGCGAGGTCGGGGGCGTTGTGCTAGCCGTTGTTTGTGTATGGAGCCGTGTTTTTGGGATTTCCCGGCGGTCTCACAGTCTCAAGTCGCCCGTCCTCAGGCGGGTCGGTGATGGGGCGGTCCGGGTCCGGATTTGTGAGCGGTGCGGGTGGTCGGAAACCCTGGTTTCTGGATGGGAGCTGGCGCTGTCGTCCGCTTGGCGTGCAGTCCAGCCCCACGGATGGGCAGGGTGCACCAGTTTCGAGCAGCGGGTCGCCGGCCCGCGCCATGCAAGAGGGTCAAGCCACGCAACAGGGTCTAACGGCCTGACGGTCCCAAGACCTCTGCTGGCTGCCAGGTAAGGCCCGCGTTTCGGAATGAATGGGTTCGTTATGGTCAGACATCGTCTTACGCAAGCCGCTTTGCTCGGCACCATCTTCTTCTTCGGGTCCGCGCCGCTCGTGCATCAGGCCACGGCCCAGCCGATCCTGACGCTTTCCGCGGCTGCCCGATCACTGGCGTCCCAGATCGAGAGCGAAATCTCCAATCTGCTGCGTCAGCAGCAGTCCTCGGATGCGATTTCGCGCCAGCTTGCGAACAATGTGCTCGATGAGATGCGCAAGGGAAACGTGAAGCCCGCCGAGGCGGTGCAGGCGATCCTGGACGCAACGCAAGGCGCCTCATCCTCGGGCTTCACCGCGCCGATCCTGGAAGCGCTCGCCGCACGGCTTGAAAGCCTTGGATTCGATGCGTCCGTGCGCTCCGTCGTGGCCGCCACCATTGTGCTGGCGCCGGACGAAGTCACCGACACGGTGTGCGCAACCACATATCTGAACCTTTGCAGCAGCGTGCGCGCCGAACTGAACCTGGACGAAGTGGACGAAGAGCCAACTGCCGCTGCGCCAGCCGCCGGCCCGAACGACAAGCCGGCCATCGTGAACGAAAACGGCAACCGCTTTCAGGGTGTCTTGAACCCGGAAATCGTGGCCACCGTTCAGTGAGGCCAACCGAAGCGTAGCCAATCAAACCGTAGACAGTGTGCGTGCGCACGCGTGTACAGTGGTCGAAAAGGCGCCGGTGAGTATGATCTCGCGGCGCCTTTCTTTTAAGCACACACGGGGCGAAACCTCAGTGCGGTGAACCCAAGGGGCAGTCTCTGCCCGGCTGGCGCGAAAATCGCCCTACCCGCGCCTTTTTTAGTTTTTCTGTCGTTCCTTACCGAATACTAGGGTGTATTGGTCGGGTGTCCGCCCGTGGACACACCCTTGAGTCAGTCCATCCCCTAGCCGGTCGGTCATGCCCAACTCTCGCAGCACTTCCAAATCCGGTTCGAGGCATCGTACCCGCCCTGCCCCCGTCGCAGCCGCATGTGTGGCGGCGGCTCTGGGCGCCTGCCTGCTGTGGGGCGGCGCGGCGCGCTGGGCTGCTGAGACCCGCGCCCTGTTTACGGCGCAGACCATTCGGTCCTTGAATTCTGGACAGGGTGCCGAACCGGCGGCTTTACGTGCCGCGATCGCGGCAACCGACGGCTTGGCCGCGAACGATCCGGGGCATCGCATCGATCGGGGCTTGTGGACACTTGTCCTCGCCGACGAGACCGATACGGCGCTGCGTGAAGAAATCCTGAGCCTTGGAACCCGCTGGCTCATTTGGGGTCTGGAGGCCGCCCCCTTGGACGGGGCCGCCTGGACGGCCTTAAGCCAAAGTCTTTGGCTGCAGGGCCAAAGCCCGGCCCTGCAGGTCGAGGCCTTGAGACTGGGCTTCCTGCTGGGACCGCGCAGACTCAATTACAGTGCTGACAGGTTTGCCATGGCCTTGGCCCTTGCAAACCGCCTGGACAGAGACCTCGAAGACCGGGTTGAGCGAACCATCGTGCAACTCTGGGAAGTTCCGTCCCGCCGGTTTATTCTGGCGGCTCTCGCCGAGCAACGCCAAGGACGCCTTTGGATTGACCGGGCCTTCGCCGATCGCCCCGAAATCGCACGTAACCTGAGACTGACCGCGGCCGTGCGGGCCACCGAGCTTGTCAGCAAGCCCCCGCGCGCCGCCGACCTGGATGAGCCATGAGCGACGTCACATTTTCCACCTCCCCCCTGTCCCCGATTGATGCACAGCGCGGCACGCAAGCCAATCGCGCCCGTGGCGGGACCCAGACGATCGCCGAAACAGCGGCTCTGACCGACCTGTTGCGCGTCGCCCATGCGCGCCAGCGGATTATCGTCGGCACCGTACTGACCATCATGACGCTGATCACGGTTTATCTGTTTCAGATCACGCCGCTCTACACGGCCAGCGCCCTTGTGATGATCGATCCGCGCGAAGACCGGGTCGTCGATGTGGAATCGGTCCTGTCGGGCCTGTCCACGGATCAATCCACGATCGAAAACCAGCTTCAGATCATTAAATCGCGCTCCCTGGCAGAGCGTGTGGTGCGCGACCTGGGCCTCATGCGCGATCCCCTCTTCAACCCGCCGCCCAAGCCGCCGTCCGCTCTGGCGTATCTCAATCCCACGACGTGGCTGACACCGCAAAAAGAGACGGTGCCGGATGAGGGGCCAACGGAAGCCGAACTGCGCTCCCGAATCGTCAACCGGTTCCTGGGCGGATTGGACGTGACCATCCAGGGCAAATCGACCGCGCTGAAGATCAGCTATGTGCTGCCTGATCCGGAAAAAGCGGCGGTCATCGCCAATGCGGTGGCGGAGAAATACGTCAACGACCAGCTTGAGGCGAAATTCGATGCCACACGGCGGGCAACGGCCTGGTTGTCCGATCGCCTTGAGGAACTTGGCCAGCAGGTGGTGCAGGCCGAGCGCGCCGTGGAGCAGTACAAGATTGCCAATGACATCACGGAAACCGCCCAGGGCGTGTTCCTGATCAACGATCAGCTTACGAATATCAGTGCACAGCTCAGCCTGGCCCAGGCCGAACTCGCCGAGGCCGAGGCTAAGCTTGAGCAGGCCAACCGTCTTTATGCCTCCGGACAATCCCTCGATTCCATCACGCAGGTCGTCAATTCGCCCACCGTGGTTGCCTTGCGCGCTCAGGAAGCCGAGCTCCTGCGGCGTGAGGCGGAACTGCGCAACCGGTACGGCGCGCGGCACCCCCGCATGATCGAGGTTCAGGCGGAACAGCAGAACATCTCCGACAAGATCGATGTGGAGGTGCGCCGGATCATTCAGCAGCTGCGCAATGAAGTCGCCGTCAGCCGGGCCCGGATCAACGCCATCGAAAACAACCAGGACCGAATCGAACAAACGGCGGCCGGCCAGCGCCAGGCCCAGATCCGGTTGCGCGACCTTGAGCGGACCGCGAACTCAAGCCGGCAGCTCTACGAGGCCTATCTGACCCGCTTCAAGGAAACCCAGGACCAGGAAGGCATCCAGACCCCGGACGCGCGGGTGCTGTCGGATGCTCCGGTCCCAGGCGCGCCAAGCTATCCGCGCAAAAGTCTCGTGCTGGCCTTTGCCCTGCCCATGTCCATCACCGTGGGTCTGTTGCTCGCCTTCACGGCCGAACGCCTCGACAACGGTTTCCGGACCGCCGAACAGATCGAGGCCGCCACGGGCCTGCCCAACCTCGCGGTCATCACGGAAGTGGGCAACAAGATCATCCGTGCGGGCGGAAATCCGGTCGACATGGCGGTAGACAGGCCGCTTTCGGCCTATTCGGAATCCGTCCGGGGATTCCTCACCGCCCTGAAGATTTCCGACGTGGACCGTCCCCCGAAGGTCGTCGCCATCACATCGGCGGTGCCCAGCGAAGGCAAGACGACCTTCGCCGCCACGACCGCACGCCTCGCCGCCAAACGCGGCCAGCGGACAATCCTCGTCGATACGGATCTGCGCAATCCGAGCGTGACCAAGCTCCTGGGCTTCGGCGCGGTCGAAACCGGGATCGTTGAGCACCTGTCGGAGGACATTGATCTTGACCAGGTGATCCGGCGCGATGACCTGACCGAGCTTGACATTCTCCCGGTCGCCGGCAAGGCAATCAACCCGCCGGACCTCCTGCACTCCCAGCGCATGGCCCGCCTGATGGAACGGCTGCGCTCCATGTATGATTTCGTGGTGCTGGACACGGCACCGATCCTGCCCGTGAACGACACGAAGCAGATCGTCGGTCTCATCGATAAATTTGTCTTTGTGGTTCGCTGGGAGGCGACGCCGCGCGAGGCCGTGCTGAGTGCCCTGCATGATTTGCAAGTGCTGCACGCGGATATTGGCGGCACTGTCCTGACACGGACCCATACGCGCCGCCACGCGATCTATAACTACGGCTATTATAAGTATAAGGACTACAACAAGTACTATAGCTCATGAGTGTTCAGCGCAGTCTTTTAGGGCTAGTGGTCCTGCTTGTGGCCCTCAGTCCCCTGCAATATGGGGGCAACAGGCCCTGGTCGATGGCGAGCCTGCAGGTCATCGCCGGCATTATGGCTCTGATCCTGGCCGTGCAGATTGTCCGGGATCCGCTGCGCTGGCTCACCCCGCTGCGTCCGCTGGCGTTACCCTTTGCCCTTGCCGGACTTGCCCTCGCCTGGGCCTTCGTCCAAGCCGGAGCGTTCACGCCGGCAAGCTGGCACCATCCCGTCTGGGATCTGGCACGCCAGGCTCTCGGCCCGGGCGTCGGGGGCGCAATCGCCGTCGATCCGGCGGGCGCCCTTTTCAAGCTTCAAGTCAATCTGTCCTACATCATTGTCTTTGCCGCCGCCTTTCTGCTTGCCCAGGATCGCGCCCAGGGCCGCTGGCTTTTGACCCTTGGGGCCGTCGTGCCGAGCCTTTATGCCGTCTACGGACTGGCGCTTTACGCCCTGCGCGCGGCGCACCCGCCGCTTCCGCCGGTTCTGGAGGGCATCGGCCCGGTGGCCAAGACCGCCCTTTCGGGCCCCTTTGCCAATCCGGCCCATTTCAGCCTGTTCCTGACCATGGGCATCGCGTGCAGCGCGGTCCTGCTGGTCAAGAAGGCCCAGTCCATGCGCTTTGGCGATACGGCACGGGTTCGGGCAAGCCAGGGCATCGATTATGCGACCGGTGTCGGCCTGCCGATTTTGGCAATCCTTGTCCTGCTTTTGACGGCCACATTCTTGAGCGGGTCGCGCAGCGGTCCGGCCATGGCGCTCACCTGCCTTGGCCTGCTGGCCACGGTTTATTGGTTCAAACTGACCCGGCAGCACCGGCCGGTGCTGATGGCGGGAGCGCTCATCCTGGCCATTCCGGCGGTCATGATCACCTTCACTCTGAGCGGTGATCATCTCAGCGCTGAACTGGCCGACAATCTCGGCAGTGGCGATTTTCTCGGCGCCCGGCTCCACATTTGGGGGCAAAGCCTCAATATGATCAAGGACGCACCGATCTTCGGCGTGGGCCTTGAAGGTTTCGATGATCTCTATCCGCTCTACAGTGAGGGCGGGCCGCCCGGTTACCAATTCCGCGAAGCCCATAATGATTATTTGGGTACGGCGGTCTCCTTAGGCATTCCGGCGGCCATTGCCTGGTTCGCTGCCTTGGCCCTCATTTACGCCCGCTGTCTCCACGGCGTCATCAAGCGTCAAAAGCGCGTTCACTATGTTCTGGCGCCGACCGTCATTGCGACCGTTGCGGGCCTCCACGCGCTTGTCGACTTCAGCCTGGAGATTCCGGCCAATGCCATTCTCCTGGCCGTCGTACTGGGCGTGGGATGCGCCCAGGCCGGCGACGGAGAACGCAGCCGCCAACGCCAGGGGCTGGCGTAAAGCCGCGCACGAACAGTCCGGATCCCACTCGATCTGGCACCGGTCCTGGGGACAAAATGCCGACTGTTTTCCTAGAGCATTTTTCCGATCAATTTGGGTCGCGGCCTTGAGTGCGGTTCGTATCAATCGCCCGGCACTCTAATCGCCCCGCGCTATAGGGCGACAGTCCTTCCGCCGACTCTCAAAAACGCCACTTAGAGCATTGATTCAGTCAGATGGTGCAGCTTGTCATCGCGAGCCGCTCTTGGGCGGCGCGGCGATCCAGGGCCACTGGCTCTGGATTTCGTTGCCCTGGATGGCTTCGCTTTGCTCGCCATGACGGCATGAAACTGA
>CAZVEE010000127.1:0-7234 GCA_964625525.1 uncultured Alphaproteobacteria bacterium | reverse complement strand
GCCAACGCCAATGCGGGCGCGAGCTTCATCAATCTGGAATTCGATCTTGAAACGGACATGAACGCGGTGGCGATCGAGGTGCTGAACCGCCTCAATCGCCTGCCGCCTCTGCCCGCCGACGCGGACCCGCCGCAACTCAATTTCGGCGGCGGCTTTGGCGGCGGCGGGGCTGAAGACACGCTGATCTTCTTCTTCCTGCAACGCCTGCCCGACAATCCCCGCCCCCTTGAAAGCTACCGCCAGTTCATCAACGACGAGATGATCCCCCGGCTGAAGGCCCTTGAGGGCGTCGCCGATGTTCAGGTGAACAATGCGGGCGCGGAAAACCAGCAGGTTCAGATCATTTTCGACCCCTTTCTGGCGGCCCAATACGGCATCGATATTCCTGCCCTCGCGCAGGCCGCCGGCCAGTCCACGGACAGCTCCGGCGGCCAGATCAGCGTGGGCCGGCGCCAATACACGCTGCAATTCGACGGGCAGTTCGACCCCACCACCCTGGGCGATCAGGTCATCGAATGGCGCCAGGGCGAGCCGATCCGCCTGCGCGATATCGCGCGCGTCGAGGTCGCCATCGGCCGGCGGTTCGGCTTTTCCTACCAGAACGGCAACGAGGCCTATGGCCTGCGGGTGACCAAGAGCAACGGCGCCAATGTCCTGGCCGCCATCCAGGCCGTGAAGGCCGAATTTGACGCCATGCGCGAGGAAATCCTGCTGCCCAACGGGCTCGATGCACGCAAATCCCTCGACCCGTCCGTGTTCATCGAGCGGGCGATCCGCCTTTTGACCAACAATCTGCTCATTGGCATCGCGCTCGCCGTGGGTGTGCTCTGGCTCTTCCTGCGCCGGCCCCGGGCCACCTTGCTGATCGCCTCGACCATTCCGATCTGCCTGCTGAGCACCTTTCTGGTGCTCGACATGGCCGGGCGGACCATCAATGTGATCTCCCTCGCGGGCCTCGCCTTCGCGACCGGCATGGTGCTCGATGCGGCCATCGTGGTCCTGGAAAACATCGTGCGCCACCGGGAACAGGGCAGCGACGTGGAAACCGCCTCCGAACAGGGTGCCTTGGAGGTCTTTGGCGCGCTGCTTGCCTCGACGGCGACGACGGTGGCGATCTTTCTGCCCATTATTTTCATCAAGGACGTGGCCGGACAGATCTTTGCGGACTTGGCGCTGACGATCGCCATTGCGGTCACCATGTCCCTGATCGTCGCCGTGACCGTGCTGCCCACGGCCGCCCGGCTGTTCGTGCGCCAGCGCCAGCAGCAAGACGGGCGCCATCCGATCTGGGAACGGTTCGCCGGTATCCTCATGGCCCTGACGGATACACCCCTGCGCCGGGCCTTCTGGATCCTCGCCCTCATCACCCTGCCCATCGGCGCGACCTGGGTGATGATTCCCAGTCTCGATTACCTGCCGCCCGTGAAGCGCGATGCGGTGGACGTCTTTTTCGACCTGCCCGACGGCGTGACCATCGACGTGGTGGACGAGGAAGTGGCCCAGCCCGTCATGGAACGGCTCACTCCCTATCTGACGGGCGGGCAGGAACCGGCTTTGCTGAACTATTACTTCATCGCCTGGCCCGGCGGCGGCACCATGGGCGTGCGTCTTAAGGACCAGTCCCAAGTCGGCGAGCTTGAACGCCTCATGCGCAGCGAGATCCTGGCCGGCCTGCCCGACACCCGCGCCTTTGCCCAGCAGGGCAACCTGTTTGGCGGTTTCGGCGGCGGGGGCGGCGGCATGGTGATCCATGTTCAGGGCACGAACAGCGAAGACCTCGCCGCCGTCGCCCAGGAGGCCGAACGCCTCCTGAGTGGGGCCCTGCCGGCCGGTGCCAATGTGCGTATCTTTCCGAACCCGGATCCGGCCCAACCGGAACTCCGCGTGACCCCAAAGGACGACCGGGTCCAGGAGGCCCAGCTGACGCGCGGCCAGATTGCCCTCATGGTGCGCGCCCTCGGTGAGGGCCTTTATCTCGGCGACTATTTCGACGGGGAACGCCAACTCGATATTATTCTGCGCAGCGAAGTCTGGGACGATCCGGACCGCCTCGGCGGCCTGCCCGTGGCCACGCCCTCGGGCGCCGTGGTGCCCTTCAGCGAACTCGTCGACATCGAACGCACCGTGGGCCCGAGCACCATCCGCCGGGTCGACAAGCGGCGCACCTTTACCCTCGATGTCAGCCAGCCGCGCGGCATGACCTTGCAGGAAGTCATCGACGTCTTCGAGACCAAGGTCGAGCCGGAGCTGCGGGCCATGATGCCGCTCGGCACGTCCTTGAGGATCGCGGGCAATGCGGACAGTCTGCGCCAGTCCATTGTCACCATGGCGCAAAACTTCGCCCTGGCCATCGTTTTGTTGCTCTTGCTGATGGCGGCGCTGTTCCGCTCCCTGAAGGATGCGCTTCTGGTCTCCATTGCGCTGCCGCTCGCCACCGTCGGCGGCATGGGCGCGCTGCAGCTTTTGAATCTGGTGACGGTTCAGCCGCTCGACCTGCTCACCATGATCGGTTTCATCATTCTGCTTGGCCTTGTGGTCAACAACGCCATTCTGCTCGTTGACCGTACCCGGCGCTCCGAAGCGGACGGGCGCGCCCGGCGCGAGGCGGTACGCGACAGTTTGGTGATGCGCCTGCGCCCCATCTTCATGAGCACCCTGACGAGCATTTTCGGCATGTTGCCGCTGGTGCTGATCCCCGGCGAAGGCAGCACCATCTATCGCGGCCTTGCCGCCACCATCGCCGGCGGCATGTCGGTGAGTCTGATCTTTACCCTGATCTTGTTGCCAAGCCTGTTGCGCCTTGGCGAAGGGCGGCACAGCAGCGCCGCCGCACCCGCCTGACCTTGAGGAGCCACCCCATGCCTTCGCCCATCGCTCTTTTGCTCGCCGCCGCCGGCCTCTCGCTCCTAACCGGAGGCCCCGCGGCGGCCCAGGGGCCCGGACGCGGCGGCCCGCCGCCCGCCAGCGTCAGCATTGCCGAGGCGCAGTCCGTCTCGATCGCGCCCACGATCGATGTTCCGGGGACGGTCATCAGCCGTTCGGACGCACGCATCGCATCGGAAATCTCCGGCCGTGTCGTGAGCGTGCTCGATGTGGGGGATACGGTCCAAGCCGGCGAGCCCATCGCAGAACTCGACAAGCGCCTCTTCGAACTCGAGGTCGCGGACAATGAGGCCGCCGTGGAAAGCCTCAAGTCCAATATCGGCTTTTTGACGCGCGAGCTGGCGCGTTTTGAGGAACTGGCACGGCGCAACGCCACGCCGGCCCGCACGCTCGATGAGGCCGCGGTCGCCCTGGACCAGGCCCGTCAGGACCTCGCCCGGGCAGGCATCGCGCTGGAGCGTTCGCGCATCGACCTGGAACGGGCCAGCATCGTGGCCCCCTTTTCAGGCCAAATTGTCGAGCGCCTCGTTGAGCCGGGCGAATATGTCAGCTCCGGAAATGAAGTCGCCCGGCTGGTCGATACCACCAATGTGGAAATCCGTGCCCGCGTTCCGGTCCGCACGGCGCCCTATGTGCGCACCGGCATGACCTTGGATCTGACAGGACTTGGTCAGCAGGCGGAAGGAAATGTGCGCACCCTGGTGCGGGTCGGCAACGACGTGACCCGTACCTTCGAAATCCGCGTCGGATTGCCTACGACCCTGTGGGTGATCGGTACGCCTGTGCGCGTGGCGGTGCCGACAAGCCAGCCGCGTAACGTCATCGCTGTGCCCCGCGACGCCCTGGTGCTGCGCCAGGCCGGCACATCCGTGTTCAAGATCAACGAGGAAGACCTCGCCGTGCGGGTGCAGGTCCAGACCGGTGCCGGCAGCGGCCCCCTGATCGAGGTGGATGGAGGCCTTGACGCGGGGGACCGCGTGGTCGTGCGCGGCGCCGAACGCCTGCGCGATGGTCAGCCCGTGCGCATCGTCGGCGCGTCGTGATGCCGACGCGGCCTCATAAACCGTCCGGCGCAGCGAGCCCCCCTTGCGCGCATGCGGCAAGGACCGTATTGCGCAGCAGGCAGGCGATGGTCATGGGGCCGACGCCGCCGGGGACCGGGGTGATGGCGCGGGCACGCTCGGCCGCGGCGGCATAATCCACATCGCCGACGAGACGTGTCTTACCCTCCCCCTTCTCCGGCGCATCAACCCGGTTGATGCCCACATCAATGACGACCGCACCGGGCTTGACCCAGTCCCCCTGTACCATCTGTGGGCGTCCCACCGCCGCGACCAGAATGTCCGCGCGGCGGCACAAATCGGGCAAGTCGCGGCTGCGTGAATGGGCAATGGTGACCGTGCAGTTGGCACCCAGAAGAAGCTGCGCCACGGGCTTGCCAACCAGGATGGAGCGGCCCAGGACCACCGCCTCACGCCCCGCCAGGTCGCCCCCGAGCGTTTCCCCAAGGAGCACCATGACGCCTTGGGGCGTGCAGGGCACGAGTCCAGGGCGGCCAAGGGCAAGAAGCCCCGCATTGACCGCGCCGAGCCCGTCGACGTCCTTATGCGGATCGATGGCATCCATGACGGCATGGGCATCGATTTGCCGGGGCAGCGGCATTTGAACCAGAATCCCATGCACGGAGGCATCCGCATTGAGCCCACGGACCAGGGCGAGGAGATCCTCCTGCGCCGTGTCCGCGGGCAGGCGGTGCTCGAAGGAGGCCATGCCCGCCTCCCGGGTCTGGATGCCCTTGTTGCGCACATAGACCTGACTGGCCGGATTATCACCAACGAGCACGACGGCAAGGCCGGGTATCAGTCCGTGGGCAGCGCGAAGGGCCTCAACGGCATGCGTGACGCGGCCGCGCAAAACGGCCGCGCTTGCCTTGCCGTCAATGACATTGGCAGCGGCGGGGGAAGGGGCGGCTGACGGGCTCATGGGGCATTGTCCTTAGCTGGTGAGACAGGGGGCGTTAGGGCTGCGGTCACACGCATAGCAAGCGCGGACGCATCACCGCGGATCGCGATCGTCTTTGCACGGCCTGTCGTTCTGCGCTCGATGGCCAGGGTTGTTTTGGGAACGCCGAGCCACGCGGCGATCAGCGCACAGACGTCCCGACTGGCGCCCTGATTGGTGACGGCCCGATGGGTGCCCCGCTTGTCGGGGACGGCGCAAACGCGCAACGCACTATGGGCGCGGCCGTCCGCGCCCGTTTGGTGGCCGTCAATGCGGCTCGCGGCGGCCCGGAGCGCGGCGCGAGCCGAGAGCAGAACACCGGTTGTTGTCTGGGTAATCAGGTGCTGGGTGAAGCGCGCCTCGTTCAAGGAGCCCGTTTCGTCATGGGTGCCACCGCCAGGTTTGCTGCCGGCAGGTTAGATGCCTTAGAGCCGGACGCTGCGCATGCCGGGCCAATACTCAACGATCAGCATTTGGGCAAACCAGATCCCCAGGATCAGAACCATCGGTGACAGATCAAGACCGCCCATATCGGGCATGAATTGGCGGATCCGCCCCAGGACCGGTTCGGTCAACTGGTAGAGGGCCCGCCCGATCATGGAGACAAAATCGTTGTTGCGGTTGATCACATTGAAATTGACGAGCCAGCTCAAAACGACGGCGGCAATGACAATGAACGAATAAAGATTGAGCACGCTGATGAGGAGATGACCGAGCGATACCATGGGCGAGGTCCTTTCCGGCTGGGACCTCAGATGTAGACACGGTTTCGGAGCTTGGCAATGGGCGCGGCGATGCCCGGCGGCGCAGGACCGCCAGGCCGCGTCAGGATTACGCGAGGCTCAGGCCGCCCACCAGCCGCCCAGTTCCCGGCGTGCGATGGTCTCGATGACTTGAAGGCCCGCATCGCTATCATTGAGGCACGGCAACGCGGCAAAATGGGTGCCGCCCGCCTCCAGAAAGCCTTCCCGGGCCTCGATGGCGATTTCCTCGAGAGTTTCGATGCAGTCCGCCACAAAGCCGGGGGTGAGCACCGCAACCTTCTTGACGCCCTCCTTGGCCATTTCCTCAAGGGTAACGTCCGTATAGGGCTGCAACCATTCCTGGACACCGAAACGGGACTGAAAGGTCACGCGGAAGCGCTCCGCCGGAAGGCCCAGGGCCTCCCGCAAGAGCCGGCCGGTTTTCTGGCAGTGGCAGTGGTAGGGATCGCCTTTGTCCAGGCACGCCTGCGGCAAACCATGGAAGGAGCACAGGATCACCTCCGGCTCGAAATCGAGGCCACCCAGTTGCGCGCGCACACTCGACGCCAGGGCGTCGATATAGGCGGGATCGTCATGGTAGGCCGGCACGGTGCGAACCGCCGGCTGCCACCGCATGGACGTCAGCGCCCGGAATGCCGTGTCATACGCGGTCGCGGTGGTTGTCGCGCTGTATTGCGGGTAGAGCGCGAAGGCCAGAATGCGGTCACAGCCCTGGTCCTTCATCTTTTCCATGACGGAGGCAATCGACGGATTGCCATAACGCATCGCCCAGTCCACATGGACCGAAGCGCCTTCTGGATCGAGGGTTTCCTGCAACCGGTCCGCCTGCAGCCGGGTGTAGTAGCGCAAGGGTGACTCGTCCGTGTCCTCCCGCCAGATCTTGGCATAGGCCTGCCGCGTCTTCTGGGGCCGGGTGGTGAGGATGATGCCTTTCAGGATCGGCTGCCAGATGATCTTCGGAACCTCAACCACCCGTTGATCGGACAGAAACTCGTTGAGGTAGCGCCGCACATCCCAAAATCCGGTGGAGTCCGGCGTTCCCAGATTGATCAACATGATCCCGACCCGGCGCGCCGCCACTTTGGGATGTCCAGCCGGCAGGGGTCCCGTCGGGGAGACCGCATTATCCGGCCGAACCGTTTTCGGCGTATCCGTCTCATACGCCAAATCTGGAGCAAGACGCGCGGTCTGAATGGTCATGGGGCAACAGCCTTTCCTGATCCCGTTGATACTACCAGAACTAGTAAGCCTTAAGCGACGGTCAATTTCCGCCAAGCCTCGGCCCGACGCCCTATTGGCGCAAAGTCTAGTCCCTCAAAGCCGGCATCGGCTCACCAGCCGACACAGTAACCTACACCCTTCAGCCAGGCACCCGATGCGCAAAGAGGACACGGGGAACTCCCTCGCACCCTCAGACATACGGGCCAAATGGCCTGGGCAAACACCCTGGGTCTTGCTCTCCCCCATCCCCCGTGCCCGTCTCCGCCAACCCCATTGACAGCCCGAAGCGCCAGACCTAGCGATAGAGCCACGGGGCCATAGCTCAGTTGGGAGAGCGCAGCAATCGCACTGCTGAGGTCAGGGGT
>CAZVEE010000126.1:0-7353 GCA_964625525.1 uncultured Alphaproteobacteria bacterium | reverse complement strand
CATGACAGCGACGGTTTCCGTTTCAGGGTAAACCGTGAAATGGACGCCCCAGAAACCGGAATGGCTGAGAAACCAGGGGGCGTCAGGGGGACGCCCGACAAACGGCCCCAGCCCTTGGTAAAAAAGCGATTGGCTCTCGGCGTCGGGAGCAGACACCATCAGGTCAGCCGTCTGCGGATCATCGAAGATCCCACCATTGGCGAGTGCCAAGCCGAAGCGGACCATATCCTCCGCCGTGGTGACAAAACCACCATCGGCAAACTCAAAGCTCGGATCATAACGGCTAAGATCAAGCACGCCGGCATAGTGATGCAGGGTCTCGGCCTTGTGATTCCATTCCCAGGTGCTTTCAAAAGTCGCGTCCATGGCAAGCGGCGTGAAGATCTCCGCACGGACGGCCTCGTGATAGGGCCGGCGGGTCACCGACTCAATGACGAGACCGAGGAGATAGTATCCCGGCGAGGCATAGGATGTCTGCTCGCCGGGACGCGCGATAGCGGGCACCTGCCGAGCCTGGGCGAGTAACTCCTGCGGGGTCCACCGTTTGCCGGGCTGGGTGAGCACGGCCACATTGAAGGCTATGTCCTGGTCTGTATTGCCCAGTCCCGCGCGATGGGCCAGAAGCTGACGCAGCGTGATCTGGTTGCCGAAATCCTCTCCATCGATCACCACGAGACCGCGCAGACGTGCCTCTGCGAGATGGCGCACCGCCGGATCCTCAAGATCAAGCACACCGCGCTCGTGCAGGCGCAACACGGTCACAGCGGTGAACAGTTTACCGACACTGGCGGTATGGAACGGCGTCTGCGGTGTGAGCGCCGCGCCACTGCGCTTGGCCAAGTGGCCGGCGGCCGTTGACACCACCACCCGCTCCCCCGTCTGCACATGCAGCAGCACGCCCGGTACGCTAGGCAGGGACGCCCAGCCTTCGACGATGTCCGCGATGGTCTGCGCCGGCTCATCCCAAATCACCGTGCGGTTGAGGCTGCCATAGACGATGGCAACGGCCCCCACCACGCCAATGACCAGGAGTGCCACGAGCCCCCCCACAATCCACGTCCATTTCATGAGCGCCTCCATGCCATGACCTCGGCCAGTCTATCCTCATGGCCGCCCATGGGGACTACCCCTCTTGGAGACCGCACCATGCGCAGTGGCGGTGAGGCGCGGCGGGTGTGCAACAGCCAGGCGATGATCGCCGCCAACGCGCATGCCCGCCCTGGGACACCCTTCCCGGCTCTTTACGATTCGTTTAAGATCTCGTCCTGCTACGAGGGGTCGTTTCAGGTGTCAGCGTGGTGGTTTGAGCGAGATTAAACTCGCGAACCGTGCATCTCGCCTGACACACACTCCTCCCGATATATGACGGCACAGCGGGACGAAACGCCATCACAGGCGCGCGGCCCGCGCCATGTATTTGATGGGAGCGGTCGGCGCGCAAGGACTGCGCGGGGCGGCGCTCCCCGGTGAGGGGCAGGACAGCATGGTCGACTCAGTAGCGGCTGGGTTCGGAGCGGTTTCTGATGATTTCGCGACACTCGGCGTGGACCCGGTCTGGGACTACAAGGGCATTGCCGGCACCGCCCAGATCGATACCGATCCTGACGACGCCTTTATCCAGATCGCCTCGCCCCTGGGCGTGCGGGTCGATGCCTCATCGTTTCTCACCTCACCGCGCCTCTTGCAGGATGTGAACGACACGGATTTCCAAGTCAGCGCCGGCTTCCTCACCGATCCCCAGACCACGTTCCAGGAACACGGGCTGCTCTTCGTTGAGGATGACAGCAATTACATCCGTTTCGACACCGCCTTCACCACGCTCAACTCCACCCTGATCATCGGGATCGTGACCAATGGTACAGTGGACTGGCGGCTGTTCCAGGGGAATATCTCTCCTGATGATGCCCGCCATCTGCGGGTCACCCGCGAAGGCGATCAGTGGAGCTTCGAGCGTTCTGCGGACGGCGCCCGTTGGACGGAAGTGTCCAGCTTCCGCCACGACCTGGACATCACCGAAGCCGGCCTTTTCGCCGGCAGCACCTCTTTCTCCGGTACCGCGCCGGGCTACACCGCCGAAATCGACTACTTCGAAGTGACCGGTGATCCGATTACCGACGAAGATGGCGACTTGGAGGCTGTGCGCGAGCAGCCTCCCCTGGATGACGGGGACGACGACGGCGACCAGACGGACGATCAGGGCGAGGATGGAGATGACGATGATACCGGCGGCACGCCGATCGACGTACCGGACTCGCTGATCGCATTTTGGGACTCGGGGCAAGCGGATCGCTTTGCCAGTACGCTGGGCAGCCAGTCGCCGGCGGGAGGCGTCGCCATCAATGGCGCAAGCCTTGACGGCGAGACGGTCTCCTTTGATGGCAGCAATGACTTTCTGCGCATCCCCCACCAACCGCTATTCAATCAAGCCCGCGGTACACTGACCGTGTGGTTCCAGTCGGACGGCTCGGGCAGTGCCCAGGGCCTTGTCGGTAAAATCAAGAACGACTGGGGCATTGGCGAGTTCTTCGTGAAGATCGAAGCAGACAATCGTCTGACCCTGCTGGTGGAAAACGGTTTCCAAACCTTCACCACTCTGACGACCACGCAGCCGGTCGTAACAGATACGGACTTCCATCATCTGGCTATCACCTGGGGCGACGGAGAGTTCCGCTTCTATCTGGATGGCGTGCAACTATCCGGTCAGCTCACAACCAATGGCCGGGGCTTGGGCACCAGCGATCACATCGATTTCGATCTGGGCGGCTTGCAGGAAAGCTATGGCGGCCAGACGGGCAACTCTCAGCCCCTGCTGATCGGCGCTATTCTGCCCGGCACCGGGAATGTGCATGAGAGCTACCTCAACGGCTCGGTGGACAATGTGGGCCTGTTCGAGGCCGTGTTGAGCGATGGGGAGATCGCCGCCCAGGCCGCCGATGCGGACCGCAAACCCGGCGAGATCGCCGAAGTTTCTGATGAAGATCAAGACGCGGACGATGACGACGGCGATCAAACCGACGACGATGCGGATGATGACACTCCGGACGATACCGGCGCGACAGACGGCGATCTCGACATCCGCTTCTTCCTGGTGGATGCGGGCACGGACGCCGATCTGCGCGAACTGACCGATGGCGACACCATCGATCGTCAGAACCTGTCCAATGGCCGCTTTAACATCCGCACCGAGGTGGACGGCACCGAGGCAGAGGACAGCGTTGCCTTCTACCTCAACGGTAGCCTCGAACGCACTGAAAGCTTAGAGCCCTATGCGCTCTTTGCCGATGTGGGGGGGACGGATTACCGCGATGATGATCTGACCGACGGCGCCTACACGGTGCGGGCGGAAGCCTATGATGCAGACGGCGCCACGGGCACGCTCCTTCTGGGCGAAGATCTGGGCTTTACCATTGTGGACAGCGCCAGCGATGACACTGGTGGTGACACTGGCAGCGGCGATGACGGTCCCGATGACGACAGCGATGCGGTGCCTCAGACCCTCACCATCACGCCAGATGCGGCCGATCAAGCCGAGGGCGATGCCGGCACCACGGCCCTCACCTTCACGGTGATGCGGAGCGGTTCAACGGACGGAACCGCCTCGGTCACCTACACTGTCACTGGCGCGACCGATGCAGCGGATTTCGGCGGAACGGTGCCGTCAGGCGTGATTGCCTTCGCCGATGGAGAAAGCAGCCAGACCCTCACCCTGTCCGTGTCTGGCGACACGGATGTGGAAGCAGATGAGCCGGTGCTGGTCACTCTGTCGGCACCGGTAAATGCGGAAATCGGAGGATCCGGCACGGCCTCGGCCACGATCCTCAATGACGATACGCCTGCCCCGCCGCCGAGCGATGATGCGGATCTGCGCTTCTTCCTCGTGGATGCGGGCAATGATGAGGACATCCGGGAACTGACCAATGGCGAGACCATTGATCGTCAGGATCTGTCCAATGGCCGCTTCAATATTCGCGCGGAAGTGGATGGCACCACTAGCGCGGCGAGCCTGACCTTCTTCATTGATGGGGCGTTCGAGCGGGTCGAGAATTTCGAGCCCTTTGCGCTCTTTGCGGATGTGCTCGGCACGACCGATTATAATGACGATGATCTGGGTGAAGACACATTCACCGTTCAGGCGACCGCCTATGACGGCGCCGGTGCAACCGGAGCCGTGATCGTCTCCGAGAACCTCACTGTCACTGTGATTGACGACATTGGCACTGGTGACACCGGATCGGGCGACATTGGATCGGGCGACACTGGCTCAGGCGATGGGGACGACGACACCGACACCGGCGACACCGGATCGGGCGACACTGGCTCAGGCGATGGGGACGACGACACGGGTGGATCGGTCGCTAGCACGCTGACGATTATCCCCAATGACGCCACCCATCTGGAAGGCAATACCGGCCAGGCGGCGATCACCTTCCTGGTCACCCGCTCCGGCGATTTGAGCGCGGCCGCGTCGGCGACCTTTACAGTCAGCGGGGATGTGGATGCGGATGATTTCGGCGGCACGCTGCCGTCCGGCCTGGTGTCCTTCGCCCCCGGTGAAACGGCACAGAAAATCATCTTCCGGACCAGCGGCGACACGCTTCCGGAAGACGACGAGACCGTGATCGTCACTCTAGACAACCCGGTTAACGCCTCCATTGAAGGCACGGGCAGCGCCGAGGGGCTGATCCGCAATGACGATGGGACGCCGCCGGCCGAAACCGGCGGGCCAGAGCCCGAAGACGACGATGACGAAACGCCCCCCTCTGATGAGGCACCGACCGATGAAGAACCGGCCGATGAAGAACCGGCCAATAACACACCGGCCGATGAAACATCAGTCGATGAGACGCCCGCTGACGACACACCGGACATGCCGCAGGATGACGCGGCTCTGCGCTTCATTCTCGTCGATGCGGGTAACGATACAGATCTGGGCGAGCTGACCAGTGGTGACACGATCGACCGTCAGGACCTGTCCAATGGCCGTTTCAACATTCGCGCCGAGGTGATCGACGCCGACAGCGCCGCGAGCGCTGAAAGCATGACCTTCTTCCTCAATGGCAGTCTCGAGCGCACGGAGAATTTCGAACCTTACGCCGTGTTCGCGGATCTGCGTGGCACGGATGATTACTTCGACGACGATCTGGGGGAGGAGAGCTACACCCTGCTCGCCCAGGTGTTCGATACGGATGGCGGCGGCACCACGCCGCTGCTTGAGGAAGGCCTTGCCTTCACGGTGATCGACTCCGAATTGCTCTAAAGCCGTTTCAGTGCAAAGCAGATCATTGCAACGGCTCCATCTATGTGCTGGTCGCGGCTCAGGCCGAGGCCGTCAGTAGCGCATATCTTCCAGTTCCATGCCCTTGGTCTCGCGCACCAGAGCCACCACAAAGATCACGGAAATCACGGCACAGACGGTATAGAACCCATAGGCGCCTGTCAGGCCGAGCCACGGCGTGGCCAACAGAATGGGGAACGTCATGGTGACGAGGAAATTCGACCCCCATTGGAAGAAGCCAGCCACTGCCAGGCCAGAGCCACGGATCTGGTTGGGGAACATCTCGCCAAGGGCAACCCACATCACCGGTCCCCAGGACATGTTAAAGAAGAACACATAGGCATTAGCAGCGATCAACGCGACCGTGCCGGCAGTGTCGGAGAGGCTCAAACTGCCATCCACCAAGGCTGCCTGAGAGAACACAACCACGAGCGTGCCTAAGGTCAAGGACATGCCCACCGAGCCGAACCAGAGCAATGGCTTGCGCCCGATCCGGTCGATGACCATCAGCGCAATGGCCACCGCCAAGATCGATACCGCGCCACTGATCACATTGATGAGCAGCGCATCGCTTTCGGAAAAGCCAACGGCCTGCCACAGCACAGCGCCGTAATAGAACACCACATTGATGCCCACCAGTTGCTGGAACGTGGCAAGCCCGATACCAATCCACACGATCGGATGCACAATCGTCCCCGGCGCCAGCACATCGGCCAGGCGCGGCTGGTGGTCTTGGGCCAGCGATACGCGGATTTCTTCCGCCTTGTCGCGGGCCTGTGCCGGCCCGCTGATGCGCGCCAACACGGCCTCGGCACGATCGGCCTGGCCGCTTGCGACCAGGTAGCGCGGGCTTTCAGGAATGATCATCAGCGCCAGGAGAAACAGGGTCGCCGGGATCAGTTCCATCCAGAACATCCAGCGCCACGCTTCAAAGCCCAAAAACCACTCGGTCGTGGCCGACCCGGCCGCCCCGGCGATGAAATAGTTGCTCAGGAAGGCGAAGAACAGGCCGAGGATAATGGCTACTTGCTGAATGGTCGCTAGACGGCCGCGCAGATGCGCCGGCGCCACTTCTGAAATGTAGGCTGGCGCCATCACGCTGGCGCCGCCCACTGCCAGCCCCCCCAGCACCCGATACAGAACAAATTCGAGAGATGATCCGGCCACGCCTGATCCCCAGGCGCTGATTATGAAGAAAACCGCCGCAACAATCATCATGGTACGCCGACCGAAACGGTCGGACAGGGAACCGGCGGCGGCTGCGCCCACAGCACAACCCAGCAGCATGGACGCCACATTGAACCCCGTGCCGACACTGTCGGAATTGAACGCGACGCGCAGGCCCTCCACCGTGCCGTTGATCACCCCGCTGTCATACCCGAACAGAAAGCCGCCCAGGGTGGCGGCTAAGCTGATGAGAATGACAAATGCGAGATCAGCCTGCTGCTGCGGCGCAGCATTGGCATGAACCATTTCCAGCCCCCATTTTCCTTTTTATGCACTCGCGTACAGCGTAGCCCAGGCGCCGAACCCTGCCAATGGCACCAGACCACCGGTGGGGACACCCCTGCTCAGATTGGCAGACCAGGGGCTCCAAAGACCGGGAGGGGCGACCAGTCTGGCAACCCAGGCAAAGCCGCCGGCGCATAAGGTAAGAAGGTACCTTTTGCATGCACACCCTGCCCCCCGATGAGTGTCATGTCCGCCGTGATGTCCGCGATTTCGTCTTCCGCGACAGAGAAATAGTCGCGGTCCAAGACCGCAATGTCAGCGAGTTGCCCCGGACTGATCTGCCCTTTCTTGCCTTGCTCACGGCTGAACCAGGCGCCAGCAGCAGTCCAATGGCGCAGGGCCTCCGCACGGCTCAACCGGTTCTCCGGCGCCCAAATCACATCACCGCCCCGGCCCTTACCGGATACTGCCCAGTGTATCGCTCACCAAGGATTATAGGAGGACACCCGCGTTGCATCGGTCCCCGCCGCAAGAGGCACACCAGAGGCGATCATTTTGCGCACCGGCATGACATCGCGCAGCCGGGCATTGAAGCTCTCGACGAAAGCGTTCTGCGTCGGCTTGCC
>CAZVEE010000125.1:0-7558 GCA_964625525.1 uncultured Alphaproteobacteria bacterium | reverse complement strand
CTTCTGGGTGGCCAGCATGTAGCGCATTTCGTCGTAATAGGCGCGCGCGTCCTCTTCGTCGTCGAAATAGCCGCCTTTCCAGCCCCAATAGGTCCAGGCGCCGGCCAGGCGATCGAACACGGCCTTAGCGGATGTTTCCGGCCCGCGCGCCACCGGCTCTTCCGAATCCTCATCCGCCGTGCGCCGTTGCAGCCAGTCCGGGACACCGTCTTCGGCCACGGGTTTCAGGCGCTCCGGCACGCCCGCCTTGCGCAGATATTTCTGCGCCAGGATGTCGGTCGCGACCTGGCTCCAGGCGGCGGGCACATCCACATTATCGAGGCGGAACACGACGGAGCCGTCGGGATTACGGATCTCGCTGGTGGCCTGGCGGAATTCGATGCCCACATAGGGGCCCAGATTGTCCTTGGTAAAGCGGCGCTCGATACGCATGCGGACCGATATCTCCCTCTCTCGAGGACAGCTCCCGGTCCCGTTGACGCGCCCGCTTGCAGGCACACGCCTCCCGTCGATGCGACGGGTCGTTGACCGCCGGATCCGTCCATGATCCACGTTGACTGACTGATTTGCGGCACAAGGTCTGGTGTTTGCCCCGCCAGCGAGGTCAAAACCTAGTGTCTGATCCGGGGGGAGGCAACACCATTTTGTGTCTCAATTTCGGTGTCCCACAAGATCTTGTGGGCGGTTCCGGGTGGTCAGGCACAAGATCTTGAGGGAACTCGGGGCGGACACAAGATCTTGTGTCCGCTGCGGCAAAATGGACGCAACAGGTGGGGCAGCCGAGCGTTGTGCGGTGCGGGACTGGACGGCTCTCAGGCCCGGTGCCATAGTCCCGCGCATTCGAACACTTTTGGCTCGCCCGCGCGGCCCGTCGACGCGCGCAGGCTGGCCCAGCGACCGGTGAGGCCCGCGGCTTATGTCCTTCTTTACCTGGTGGCACGGCGCCACGCTCGGCACGATGGTCGATACCTGGCTCAACGGCCGATTCGTCGGTGAGGACGAGCAGGGCAATCGCTATTACGAAGAGCGCCGGCTGCCGGACGGCAAGAAGCAACGCCGCCGCTGGGTGATCTATAATGGTCCGGTCGAGGCCTCCCGTGTGCCGGCGGACTGGCACGCCTGGCTGCACCACACAGTGGAAGAGCCGCCCACAGTGAACCCGCCCAAGCGCCAAAGCTGGGAAAAGGATCACCAGGCCAATCCCACGGGGTCCCCGGATGCGTATCGCCCGCCAGGGTCCTTGACCCGCGACGGCACACGCAAGCCCGCCAATGGCGATTACGAACCCTGGCAGCCGGACGCCTGAGCCGGGTGGCACACCCTTTGTAAAAGCCTCATAGTGCAGGGGACACGGATTAACGGCGGGCGAGGCCCGCATGGGTTGGGATCGAGAGGGTTATGCAGAACAATCTGGTCGAAACGCTGATCGGAGCCGCGGTCATTGCGGTGGCGCTGATCTTTCTCACCTTTGCCTATCGCGGCTCGGACGCTGGTGCGGTGGGGCGCGATACCTATCAGCTCAGCGCACGGGTGACGAACCTGACCGGTGTCACGGTGGGCACGGATGTGCGCATCGCCGGCATCAAGGTGGGCACGGTGTCCGAGTTGCAGCTTGATCCCGTGACCTACGAAGCGATCATGACCTTGTCGATCAACAGCCAATATGAGCTGGCCGAGGACACCGCCCTGACGGTGGCCTCCGAAAGCCTGCTCGGCGGCAGCTTTATTGCGCTGCAGCCCGGTGGCGATTTCGAGAATCCCCTGAAAGATGGGGATGAGATCCTGTTCGCCTCCGGCACGGTGGATCTGTTCTCGCTCATCCAACAGGCCATTTTCGGGACGGGGGGCTCCACCTCCAGCGATAGTGGCACGAGCGGGAGCACCACGACCCCGGCACCGGCGGGCCAAAATGCACCGGCTGATCCCTTGGGTGGGCTCTGAGGCTGTTGGTACGGGAGACCGTCATGGTGATGCGCACGCTTCTTACTGGTTTGGCTGTGGTCGGTGCGATGATCAGTGCCGCACCGACGCTGGCTCAGGATCCCCAGCCGTGGGCCCCGGTATTTCAGATGGCGG
This sequence comes from uncultured Alphaproteobacteria bacterium, assembly GCA_964625525.1. GTDB lineage: Bacteria > Pseudomonadota > Alphaproteobacteria > JAJFIK01 > JAJFIK01 > CAZVEE01. The sequence continues at coordinate 5,482 of CAZVEE010000125.1, read as the reverse complement.
CCGACGGCGGCGCGCCGGCGGCTTCCCTGACCGAAGAGCCGCGCCTGGCCGTGTTGCGCGGGCTGGAAAAGGTCAGCGCCCGGGTGCGGGAGATCGAAGTGCCGGTTGGTCAGACCGTCCGCTTTGGCGGTCTGGCGATCACCGTGCGGGCGTGCGCCTCGCGCCCGCCGGAAGAGCCGCCGGAAACCACCGCCTATCTGGACATTGACGACAATCGCCTCGACGGCTCGGTGGAGCGGGTGTTTTCAGGCTGGATGTTTGCCTCGTCGCCAGCGCTGAACGCGCTGGAGCACCCGACCTATGATGTCTGGGTGATGGACTGCAAGGCCATCGCGCCGGATGCGTCGAACGGCAGTCGGTAAAAATCCGCGGGCCGCCGCGTGGCCTCGCGCAAGCTTTCCAGATAGGTGGCTTTCGGAATTTCCTGCACCCCGAACTGGGCCAGGTGATCGGTCACGAATTGCGTGTCGAGCAACCGGTAGTCGCCCGCGCGCAGTCGTCCCACCAGATGCACGAGCGCCACTTTGCTGGCGTCGCGCTCCAGGCTGAACATGCTTTCCCCGAAAAAGGCGGCGCCGATGCTGACGCCGTAAAGGCCGCCGACCAGGCGTTCGTCCTGCCAGCATTCAATGCTGTGGGCATGGCCTTGGGCGAAAAGGGCGCTGTAGAGGTCGAGAATGCGGCCGCTGATCCACGTATCGGCGCGGCCTGCGGCGGCGCTGGCGCAGCCTTCCATGACCGCGCGGAACGCGGTGTTCACCCGCACTTGGAACACATCGCGCATCACGGTCCGGCGCAGCCGGCGGGGTAGGTGAAAGCCGTCGAGGGGAATGACGCCGCGCAGGTCCGGCTCGACCCAGAACAGCGTGGGATCGTCCCGGCTATCGGCCATGGGGAAGACGCCGATGCTGTAGGCGCGCAGCAGAAGCTCGGGCGTAATATCGTCCATGCGCTCGGCGGCCGCCTCACAGGCTGTCGGTCTCACGGTCTGAAGGCCCACGGTCTGAAGACCCACGATCAGAAGGCCCATGGTCCTTCAGACACAGCGTCGTCGTCACGGGCTCTTCAAATACTCTTCGAGCCAATGAATGTGGTAATCGCCGTTCTGGAACTGCGGTGCCGTCAGCAGGTCCCGGAACAGCGGAATGGTGGTGTCCACCCCATCCACAACGAATTCGTCCAGTGCACGACGCAGGCGCATAAGGCATTCCTGCCGCGTCGCGCCATGCACCACGAGCTTACCAATCAGGCTGTCATAATAGGGCGGCACCCGATAGCCCGAATACACCGCGGAGTCCACGCGAACGCCCAGACCGCCTGGCGGATGGTACTCCTGGATACGCCCTGGCGAGGGGGTGAAGGTGCGCGGGTTTTCAGCGTTCACCCGGCATTCCACCGCATGGCCCCGGAAGGTCACCTCGTCCTGGGAAAAGGATAAGGGATTGCCGGCGGCGATCAGGATCTGCTCGCGGATCAGGTCGATCCCTGTGACCATTTCGGTGACCGGGTGTTCCACCTGAATGCGCGTGTTCATTTCGATGAAGAAGAACTCGCCGTTTTCATAGAGGAACTCGACCGTGCCCACGCCCAGATATCCAAGCCGCTTGACCGCCTGGGCAACCACAGTCCCGATCTCTTCACGGCCCTTGGCGTCAAGGGCGGGCGAGGGCGCCTCTTCCAGCACTTTCTGGTGGCGCCGTTGCAGCGAGCAGTCCCGCTCGCCCAGATGCACGACCGTGCCGGCATGGTCAGCGACCACCTGAATTTCGATGTGGCGCGGGCGCTCCAGATAGCGTTCCAGATAGACAGCGTCATCGCCGAAAGCCGCTTTGGCTTCCGAGCGCGCGGTGGACAGAGCGTGGCTCAGATCGTCGGCTGTGCGCGCCACTTTCATGCCGCGCCCGCCCCCACCGGCGGCGGCCTTGACGAGCAGCGGATAGCCGATGTCCTGAGCCACCTTGCGGGCTTCCGCGTCACTGGTGACGCCGCCGTCAGAGCCGGGCACCACCGGGATGCCCGCCTCTTTGACCGCTTTCTTGGCGGCGATCTTGTCGCCCATCAGGCGGATATGCTCGGCCGTCGGTCCAATGAATGTGAGGTTATGCGCCTCAACGATTTCTGCGAAGCGCGCGTTCTCCGACAGAAACCCGTAGCCCGGATGCACGGCTTGGGCGCCCGTAATCTCGCAAGCGGCGATGATGGACGGGATGTGCAGATAGCTCTCGGCGGCCGGAGGCGGCCCCAGGCAGACGCTTTCATCGGCCAGGCGCACATGCATGGCGTCCGCGTCGGCGGTGGAGTGCACCGCCACAGTGCGGATGCCCATCTCCCGGCAGGCGCGCTGCACCCGGAGGGCGATTTCGCCGCGATTGGCAATCAGGATCTTGTCGAACATGGGCCTTATTCGATCACGAGCAGCGGCTCGTTGTACTCAACCGGCTGCTCGTTTTTCACCAGCACCTGGCGCACGGTACCGCTGCGATGGGCGGGAATGTTGTTCATGGTCTTCATGGCTTCAACGATCATCACCGTCTGGCCTTCGGTCACCGCTTGCCCCTCGCGCACGAACGGCGAGGCACCCGGTTCCGGCGCCAGATAGACGGTCCCGACCATGGGCGATTTCAGGACGCCCGGATGTTTGGCCACGTCATCGGGATCGCCAGCCGGTGCCGCGGCGGCCGGGGCTGCCGCGGCCGCCGGAGCAGCAGCGACCGGTGCCACCGGCGCGGCCATGGAGACATTGACCTGCCGGGCGATGCGGATGCGCATGCCCTTCTGCTCGATCTCGATTTCCGTCAGATCGGTTTCGGCGAGCAGGGCGGCGAGGTCGCGGATGACCGAATGATTAAGGCCGCTCGATGCGGCTGCCTCTTTAGGGTCTTTCTTGTCGTGACTCACGGATTCGCCTCTGATGGTGGGACGGGCGGCTCAGCGGACAGCCCCGTCATGAAAGGCCGGAGCGCCAAAGACAGCCACGGGCTGCCGGTGCGCTCGCCCCGGACCGCTCGACCTTACGGACGGTCCAACAAGCGCGCCATGGCTTCGAGCGCCAGACTGTACCCATCCGCGCCGAAGCCGCAAATCATTCCTTGCACCGCCATTGAAACATATGAGTGGTGACGCATGGCTTCACGCTTGAAAAGATTGGATAAATGGACTTCCACCACGGGGTTTTCATAGGCCAAAAGCGCATCCAGCAAGGCCATGGAGGTATGGCTGTAGGCGGCCGCATTGACAATCAAGCCGCTCGTTGTGGAGCGTGCCTCCTGCACCCAATCCACGAGAACGCCTTCGTGATTCGTCTGGCGCATCTCCACGCTAAGGCCCAGAGCCGGGGCCTGGGCCTGGAGCATGGCGTCGATGTCCTTGAGCGTGGTTGTGCCGTAGATGGCGGGCTCACGCTCGCCCAGGAGATTGAGATTGGGTCCGTTGAGGACCAGGATGAGGCGGGTCATGGGCGCGCGGTCCTTTTGGCGTCTTGTGCGGGCTCGCGCGCCAGCATACATCGCAAGAGAGAAGAGGGGCTAACGCCGTGACCGGGCGCGCCCCAATAGTCTGGGAGATCCGGCCATGCGGCTGACCATCAATGGCGAGACCCATGACGTGCCCGATGCGCTCAGCCTTGCGGAGCTGCTGACCCGGTTTGATCTGGCCGCGCCCAAGATCGCCGTGGAGCGCAATCTGGAAATTGTGCCCCGCTCCCAGTACCAGGAGACCGTGCTCGCCGACGGCGACCGGCTGGAAATCGTCCATTTCATCGGCGGAGGCTGAGCCCTCCTTATCCACCGAGGCCCCTATGACCGAGACGCCCCTTACGCCCGTGCCCCACGATGATCCCTTTGAAGTGGCCGGGCGGCGCTTCACCTCTCGCCTGATCGTCGGCACCGGCAAGTACAAGACCTATGAGGAAAACGCCCGGGCGCTGGAGGCCTCGGGCGCGCAGATCATCACCGTCGCCGTGCGCCGGGTGAACCTGACCGATCGGTCCCAGCCCATGCTGGTCGATCACATCGATCCGAAAAAATACGTCTTCCTGCCCAACACTGCTGGCTGTTTCACCGGGGAGGATGCGGTGCGCACGTTGCGGCTTGCTCGCGAGGCCGGCGGCTGGGACCTGGTGAAGCTTGAAGTGCTGGGGGATCAGAAGACGCTCTATCCCAATATGCGCGAGACGTTCCGGGCCGCTGAAATGCTGCTCAAGGACGGTTTTCAGGTGATGGTCTATTGCAATGACGATCCCATCGCCGCCAAAGAGCTGGAGGCCATGGGCTGTTGTGCCATCATGCCGTTGGGCGGGCTCATCGGCTCGGGCCTGGGTATTCAGAACCCGGTCAATATTCGCCTGATCGTGGAACAGTCCAGCGTGCCGGTGCTTGTAGATGCAGGCGTGGGCACCGCGTCCGATGCCACCATCGCCATGGAACTGGGGTGTGACGCGGTCCTGCTCAACACCGCCATTGCCGAGGCCAAGGAGCCGCTGCGCATGGCGGCTGCCATGCGCCTTGCCGTCCAATCCGGCCGTCATGCTTATCTCGCGGGCCGCATGCAGCGGAAAAAATATGCTGATCCGTCGAGCCCGCTGGCCGGTTTGATTTGATTTTCAAAACACCAGAGGGAGAGTTTCCTGATGCGGATGGTTTTCGTGTCGATCATTGCGCTGGCCATGATCATCATGCCCGCTCAAGCCGAGCCCGCGGCACCGGATCACCTGGTGGTGAAGCAAAGCCCGCATGGGGTTGACGAGACGCTGGAGCGCCTGAAGGCCGTGTTGACTGACTTCGGTCTTCTCACGTTTACGACCTTTGATCATGCAGGGGATGCGCCGGCTGACGTTCAACCGTTGCCGCCGACAAAAGTGCTGATATTTGGCAATCCGCGTGCGGGCACGCAGCTGATGGCGGAAAACCGGATGATTGCCATTGACCTGCCCATGAAGGCGCTGGCGTGGGAGGAGGCGGATGGGACGGTTTGGATTGCGTACACCAAGCCGGAGGCTTTGGCGGCGCGCTATGGTCTGACTGAAAGTGAGCCCGTGATTGAACGCATGAGCACGGCCCTTGATCGGATCACGGACAGGGCCATTGCCACTGACTAAAGCGCTTTCAGGAAAAGGGTGCGCGGTTTTCCGCGACGCCCAAGGGACAGGATGTGACGCTGGATGAGCTGGAACGCTTGCGCCTTGAACTCGTTGCCAAGAACGAGCAGCTAAGCCATTTCGACGTTGAGCGCCGCAGAGAGCGGGACCAGCTCGAGACTGTGATCGAGGATCTGCGCAAACGGCTCGACCGCGAGACGGATGAGCGTCAGCGCCTCACCCTTGCGATTACCGACCAGAGACAGGAGCGCGCATCCCAGCCGTCATTCCTGTCATTCTGGAAGCGCCGCTGAGCTGGCAACGTGCTGGCAATGCTAAACCATAGGCCGCGCGCTATCTTTCAATGATTTCAATCGGTTGCGATCTGGCCTCTGCCTACTGCAGGCA
>CAZVEE010000124.1:0-7599 GCA_964625525.1 uncultured Alphaproteobacteria bacterium | reverse complement strand
GCCAGAAGCGCGGCGTCTTCATGGATCAGGCGCTCGATCTTCTGCCGGCGGATTACTGGCGCTATTACCTGATGGCCAATGTGCCCGAAGGCTCTGACAGTTCCTTTGCCTGGGACCACTTCGCCGGGACCGTGAACAAGGACTTGGCGGATGTGCTGGGCAATTTCATGAACCGGATCCTGCGCTTTACCCGCTCGAAATTCGGCGAGGCGGTGCCGGCTGGCGGTGATTGGGGCCCGGAAGAAGACGCTTTGCTGGCCGAGCTGGACACGCGCATTAAGGCGTATACAGAGCATATGGAGGCCCGTGAGTTCCGCAAGGCGCTGACGGAGCTGCGCGCCATCTGGGTGTCGGGCAATGAATATCTCACCCGAGCCGCGCCCTGGACCGCTTTCAAGGAAGATCCCGAGCGCGCCGCCGTGGGTGTGCGCGTCGGCATTAACTTGATCCGCCTCTTTGCTGTGCTGGCGGCTCCGGTGATCCCGGCGACCGCGGCGCGCATGCTGGAGACCCTGGGTCTGGCGGCGGATGCGGTGGCGTGGCCGCGTGAGGATCTGCGCGCCGAACTCACCACACTGGCTCCGGGGCACACCTTTAGCGTGCCCGATCCGCTCTTTGCCAAGGTGGAGGACGAGCAGGTTGCAGCGTGGACGGAACGCTTCGGCGGGCCGGACATGGCGGTGGACCCGTCCGGTTCTGGCACATCAAAAGCCAAGGCGGCGCCGTCCGCCTAATCTAACCGCTTGGTAACAAACTCCTTTCCCGAACCATCCGTGTGACGAAAGTCACGCAAAAAGTCCTGGTGCTGCCCGCTCGTGACCACATTTCCTCTTGAAGGTCAGGGTCATCGAGACTCACGCTGGAGGGCAGGGTTATGAACCACACAGTGGGTAAGGCGAAGGCCAACGCCGGTGATACGGTGGCACAATCCCTGGACGCCGGTGCGACCGCATCGTCGCCCTGGATCGCCATGATCGTGCTGGCCTTTGCGTTCTGCGGGTTTGCCGGGACGCCTGCCAGTGTGGAAACTCTCGTGCTGCGCGAGACTGGGCCGGTGCCAGTGGTTTCCAGTCCCCCGGCGGTGGCGGTGCCCCATGCTGGCCCCGTCCTGGTCACGCAACCAGCAGCCGACACGGCGGGAGAGACCACGGCGCCATTGGCGATCTAACGGTTGTTTCCCGTCTTCATTGGCGAGCAGACTTGGTGCGGCTAACGCGAGCGTTGCCGGTGCGTGTGACCGGCATCACCCTGGTTCTTACCGACCAGCGGACATGTGCCACAGCGCCTATCACAGCCGTTAAGCTTGCGCTGGTGTTAGACGCGTGAGGGAGGCGTGAGCGGTGGCAACAGGTCGGCAGTGGGCCGCATGGGCGGCAAAACTGGGGGCGGTGGCGCTGGCAGTGGCCTTTTTGGGCGCGGTGCCGGGGGCTGAACACTCAGCCCGGGCCGGCGATACGCTCGAATTCGAAGCCATCCACGGCACCTCTGGGCCTCAGGACGACGCTGCGTTCGTCGCCACCACCCAAGATGAATGGACCCGGATCTGGGACCTGATTGGCCAGGCGCCGCCGCGCCCTCTGACGGAGGGTGAGGAAACGGGTGTTGCCCTGTTTATGGGCGCGCGCCCCTCCGGCGGCTACGGCTACAAGATCCGCCGTGTCGAGGTGGAAGACGGGCGCATGGAAGTGAAAGCCACGCTGTTTGCCCCGGCCGGCGCGGCACCGCAAGGCGATACCGCGCCTTACGTCGTGCTGTTGATCCGGGGGGCCGGCCATAAGACGATCCTCGATCTGCGCGAGGAACTGACGCCCATGCCGGCGCCGGAATAGACCGGCCGGCGGCTTCAGGCGGGTTTCAACTCGATCCAGATTGCCCGCGCCCGCGCCAGCACTTCACCGTCTTCCGTGTAAAGAGCGGTGCCGGCCCCGTGCTTGCGCCCGTCCGAGCCCGTATGCCAGCCGGCCACGATGAGCTTTTCGCCCACCTGCGGGCAGCGATCGATGCGTGCGGCCAGCCGTCCCAGCAGCTTCAGGCCAGACTGGGTCGCATCATCCACGGCGAACGCTCCCGGGCAATCCAGCGCGCCCCACAGGATCTCCGGACGCACCAGCCCGTCGGCGCCCGCGAATACCGGATGCGGCTCCCAAGGTGTCGCGACGAGCCCATCCGGGCGGCTTGCGGCGATCGGACCGCTGAAGATCCGCAAGCCATCGCCGTCGAGCCGCGCGGTCCCGCAGACAAAACAGGTCGCCAGCGGATGCGCCTCATAACAGCGGAACTGGCGGCGCCCTTGGGCGGCCTCTGCCATGCTTGGGGCGGGCGGCACGGGCAGATCGACCGGCACGCGCGCGCCTTTGGCGACCAGCGTCTCCTCATGGCTCACCGCCACATGCTCGCCGTCCACCGCCGTTTGCAGGGGCGTGTCGAGCGGTGGCGGCGCCCGCAAGGTCACTTCCGGCCACATGTCTCCCTCGGCGGGTGGCAGATAGGCCGCAATCCGTCCACACACATACCCGCCATTGCCCGAACCGGGCGGTCCATTGAATTGGCGGTCGATGACCAAAGCCTCTGATGGCGTCGCCTGCGTCGACATAGGGCCTCCTGACAGTGTCCCTAACCGTTTCTTTGCCGATCACCTCTAGATTTGTCCAGACAGGGGGATAGGCAAGTCCAGAGTGATGGGGTCATGAATGGAAGCTGTGAGGCACACGGCGGCCGCGGAGAGGGTGAGTCCGTGGTCCGGCGACGAGGCGGCGGATCGCTTTAGCTGTTATCTCAACGCCCTGAACTTGTTGGAACGGCTCCACCGGCAACTCCTTGATGTCATCAAGGACGAGTTGGACCGCACGGGCCGCAACGATTTGAACAGTGTGCAGGCCCTGGTGCTGTTCAGCGTGGGCGAAACCGAGACCACCGCCGGCGAGTTGCGCACGCGCGGTTACTATCAGGGCTCAAACATTTCCTACACGCTGAAAAAGCTGGTGGACTCCGGCTACCTGCACCACAAGCGCTCGACGGCAGACAAGCGCTCGGTGCGGGTGAGCCTGACCAAGGAAGGCCAGGAGGTGAATGAGATGCTCATCGCGCTCTTCGAGCGGCACCTGGACTCTTTGCGCGAAGCGGGTGGGATTTCCGACACGGATTTGGCGTCCCTGAACGTCACATTGCGCCGCTTGGAGCGCTTCTGGCTTGATCAGATCCTCTATCGCTTGTGAGCGGTCAGGTCCCGTCGTCGGGTCGGCGGGGCGGCCAGGGGAAGAAGGCACTAGTGCGCTCCCGATAGGCCCGGTACTCAGGGCGCGTGTCCATCATGCCTTTTTCCAGCAGCGGCACGCCAGAGACGCGCATCAGGAAAAAGGTCATCACCACCGGCCCCACAACGGTCCACCAGGTGAAAGGGCTGCCGAGCGCGATCACGAACAAGCCCCACCACACGGCGGCATCGCCGAAATAGTTGGGGTGGCGGCTCCAGGCCCACAGGCCCGTATCGAGCACTTTGCCCTTGTTAGCGGGATCCGCCTTAAAGCGGTCGAGCTGCCGGTCGGCGATGGTCTCAAAGGTGAGGCCGGTGGCGAAGATGATGACCCCAATCAGATCGAACCAACCCAGCGGCGTGCCCTCCGATAGAGCGGCGCCCGCCTGGACGGGCAGGGACACGATCCACTGGATCCCGGCCTGGAGCATGAACACCCACGGTAAACTCCACCAGAAGAAGTGCTCCGGCCGCACCGCGCGCATCTCCGCATAGCGTTTGTCTTCTGCCGTGTGCTCGATGAGATTGCGTTTGCCCAGATGCCAGCCCAGCCGGACGGCCCACAGGGTGGTGAGAGTGGCCAGAAGCAGCGCCCGGTCGCTTTCCACGCCGCTCAGCCAGACAGTAAGCCACGCGGTGACCGCGAAGCCCGGTCCCCAATACACGTCCACATGGCCGGCGTTGCGCGTGGCGCCGCTGATCAGCCACAGCACACCAAAAGCCAGCATTGTGGCGGCGAGGGTCAAACCCAGAAGGGTAGCCAGACTCACGGACATTCCGTCATCTCCCGCAAAGGACACACACACCTACATCTTACGCTATAGCAGGGGAAGCGGTTGACGGCTCGCGGTCTTAGAAGGACAGATAACGCTTGCGAAAGGGGGCTGTCCGGCGATCTCATGGCAGGATGCACCCGCTCGCACGCGCAATAGGAGTATGCTCGGATGGCGAATGATCGCGGCCTTTATAACGAGACGTTCGACGCGGCGATTGCCGCGGTGCGCGCCGAAGGGCGCTATCGCGTATTTGCTGATATCGAGCGCACGTGCGGGGCCTTTCCTGAAGGCCGCTTGCACGTGGAGGACGGGACCCGGGACATCGTCGTGTGGTGCAGCAACGACTATCTGGGCATGGGCCAACACCCCAGTGTGACCCGCGCGATGCATGAGGCCATCGATCGGGTGGGCGCGGGCTCGGGCGGCACGCGCAACATTGCCGGTACGACCCACTATCACGTGACCTTGGAACGCGAGTTGGCGGATCTGCACGGTCAGGAAGCAGCCCTGCTGTTCACGTCTGGCTACATTGCCAATGAAGCGACCTTGAGCACCGTGGCGCGTCTGCTGCCGGGCTGTGTGATCTTGTCCGACAAGCTCAATCACGCCTCCATGATCGAGGGCATGCGCAAGTCCGGTGTCGCCAAGCGCATTTGGCGTCATAACGACCTGGAGCATTTGGAAGAGCTGCTCTCCAGCCTCTCCTATGACGCACCCAAGATCATCGCCTTTGAGTCCGTCTATTCCATGGATGGCGACATCGCGCCCATTGAGGCGATTTGTGATCTGGCGGACCGCTATAACGCGCTGACCTATCTGGACGAGGTGCACGCGGTGGGGCTTTACGGTCCGCGCGGCGGCGGCATCGCTGAACGTGATAATCTTCTGCATCGCATCGATATCATCGAAGGCACGCTCGCGAAGGCCTTCGGCATTATGGGCGGCTATATCGCCGCCAGCGCCCGGGTGGTGGATGCCGTGCGCTCCTATGCGCCGGGCTTTATCTTCACCACCTCTTTGTCGCCGGTGCTGGTGGCCGGGGCCATTGCCAGCATCCGTCACCTGAAGCAAAGCGACGTGGAGCGGCGCCAGCATCAAGAGCGCGCGGCGAGGCTGAAACAAGCGCTGGTCGAGGCGGGGCTGCCTTTGATGCCGTCGGAAAGCCATATCGTGCCGGTTCTGGTGGGCGACCCGGTTCTGTGCAAGGACGTTGCCGATGCGCTTTTGTACGAGTACGGCATCTATGTTCAGCCCATCAATTATCCGACCGTGCCCAAAGGGACCGAGCGTCTGCGCTTCACGCCGAGCCCGGCCCATGACGATGATAAGATCGGCCATTTGATCAACTCTCTAAGCGCGGTGTGGGACAAGCTGAACTTGCGCCGCGCTGCGTAAGCAACGGGCAGGGCGTCATGACCAGCATGGACGGCTACATCAAACGGGCGGTGACAGCGCCGCTTGCGGGCGGTCGGCTCGCGACCTTTGATGTGTATGAGCGTGGCGAAGGCCCACCCGTGGTCATCATGCAGGAATTGCCCGGCATTGGTCAGGAGGCACTGGCCTTCGCGGAGCGGCTCGTCACCGCCGGCTACCGGGTGGTTCTGGCCCACTGGTTCGGGCCGCTTGGCGAAACCTCCCTTTTGGGCAATGCGGTGCGCCTGTTCTGCATGCGTCGTGAATTCAGCCTCTTCGCCGCCAACAAGACCAGCCCGGTCGTTGAGTGGGTCCGCGCCCTGTGCCGGGATGTCAAGGCGCGCACCGGCGCGTCCGGTGTTGGTGTGGTGGGCATGTGCTTGTCTGGCAATTTCGCCATCTCGCTCATGGCCGACGATGCGGTGCTCGCCGCCGTGGCCAGCCAGCCCTCCATGCCGGTCTTCAATCAAGGGGCGTTGCATATGAGCGAGGCGGATGTGGCCAGCGTGCGCGAGGCCCTTGACACCAAGGGCCCCGCCCATGCCTATCGCATCGAGGGCGATGCCATCTGCACCGCCCGCAAGTTCGAGGCGCTCGATACCGCGTTCAATGACGATCGCGAGCGCCTCAAACTCAAGACACTGCCGGGCAACGGCCACAGCGTCTTCACCATCGACTTTGTAGACGAAGCTGGCCACCCCACTCGGCAAGCCCTCGACGAAGTCCTCGCCTATTTTGGTGAGAAACTGCGTCCCTCGGCTCCCATGTGATTGGTGGTCAAATCATTTAGGCACGCTGCGTTTGCGCGATCCTCCGGATCCGCTCCACCGGCATCACCGTGCCCGCGCGCTCGCGCGCAAGAGCCAGTGTGCCCGCGTCGGCAATGCTGGGATGACCGGTGCCAAACGGGGGCGCGGGATTGTATTCCAAGACAAGCTCGATCACTTTGCCCACGGGGTCTCCCGTCAGCAAACCGGCCATGGTCAGTCCGATATCAACACCCGCGGTCACGCCGCCACCGGTGCAGCGATTGCGATCAATCACCACACGCTCAGACACCGGTGTCGCCCCAAACGCATCGAGCGTTTCGATGACCGCCCAGTGGCTTGCCGCGCGATATCCCTTCAACAAGCCCGCCTGACCCAAAAGCAGCGCGCCCGTGCACACGGACACAATCCATTGGGCGTCCTGCCCCTGACGGGCGAGGAACTCCATCACATCACGCTCTTCCAACATGTCGACAGAGGGTGTCCCGCCCCCCGGCACCAGCAAGACATCCGGTTTCGCGGCGGCCGTGGTGAACGACGCATTGGCCACCAGGCTCGCGCCGCAATCGGTCGGCACCTCGCCAGTCTCTCGCCAGACGATCTGCACCTGAGCATCGGGCAGCATGGACAGGGGCTGCAACGCCCCGATCAGGTCCAAGGTGGTGAAATGCGGATAGATCAGCGCTTGAATGAGCATGAGTGGTCTCCCCGGATTGGCTCTATATATGTACTGCTTCGCCTATAAATCTGGAGAGCGTCAAGAATTATGTTCGAGGCAGTATAAAATGGTGCATGAGACCCGCCGCCGCGGTCGCCCCCGCAGCTTCGATCCCGACAAGGCCCTGGCCGCGATTGTCGAGGTTTTCCGTGCCAAAGGGTTTGCCGCGGCGTCGCTTGATGATCTATCCGCTCGCACCGGGCTCAGTCGTCCCAGCCTTTACGCCGCGTTTGGAGACAAGTTGGCCATGTATCTGGCCGCGCTCGAAGCCTTTGCCGCCCAAGCCCGCAAGACGGCGGGGCCCGCACTGCTGGTCCCGCAAACGGTGGAAAGCGCTTTGATCGGCTTTTACGACGCCATGCTTGATCTTTACTTGTCCGAGGACGTTGTCATGCGCGGGTGTTTGATCTACGCCACCGCCTCGGCGGCCTGCGAGACGCCTCAGATCCGCGCGCGGCTGGCGACGTCCCTTGAGAGCTTGGACACCATTATGCGCACCCGCTTTGCCGAGTTATGCCCGGCAGCGTCTGAGGATGCGCTGGCGGCCGCGGCGGAAGCTGCGGCCAATACACTGACGGGCCTGTCCACCCGTGCCCGTGCCGGTAATTCGCGCACGGAGCTTCGCAAAGCCGCGCGTCGCGCTGCCCGCCTCATCGCCGCCAGCCTAGAGCC
>CAZVEE010000123.1:0-7685 GCA_964625525.1 uncultured Alphaproteobacteria bacterium | reverse complement strand
CGCTCCTGGGCTGCTGCCCCAGAGCCGCAATCCTAGAGCGCTTTCAGGAAAAGTGCGCGCGGTTTTCCGCCCGGACAGCGCGCCAAACCAAAGACCGAGAGCCGCAATCTCAGAGCCGCTCAGAGGCGAGGCTTAATTCGGACCGGCGGACCCGAAACCATCATGGTCGTAGGGATCGGCGAAATCGTCGTCATCCCGGTTTGACCGGGACATGCTTGAGAACCCGGAAAAGAAGCCCGCGCCGGCACCGGCCGCTCCACCAAAATTCATCAGCATCGACACGCCCAAATCGTCGGGCAACTGGCCATCAACCAGAAGGAAATAAATCACGGAGCCAATAACCGCTCCGATGATCGTATACAGCACGATCTTCAATAAGCGCATGACCGCCTCCATACTCTGGGAGGATCCACGATGCGTTAGTGTGCCACGCTGACGGATCGGGGCAAGCACAAATAGGCAACAGACGCCTGGACACCGCAGCACACCGCGAGCCCGACGCTTGTAAGACTGACGTGCCCCACAACCATCACGCTCCTATTCCCGTCAAAACAGCAGAGCAGGCTAGCGGCACGGCACCGTCCAACACCTTAAGAGCATTGTGGTCCGTGGCCTGGCGCCTCACCCGCGCGCCAAATGATCGGCGAGACGAAAGGCCAGTTGCGTCAATGTGAAAGTCGGGTTGGCGTGTCCAGCAGTGCGAAACACACTCGACCCGGCAATATAGAGATTGTCCGTGCCGAACACCTTGCAATCCTGGTCCACGACACCGTCTCGGGGCGAGCCGCCCATGCGGGTCGTGCCCATGTGATGAAAGCCCCCCGCTTTTTCGCCATCGGAAACATCGGGCATGGCATGCCCGCGATTGACCCAGTCCTGAAGCCGCACGCGCCCCTGGTCCGTGCGTGCCAGATAGCGGCCGAACTCCAGCGCCGTGGCGGCGAATGTTCGGTGATCTTGCTCGGTCAGTTGCCAGTCCAGGGCGATCCGACGCTGCCCAAACACATCCCGCTCCTCCCCCAGACTCACCCGGCTGGACGCATTGGGGACCTGTTGGGTGATGCCATAAAGAATGCCGGCATTGGGCACATTTTCAGCCAGTTGGGGCGTGCAGAACCAGGGTTTTGTATTGTCCTCGTTGTTCCAGGCAGCCGGACGCAGGCTGGTGTAGACGTTGCTTAATGTGTCACTGGCGCAGATCACATCTTGAGAAAACTCACGCCATGTCCGGCTGCGCTCCTCAAGATTGTCAATGACTTCGCAAGTCAAAGAGCCAATGCCGATGCCTTCGCGCCGGATGAAAGACCGCGTGGTTTGCAGAAAACGCCGTTCGCGCCCCAATGTGGAGGCCGTCGGATCGATCATGTAAATCCCGGCCGTATAGTGCGGGTGTTCTTGGAAATAGCGGCCAACTTGATCGTACTCATTGCCAATCCCCATCGGCCGCTGGCGCGTGCAATTGAGCAGGAAGCGGGGATTTTCAAGCCCCCCCATGGCCAGCACATAGGCATCGGCCCGCGCCTCGCGCGCCTGATCGAAGGGCGGATAACTGCGATAGGTGAGCCCCGTGATCCGGTCGCCTTCGAGTGTCAGATCCACCGCATTGGCATTGAGCACGAGATCAATGCCTGCCGCGTCGCGCAAAGCCGGTAGATTGTCCTCGCCCACTTGCTGGAAGCGGTTTTGAAAGCGGATCTCGCGCAGGTGACCTTTGTCGTCCGGCAAGGTGCTGGGCCGTTCCAACGCGCTGTAACGCTCAATACCGAAGAAATCGCAGGTTTCGTCTTCAAAGGGGCGCAAATCGCCATGGGCGATGGGCCACCCGGAGCCAGCAATGCTTTCGGTGCGTTCAAAATCGTGAGCTTCCAGCGGGCGCAGGTAACCGGCCCAGTGATTGGAGGTCCCGCCCAAATGACGCAGGCGTGTGATCTCCAGGTCGTAATAGGCCTTCCCGACCACACTGCCGCGATAGCAGTCCTGGGAGTCCTGCGAGTAATCGCGCCCGCCGCCTTCCAGCAGCAGCACCCGTTTGCCCTGCCCGTGCAGCCGCAGCGCCAACGCGATACCGGCCACACCGCCCCCGGCGATGCAGACATCATACCGGTCCGAAAAGACGCGATCCGGATCGCTTTTCAGATCGTGGAGCATGCGGCTCAACCCCTCAGGTCACTGCGCTTCAGCACCCAACCATCGACGATCACGAAGTCATCCTCGTCACCACCGGTGCCGCTTGCAGGCTCTGGCTCGCCAACACGAGCAAATGCGCTGTTGGCACCCCAAAGACTGCCGGTGGCCAAGGCGCCGGCCAAAAGCGGCCGCTGGACCGAGCGCAGAAATGCTCGCCGGGATAGATCCCTCATCGCTCACCCCACTGGTTTTGGCGATCCTTCAGCCGTGCCACGCTTTCAACGGCGCTCTTGACCCTAGACCGGCGCCATCACCATGCGTGCGACGGTCCACATGCATATTTGATGATTTACACCTCGGCTGCGCGCATCCCACAGCCCGTCGCCGCTATCCCTTGGGCTAAATAATGCCAGCTTAATCTCAAAACGCAAGTAAAATTAGAAAACAATACACCTTAGGCGAGACCGCATCATTTTGACGAAAACATAAATTATGGAAAATAATGTGGCAGAAAACATGCTGTTTGGAGAAACAAATGAGGACCGTAACAATACTGGCAAGATGACCTTAGGGCTAATCGAGTCGCGGTTGTGCAGGCGACGACAGGTTAGAACGACTCTGTGCGCAAGCCCTGCCAAGAAGACAGACTTAGACAAAACAATATTCTAGACTGAAAAATCAGTACTTTCGGAAACCACTCAGCCGCTCACCGCCGCCGTCGCCTCCGGCGCGGCAAACAGACGCCGAATACCCCGCGCCGCCTGGCGAATACGCTGCTCGTTCTCCACCAGCGCGATCCGCACCGCGCCTTCCCCATGTTCGCCAAAACCGATCCCCGGCGCCACGGCCACGTCGGCCCGCTCCAAGAGGAGTTTGGAGAAGCCAAGCGCGCCCAAATGCCGAAACGGCTCCGGCACCGGCGCCCAGGCAAACATGGTGGCCGCCGGTGCCGGCACTGGAAAACCGGCTTGGCCGAAGGCCTCGACCAACACATCGCGGCGGCGGCAGTAGATCTCCCGGTGCTGCGCCACACAGTCTTGTGGACCGTTCAGGGCCGCCGCAGCCGCCACTTGAATGGGTGTGAACGCGCCATAATCCAAATAGGATTTCA
The DNA here is from genome assembly GCA_964625525.1 of uncultured Alphaproteobacteria bacterium. Taxonomy (GTDB): domain Bacteria; phylum Pseudomonadota; class Alphaproteobacteria; order JAJFIK01; family JAJFIK01; genus CAZVEE01. Next base: position 4,447 of record CAZVEE010000123.1, on the reverse strand, counting down.
CCCGGGCCAAGGCCGCGATCATGGTTGGATCCCCGGCCGCGAAGCCAATCCGCCAGCCGGGCATGGAATAGGTTTTGGACATGGACGTGAATTCCACCGCCAGCTCTTTCGCCCCGGGCACTTGTAGGATCGATGGTGGTGGCGAGCCGTCGAAATAGATCTCCGAATAAGCCAGATCCGACAAAATGCGCAGCCCCGCCGAGCGCGCGAAGGCCACGGCTTCTGTATAGAAATCAAGGCCCACCACTTCCGCCGTCGGATTGGCGGGAAAGTTAAGGATTAAGGCCGTTGGCTTGGGCACCGAATGGGCGCAGGCATAGGCCAGCCGAGAAAAGAAGCTGTCGAGCGGCAGCAGTGGCACATTGCGCACCGACGCGCCCGCAATAATGAACCCGAAAGCGTGGATCGGATAGCTCGGGTCTGGACACAGCACCACGTCGCCCGGCGCCGTCAGCGCCTGCGCCAGATTGGCAAGCCCCTCCTTAGAACCCAGCGTGACCACAATCTCCCGCTCCGGGTCCAGATCGACGCCAAAGCGCCGCGCATAATAGCCCGCGCATGCGCGGCGCAGACCCGGGATACCGCGCGACGCGGAATAGCGATGGGCCTTGGGATCAAGCGCGCACTCGCGCAGCTTCTCAACGATATGCTCCGGTGTCGGCAGATCCGGGTTGCCCATGCCGAAATCGATCACGTCGCGGCCTTGCGCCCGCGCTTCGGCCTTGAGCGCGTTCACCTCGGCAAAGACATAAGGGGGGAGCCGCTTGATGCGGTAGAACTCTGTCGGACTCATGCGCCCAATGTGCCGGGTCCGTGCGGAACGCACAAGAGGCCCGTCCCCCGCGTTTACGCCCCCTAACGCAAAACGCCGCCCCCGACGGGGAGCGGCGTTCCGATGGTCCGATCCGATGCTCAGGTCACTGGGTGACAAGCGCCGGGAAATCGATATGAACCCGCACATAGCGGTTCGACGGGTTGCGCACACCATCGCCGGTCGCCACCGCGAGGTCCCGCTCGCCTTTGCCGATCAGTGTGATGCGGTCGGCCGGCACGCCGCGCGCCACCAGGGCATCGCGCACCGCTTCGGCCCGACGCTGGGCCAAGCGTTCGTTATAGGCAGCGTCCCCGGAGGAGTCCGTGTGGCCTTCCAGGTCCACCCGCTCCACGCCCTGACGGCGCATCACGGCAATGGCCCGGTCGATCACGGCGATGCCTTGCGCGGTCAACTCGGCGGAGTCAAAGCCGAAATAGACATTCTCGACCAGGTCAGCCGCTTCACGCACGGCCGGTTCCGGCACGGGCGGCGGTGCCACGGGGGCCGGGGCCGGTGCAGGCTGAGCGGCCGGACGCGGCGGAACCGGGCGCTGCGGCGGCGGCGGCGTGGCGCCGAATTTGAAGCGCAGCCCTGTCAGCACCGCATGATTGCGATAGCGCGCATTGCCGCCCGCAAAGTCATAGCGGCCGCCATCCAGATAGCGATAGCGAGTGTCGATGCTGACCTGATCGGACACGGCGTATTCCACACCGGCAGATCCCTGCCAGGCGAAGTTCAAGTCCTTATTGTCCGTCAGACCCGACAGCGAATAGTTCGGATTGATGAGGGCCCAACCGATCCCGACACCCACATAGGGCTTCAGGCGCGTGCCCAGCGGCAAGTCATGATAGAGGGTCGCCATGCCAGTCCAGGCGCGCAGATCGCCCTGGCCGGAAAAGCCGTTGGAGCTGTCATCCACCGTATTACGCTGGTAAGAGGCTTCCCCCTCCAGCCGCAGGTTCGGCGCAATGTAGTAGCCGTAAGCACCGCTCGCCACGAAGCCATCGTCGAAATCGGTTTCCGTGCGCGGACCACCGTCCTCGTGATCAGCTTCGCTTTCAAAGACGTAGCCGCCTTCGATTTTGATGTAAGAACTGCCCGGCGTTTCGGCGCTGGCGGGCTGGCCCCAGGTCATGGTCAGGCCAAGCACGGCCAGCGCAGCCATGGTGGATTTACGCAACATCGTCATAGACCCCTCATCACTACTCGGCACTGGCGGGTCTGCGGTGCTGTGCACTCAGCAGCGCCCGACGGTCATCCCGATTTGGTCTTGGTTCAGTTCAGCGATGAAAAAACGGCTTTCGCCAGAGACACACTCAATTTTTTCAAACTGCACTGAAGCTCCTTTAAGTATCTTAAAGTGTATCGCCCGCGCGACGACCGCGAATCAAGAGCCAATGCGTGCAACACAGTGTTAAGAGGGATCAACCGTCGCTTTCCGGTCACGCTCAGCCCAAGAACGCACGTCCCGAGGATGCGATAGTGCGCGACCACCAGTAGACTGCGGGCAGTTTACGGGTGGGGCACAACGATAAATGCAGGCCGACAAACCAGATCATGGAACGGTGCCGGACTCTGGCGCGCCGATACTGGTCTTTGCCGTTTTGCTGCTTGGTACCACTTTGGGGTTAGCGGGGACGGCGGAACAATGGATTAAAGAGGGCAAGGCCGCCATCCGCTGGACACGCCTGTCTTTCACCAAGTTCCGCAGCAATGAAGTCCGCCTCCAGCTTCACGCCCTGGCCCACAATCTCGCCAATATCCTGCGCACCCTGACATTGCCCAAAGAGGTCGAGCAGTGGTGCCTCACCACATTGCGCGAGAAGCTGGTGAAGATCGGGGCCAAGGCCGTCGCCCATGCCCGTTATGCCGTCTTCCAGATGGCCGACATCGCCGTGCCGCGTAATCTCATGCGCCGCATTTTGGAGAACATCGCGGATCTGCGGCGACCGGCTGACCCAGCGGCTTGAACGAGGAGACCATAATGAGATGACCAAGGGAAAACTGTGTTTGAAGGACGGGAGTGTTGCCCCAAATGGCTTGCCAGAGGCGAATTCCAGCAATAGCATATCTTTGTGAATGAAAAACGAAGTGCGAAATCGCCATCTCGGTGTGCCGACGGCGTGTGGTAACGCGATTTTGGGCTACATGTGGGGAATGTCGGTTTACATATAATACAGTTGAACTTCCCTTGTTAGTTACGGGGCCTCACAGATGGCTGGGCAGTCGAAAACCGTCTTTCTCACGGGTGCAACGGGCTTATTGGCGGGGCACTGCTTCATCTTTTCCTGCGAGAAACAAACTGACGCATATATTGTTTAGGGCGCCCAGATGATGGCAAATCCGCCGAGACCAGAGTCTTTGAGAGGCTGAGCGGCGACATTTATCATACCGTTTTTACATCGCGCGTTACTGTCATTTCAGGCGATCTCACACAACATCAATTGGGCATGGCACCGTCTATGCTGGACAACGTGTGCGGTGAGAGTGACACACTGATCCATTGCGCCGCATCCACCTATTTTGCCAATATACGCTCCGTGTGGGACACAAATATTAGCGGATTGGACGAGGTGTTGCGCTTGGCCAAAGGCATGCGTCGCCTGCGTCAGGTAGTGTATTATGGTAGTGCCGCTGCCACCGGCGCGCATCCCAATGAGATGATCGATGAAACGGTGCCGTAAGTGACACCACAGAGCATCTTGTGGATTACACTCGCACCAAAGCGCTGGCCGAGCGTCGGTTGCGCGCCGCGCTGCCCTTTGTCGAAACATTGACCCTGAGACCGAGTTTCGTCATTCTCGATGAGGTGCTTACGGAGGAAATGGTACGGGAAGCCATTTATCCCCTTTGCATCATGAAAAACAGCCCCGCCGTCCCCATTATCGGTGATCCGTCTACAGATTTAGTACCTTTGAGTTTCGTAACGCGAACATCCTTTGCTCTCATGATGAGCCCGGCCCGGCGCTATGATCTCTATCATCTCAGTGCGGGACCGACCTTATCGCCGTCCTGGCGGTCCATTCTGTCGATCGTGGCGGACCATTTCGGCGCGCCAGCACCGGAACGGCTCGGCGGCGCAGAATGGCCGAAGACGGAACAGAGGCTTCCGCCGGACACGCGCCGGGCGCTCCGGCTGCTGCGCCCATATTTCCGGTTCATCAATCAGAATACACTCTATGCCAATGATCGCGTTCTGGCTGAGACGGGCCCGGTGAATCAAAGCGACTTCGATCCCGCCAGCTATCTGCCGCCGCTGCTTTCATTAATCTCTGACCAGGCGGCGCAAAATGAAGCAGCCCGTCTCGAAGTCAGCGTGTGAGTGGCGATGGCTTCAGGCGCATGGACGGATATCACCCTAGAGCCGATTTCCATGCGGACCGCTTGGCGTGTTTTGGGAATCGTATTGTCGAACTTTCCCGACGAGCGCGCCCTGGTCCTGTCCACATTTGCCTGGTACGCCCATGGTCTGCCCCCCGAGTTTCATCCAGATGAAGCTGGAGTCGGTTGGTTGATTTTGCCCATGTGGGCGGTTTGTGCAAGGGCCGGTGAGACGGAGCCGCGGAGCGGCGCAGTCCCGCCCGGGCCTTGCCCGTTCAAAGCGGCGGCATAGGCCGCCGGTGCCAGATAGCC
>CAZVEE010000122.1:2597-7844 GCA_964625525.1 uncultured Alphaproteobacteria bacterium | reverse complement strand
ATATGACCGATGGTGAGATGATCGAGATGCACAATCCGGCGGATATGCCAGACCCGGAGAAGATCGACCGCATCGAAGAACCCTGGATCAAGGGCACTGTTCTGGTCCCGGATGATTATCTTGGTGCGGTTTTGAAACTGTGCGAGGACCGCCGCGGTATTCAGCAGGAGCTGACCTATGTGGGCTTGCGCGCCATGGTGGTCTATCACCTGCCGCTGAACGAGGTGGTGTTCGACTTCTATGACCGCTTGAAAAGCGTCACCCGCGGCTATGCCAGCTTCGACTATGAGATCATCGGCTATGAGGCCGGCGATTTGGTGAAGATGGCGCTGCTTGTCAATGCTGAGCCGGTGGATGCGCTGGCCATGGTCGTGCACCGCTCACGCGCGGAGATGCGCGGGCGGGCGATGTGCGAAAAGCTCAAGGACCTGATCCCGCGGCACCTGTTCCAAATCCCGGTACAGGCGGCCATCGGTGGGCGGATCATTGCCCGCGAGACCATCAAGGCGATGCGCAAAGATGTGACCGCCAAATGCTATGGCGGCGACATCACGCGAAAACGCAAGCTGCTGGAGAAGCAGAAAGAGGGTAAGAAAAAGATGCGCCAATTCGGCCGCGTCGAAATTCCCCAAGAAGCCTTCATCGCCGCGTTGAAAATGGACGATAACTGAGGCGCAGCAGGGCGGGGCTGCGCAGACCCGCCTCCGGCCACTCCTGATCAGGCGTCGCGCCGCCAGGGCGCCCAGGCGAAGAGCAGGAACAGGGCAGCCAGCCCAAGCGGCACCATCCAAGCGGGCCACAGCAGCAATGTAAAGATCGGCTCCCAGAGAACGGGCGTGATATAGCGCTCCACACCCGCCTGGAAGTTCACCAGGCTGCCGCGTCCCAGCACGGTGGCCCAGACCTGGCCCAACGGCTCCGGCGCCCAAATGCCCGTGATGCTCGCCGCGAGCACATCCCGCGCAACCGCCACCAAAGCCACGATCAGAAAGAAGAGACCGACGATCCCCGCCGGAGACCGCGCCAGCTTACCCATCATCCGTCCCAACCGCCCAGGCCAACAAAACGCCCACAAGCCCGAACACGGCCCAAGCCGACAGGGACACGATCTGGATCAGGCCATCGCGGAAAAAGCCGTCGTCCCAGCTCTCCAGACCGGCCTGCGCATCGCCGAGCCCCAGAAGGGCGAAGAATTCACTCAAGCTCATCAGATCAATGGTGTTGGTTTCCAACGCCGTCACCGCGTCCGCGCCCAGCAGCATCAGCGCCAGTGCGATCAAGATCTGCGATATCACCCGTAAAATGACCATGCCGCTGCCCCGCCAGCGTTGCCCCATTGCTGCGCGCCCCGTAAAGCGCGCACCGGTATGGGCGTTTGTCTCGCCCATCCATCGCCGTAGAGCGGCGTGTTCAGCCGCCTACGCCGTTTGGAATGCAGAGTAGTCTTTCGCCGCCGGCAAAACAAGAAAGCCGCCACAAGACAGCCGCCTGCCAGTGCTGCAATTACTCGCTTGAGTTGAAGCGCGCAAAAAGGGTATCGTCGCCCAACCGATTGAAGCCGCTGCGCACACATCCCGGGGGGAGATGCACCATGGACACGGCCCTGCTCGATCGCCTTATCGCTTGTGTCGAACAAGGGGAGGCCCTTGACCTGAGCCCGCATCCAATCGGACGCGGGTTCACGCCGGACGGGATCCCGATTGAGGAGGACCTCACTCGGCTGGCCGCCGCCGCGCGCGACAGAACAACGCCGTGGAAAACAAGCCGCACCATCCCGGCCACCATCATCCGCACCCTGGCCCTGAGCCGCGATCCGCGCAACCCCGCGCAACCGATCACGCTTCACCGGCGCGGCATCGTGATTGTCGGCGCACGGATTACAGGCACTCTGGATCTCTACAATATCGCGGTTGACGTACCGATCCGCCTGATTGGGTGCCGCCTGGAAGCCGACGACGAGAAACCCGGCGACAGGCCCCCAAGGGCCGGCGCCATTCGGCTTGATCACACGACACTGCGCACCTTCGCTTTGTCCGCCTCATGCGTTGGCCATCTTACCGCCCGCTCCACCACCCTCGCCGGCAATCTGCGCTGCGAGTTCACGCGCTTTCAGGGCCTGGTGCTGGTGCGCAACTGCACAGTGAATGGCAATGTCTTTTTCGAAAGCGGCATCGTGTTGCCGGATCAGGCACACTCGGATCACCACCTGGATCAGACCGCGCCCCCCCTTCCCAAGGACGCGGTGACGCATGTCATCAACAAGGCCGAAGCGGATGTGGCAGAAGACGAGTCGTTGGCCTGCTTCTTCTTCCTTGGCACCCATATCCGAGGCGAAGTCAATTTGAACGAGGCCCGGATTTTCGGGGCTGCCAGCTTTCGAAGCTGCACCATCAACAACCGTTTCCGCGCCGTGAAGACCTATTTTCAGCACCGGAATAGAATGCTGGGTGCGCTCAGCCTGCAAGGCGCCACTATTGAAGGCGATGTCGATCTGAAACGCGCCATTATTCTGGGTACCTTGGGTCTGGCGGGTGCCCGTATTCGTGGAGGCATCAGCCTGGTGGGGGCTGACCTGTCCGCATCCACCGACATGGCAATCGTTGGCAACAATGTGTCGATCGGGACGGTTTTGGACCTGCGCTATGTCCGCGCGGACGGATCACTCCATTTCCGGAATGCTGTGATTTGCGGCCATGTCTTCGCCCATGGCGCCTTTATGGACGGGCCGCGGATCCATGCACTCAAACACAAAGACCAGAGCGTGAAGGGCACCGCCCTTGATCTCATGCTGGCCGTCATCGAAGGCGATGTGAAACTGGGCCCGGAAAACGATGACGATGTGGACTTGAGCATCGCCACCGATCCGGAACTTGACAAAAGAGTCTCGGAAGCGACGTTCATCGGTGCCGTCAGCTTGCGGAAAGCCAACATCAAGGGTGATTTGATCATCCGGAAAGTGGATTTCCGCGCCTTTGCCGACCGCAACTTTGCTTTACGCGGTACCGGTATGACGGTGGGCGGATATGTTCGTATGAGCAACATGACATGTCGCGGCGGCATTCGTCTGGTGAATGCGCGCATCGCGAACTCGCTGCTCATCAATCAGTCCACAATCCAGACCGATCCGATAGCTACCAATCTGCGTAATGCCCATTATGATCCTAAATTTGTCGCTTTTTCCGGGGCCGGATTGCGTGTCGGCCGAGACGTGCGGATGGGGCCACGTCTGACCTTACGCGGCACACTGGTGTTGTCCGATGCCATCGTGCGCGGGAACCTGGTGGCCCGCCAGCTCAGGATTGATGCGTCCTTTCCGACGGGCATCAAAGCCGGCCCCGAGCCAAACAAAGACTTGAAACCCGCCTCAGGCCTTCAGGATCGCGCCTTTGTGGCACCACGGCTGCGGGTGCGTGGCAGTATGCGGCTGCGCTTCTGGGACCTGTCGGACACGGGCTCTGATGCACCTGATCCGTGGCCGGACGAAACTAATCGCTCAGAACTCTGCGGGATGTTGAACCTCGAAGAGGCGCGAATTGCGGGCAGCCTCGACCTGGAAGGCACCCACTTCACGTCCAAAGAAGTCCCGTCGGTCTGGGCCTCTCAAATCCAGATCGGTGGGGATTTGCGTCTTGGGCGCGGCGCCGTCATCCGAGGCTGCGCCTTCCGCAATGCCGAAATCGGCGGCATGGTGGATGTTCGGGGTAGTAAGATCGGATATGTCAATAGTGAGCTTGCCGACCAGGTCTTTCGTATGGCCGGGATCAGCCTTGACCTGCGCCGCAGCACCATTAATGGAAATGTCCTAGGCGGCTTCCTCGACCGGGCCGAACGCACCGCAGGCAACCCTGATCAAGAATATGCGCTGTTTTGCGGCTGTGTGATTTTGACTTCGACGGAGATCAAAGGGACTGTCTATCTGCGCGGCAGTGAATTCTACTCCGTCGAGGCGATGAACGGTAATCCTGACACAGAGAAAAACACTTCCACCAATGAGCGCGGCGCCAATCAGTACAATCTCCTGACGATTCATGCGCCGGACCTGACCGTGAACGGATCGTTCGATTCCTATGCGCCAACCCACAATGTGGAACGCTTCGGAAGTAAAATCTTCCGTGACAAGATTCAGCACACTCGCTTCCGAGGCGGGATCAATCTGGCGCGCGCTCATATTGGTGGATCCTTGGTGCTCAGCACAGCAATGATCCAATGCATGCAGCAGGTGAGCCAACAACGAGGTCATGGCCTCTCAAGCCAGGACGACCATGATCAGAACACTGCGGATGTGACCTCGACCAGTCCCGGTGACTTTGCCTTATTTGCGCCCGGCCTATCCGTTGATGGCAATGTCTATTTCAATTACCAGTTCGAAGCGTTCGGGCGCATGGCGCTTCCACGGGCTAATCTGGGCGGAAACCTGCAACTGATCAGTGCAGCGATTTTCTGGTACCCGCAGAGCTACCAAGATCCAAAGCCCAACGAGTATCTTACAAAACTCGACACCGGTGAATGGGGACAGATCAACATCCCCCCGCGGCGCACTGAAACGCGCGGCACCACACTCGACTTGTCCAATAGCACCATCAAAGGGGATGTTCGGCTCGCTGCCGATACCTGCGGCCAAACGACCGCGTTACCGACGCGGATCTGCGGGCAGGTTGACTTGTCCGTGGCCTCTATCGCCGGGGATGTTGCCGTCAAGCAGTGTGTTCTTTGGAATAGCGACCGGCAAACGGCAGCTTTTGCTCTGACAGGGGCAACCGTGCGCGGCAATGTCAGCTTCGAAAAGACGGCATTGATCGTTGGACGATTGCGAGTGAGCAATCTCGACGTGGGCATTGATTTTCAGTTCTATTATCCGCCGTGCAACAAGTGGCCGTTCTTTTTGAAAGCGCGGGCGATGCGGGTCGAGGGGACCTTGTTCTGGAACAGGGCCCGGGAAGAAAATGGCGAAAACGGACAATCGGCTGCTCACTGTCGATCACTTGACGTCCCCGATGTCTTCCGACCAGAAGACGGGGAAGACGGGAAAGCCGCTGACACGATTGACTGGGCCAAGTATGACGAGACCCCACGCGGCGTGGACCTGACCGAAGCGCGGGTCACGATCCTGTGTGATACCAGGGCCGGCTGGCCAGGACAGGCCAAGCTGGAGACCACATGGACTTGTCCGTGGAGCTCATCCGACGAGGCTCAAAATGGCCAGAAGCCACAGAGCTCGTCCAACGAGGCTCAAAATGGCCAGAAGCC
>CAZVEE010000122.1:0-2497 GCA_964625525.1 uncultured Alphaproteobacteria bacterium | reverse complement strand
AAAATGGCCAGAAGCCACAGAGCTCGTCCAACGAGGCTCAAAATGGCCAGAAGCCGCTGACCGTGCTGCGCCTTGACGGGTTCACGTATGATCGCATTGCCGCGCCGTCGCCGCAGAGCAAAACCCTGCGGATGGACTGGCTCAGCCGCCAGGAACCCGACCGCCGCGAACAAGCCTCAAAGCGTCACTTCACGGAAAATGGGCATAGCGATCATACGGGGGCCAGCGAACCCATCCTGCCGGCGCAACCGATCCGTCAACTCATCAATGTGCTGTTTGCGGATAACAAACGTGCCATCGCCCAGGACCTGGACGTGGAGCGGTTGCGCATTGAAAATAGAACCCGGGAGTACCCTGCCCGTGCGCTCTACTGGCTCACTGACAAGGTCTTTCTCTACGGCTACGGCGCGGTGCGAGCGAGTGTCATCTTTTTGAGCTTTGTGATTTTGGGCCTGATCAGTTTTTCGGTGGCGGAGCAGCCCGACTTCTGCGCCATCCGTCCCGCCCAGCCGGACTATTACCAATCCTTCGAGAGCTATGAGACGGCGCTGCGCGACAGCGCGGTGCGGAAGCGAGACACCTTGGCCTATTGGCGGGTTGCCGGCAGCGACGACACCTGCCCCGCCTTCCATCCGGAATATCCGGCGTTCCGGCCGCTGCTCTACGCCCTGGACACGTTTATCCCGGTTGTGGATCTGCGCCAGCAGAGTTTCTGGATCACGGTGGAAGTGGCCGAGGATCCCACACCAGACCCTCATGCGGTGCCCAGCGTTTTGTCTCAGCCATCGGAGTGGGCCGAACGCAACTGGGTGATCGCCGTCGACCGCTTCATGATCATTATGGGGTGGGTTCTCACGACCCTGGCCGTGGTGGCTCTGACGGCGCAGGTCCAGACGCGCTTCTCCACCGATACGCTGGGAGACGGCGACAAGTAAGGAACGCGCAAAAGAGCGCGCGTCCCTCTTGCCCAAGCGCGCGGAGTGGGTATAGTGCCGCGCTTAAAACCTGACTAATCCACTCCGGTGGAGATGCGGATGGGTGGCCGAGTGGTCGAAGGCGCACGCCTGGAACGCGTGTAGGCGGGCAACCGTCTCGTGGGTTCGAATCCCACTCCATCCGCCACTCTGGACAAGCCCAGCCTCTAGATATGGTACCTTTCTCGGCCATTGTCCTGGACGCAGATTGGACATCGGTGACGATGGGCCGACTTTACCAAAACCGGACAAACACGAAACAGTGCACAATCGACCGCAACTCGCCAGGAGCGGACGGAGCGAGGGAGGGCCGCAACGGGCTGGAAACCGGGCTGAGCGGGCCTTTTCACATTTGTCCCAGAGCGAAGGCCCATGTAGCAAACCCAGCTTGCCCATGTAGCGTTTGCAAGTGGCGGGAATTGGGGGGCGAGACACGATGCCCGCGACTCTCAAGACGGAAGCAGGACGCGACGCCTTCATACAGCTGGCCTATGAATGCGTTCGCCAGCCCGCCACCTGGCCCGTCATGTTGCGCGCCCTGACCGATGCCGTGGGCGCGGAGTGCGCCTTCCTCTCTGAACGGGACGGCAAGTCGGCGCGGCTAGCCTTTCGGTCCGAAGGCACTTTGACCGGAAAAACATCCGACTATGATCGCTTCTGGGCGCCGCGAGACCCCTGTATCGCGCCCGTGAATCGGCTTGGCCGCGGATTTATAACAACAAACCGGCGGGCGGTACCGAACTTCGAGCGTACGGCGTTCAACAATGAGTATTGCCGGCCAGAGGGCCGTCTCGAACACCTCGTGATCAACACCTACAAGCAGGGCCACATCCGGAACCAGATCCTGATCGCGCGGCAGCTCGGCGATCGTCTCTATTCCGACGAAGACCTCGATGCCGTTCGGTTTCTGGTGCCCCATTTGCTGCTGGCAAGTGAACTCCGCAAGACCATTGATGCCAATGAAGAGACCCTTGACGTCTTTCGGCACGGCCTCGACGAGGCCAACACGGCGCTGTTCATCTTAACCAGGTCCGGTGTTCTGGCCCATTGCAATGGGGAGGCCGAACGCATGCTGGAGACTGGGGCCGCGCTTCGCCTGGTTCGAGGCCGCCTTGTCGGTGCCGATCGTCTCAACCAGGCCACCCTCGAGGACATGGTGGCACGGGTGTCCAGCGGGTCTGCCGCCAACATGTCTGCATGGGGGCTGATTCGGTCGGAGGATGGTCGCACCTGCCTGGCGCGTGCCAATCGCATCATTGCCGATCCTTCGAATGCCGATTTCGTGGTCCTTACGGTTCGCCCCTTCTACCGTGCACCGGCCGAAGTCGTGCCCGTACTCGCGCTTTTCGGTCTCACGGATCGGGAAGCTGAGATCGTCGCCAGGCTCGTGGACGGACACTCGGCGGCGGAGCTGACCAGGCGTTTGAGCATCCAGGAAAGCACCGTCCGGTGGCACGTGCGCAACGCCCTCGAAAAGCTCGGCGTCCGGACGCTTCGCGAAGCAGCGTTTCTCCTCGGTGTCA
>CAZVEE010000121.1:0-7856 GCA_964625525.1 uncultured Alphaproteobacteria bacterium | reverse complement strand
TTGCGATGCGCGCGCGGCGGCGATGGGGGGCCGGATGTCAGCCGAGACAATCTTTTTTCTGGTGATGTTCGCCGACCTGTTCTTCGTGCTGGTCTGCTTTGCCCTGGGCCGCGAGTATCTCTATGCGGCGGTGATCGCCAACATCATCTTCGCCAATCTGGTGGCCGCCAAGCTGGTGACCGTGTTCGGCTTCACCCAGACCGCGTCCAACGCCTTTTATGCGGCGATCTTTCTGGCAACCGATCTGCTGTCGGAACATCACGGGCGCAGCCATGCCCGGCGCGCCATTTGGCTCGGGCTCGTCGCCCTGGTCCCGATCATCATGTTCGGGCCCATGGTGGCCATGTTCCCAGCCGCCGACGGCGGCAGTCCGCTGTTCAACGACGCGCTGACAACGGTGCTGGAACTGGCGCCGCGCATCGCCATCGCCTCGCTGATCACCTATGTGATCGCGCAAAACATCGATGTCTATCTGTTCGACGCCATCAAAGCCCGCCTGCCCGGCAGCCGGTGGCTGTGGGTGCGCAACAACGGCAGTACGCTGATGTCCCAGTTCGTCGATCAGGCGCTGTTCATCACCCTCGCCTTCGCCGGCACCCTGCCGCTGGAGGTGATGCTGCAACTTTTTGCTGCGGGCTATCTGATCAAGGTGATCGTGGCGATGTTCGACACGCCGTTCATCTATGCGGCGCACATGATCGGGCGCTGGCGCGGCATGCCGGCCCTGGAGCGGCCGGAAAAGGCGTAAGCGCGGATCACTCCGGCGCTTCGGGGGCCGCGGGCGCGGCCAGTTCGGTCCGGTAATCGAGCACCACCCGGCTGCCGGTCCCGTCGATCAACAGCATCACATAAGGCGCGGTCTCACCCTGGGGCGCGGCGCCTGTGGGCGCGACCTGGGTGGCTTTGACCTCGATATGCCCGTCTTCGTCGAGCACCACGCGGCGGATTTTCACCCCATAGCCGCCCGAGGGCTGAGCGCCCATGAACACCGCAACCCCGGTCTGATCGCCTTCGCGCAAGGGCTTGGGCGGCGGCAGATCGGCCAGGGACCAGAGCGCTTCCCAGCCCTGCTGCGTGGTCGCCACATAGGCGCCCCGGTCGGCCGGGCCGCTGGTGCTTTGAATTTCCTCGAAATCCAGCCGTTCCGCGGCCGCCGTACTGAGCGCCGGAAACATCAGGCACAGGCCAAACATGGCGCTGCGCACGGTCGGATGGGGGTGTCTCGGTGTGTCTGCCATGTGGCTCCAGCCTTTGCCCTCGCGACGCGGGGACGACGATGTCGCGTCAGTCTAGCCACGATTTCGGCGGGGATCGGGCGGGAGCAAGGCAAAGCGCCGTTTAGCGGCACACAAGGTGACGGATGTTTCAGATCGGTGCGCGCGGGCATATCCTCAGACGCGCATGATACGCGGCCCATTCAGATGTCGATGGGCCTGTCGTCTGCTTCGACGGGTATGAAGCTGTCCGGCAGACCGTTGGCCCAAGTCCGCCCCAACGCGTCGGTGTGGCGGGTCATATCGTCGTCGGCCCCCAGGCGGATCACGATGCCCTGGGGTTCGTCGAACCGGATCGCGCCGTCCCAGCCCATGGCTCCGCACTGACCGGCGAAGGCGATGGCCAAAAGCGCGGCGGCACCCACGGCCGGCAGCCCGGCCGGGCGTGTGGTAAGGCTGCGGTATTCGCGTCTCGACTGCGCCATGGCATCACCTGCATCGCTGCTCGAACACCTATCCAATATGGGATCGATTGTGTCCAAGCGCGGGCAAGTGGCTGTGATTCCGATTACAAATCAATCAGGTGACCTGTCACCGGCTTACGCACCCGGCGCGGGCGGCGGCGCGGCCGGTGCCGTGCCCGGCGCTTCCGCCGGACCGCCGAACCGGGCGACCCAGTCCGCGATCTGGGCATCCTCGATCTTGGCGAACAGCACATCCGGCACGGTGAAGGCATGACCGGGCGCCAGGCGGGTCAGTTCCTCGCCCGCCGGCCCCGGCCAATCCGGCGCGTCGGCGGGGAGATTCAATGTCTCCAGGATCCGGGCCGCCGAAAACGGGATGACCGGCGCGGCCAGCACCGCGAACAGCCGGATCAGATTGATCCCCATGCGCACGCCGGCGGCGGCGCGCTCGGGATCTTCCTTGAACGCGGTCCAGGGCGCGGCCCGGGTGAGATACTCGTTCCCGGCCACCCAGATCGCCCGCAACTCGGTGAGCGCCTTACGGAACTCCATGGCGTCCAGATGGCCCGTATACGCCGCGATGCGCTCATCCAGCTCGGCGATGACGGCGGTCTCCTCCGGCCCCCACGCGCCGCCCGCCGGAACCTCTTCGCCGAATTTGGACTTGGTGAAGCGCAGAATGCGGTTGACGAAATTGCCGAGCACGTCGGCCAGATCCTTATTCACCGTCCCGGCGAAATGATCCCAGGTAAACGAGGCATCCCCGCCCTCGGGCACATTGGCCATCAGATAATAGCGCCAATAATCCGCCGGCAGAAGATCGAGCGCCTGATCCATGAAGACGCCGCGCTTCTGGCTGGTGGAAAATTTGCCGCCATAATAGGTCAGCCAGTTGAAGCCCTTGAGCCGGTCGACCAGCTTCCACGGCTCGCCAGAGCCGAACAGCGTCACCGGAAAGCCCACGGTGTGGAACGGCACATTGTCCTTGCCCATAAACTGGACATAGGTCACATCGTCCGCGCCCTTGTCGGTCCGCCACCAGGATTCCCAGTCGCGCGCCTCGTCTCCGGGCGCCGCGTCGGCCCATTCCCAGGTCGCGCCGATATAGCCGATGGGCGCGTCGAACCAGACATAAAAGACCTTACCCTGATACTCCGCCCACTTATCGCCGTGCGGCACCGGCACGCCCCAGGACAGATCCCGGGTGATCCCCCGGTCCTCAAGCCCCTCATCGAGCCATTTGAGCGCGATCGAGGTCACCAGATGCGGCCAGTCGGTCTGACCGTCGATCCAGGTGCGCAGCCGGTCCACAAGCTGGCTCTGGCGCAGATACAGGTGGCGCGTCTCGCGGACTTCCAGATCCGATGATCCGGACACGGCGGACCGCGCGTCGATCAAATCCGTCGGATCGAGCACCTTCGTGCAATTTTCGCACTGATCGCCGCGTGCCCGGTCGTACCCGCAATGGGGGCAGGTGCCGATGATGTAGCGGTCAGGCAGAAAGCGGCCATCCGCGATCGAATAAACCTGCGAGATGGTCCGCTCCTCGATCAAGCCCGCCTCGTCGAGCCGGTCGGCGAACGCTTGCGTGAGTGTGTGGGTGCGCTGGTGCGAGGTGCGCCCAAAATGATCCCAGGACAGACCGAAGCGCTCGCCCAGGCTCTTTTGAATCTCATGCTGTTCGGCGCAATAGGCGGCGACATCCTGGCCGGCTTCCGCCGCCGCCAGTTCCGCCGGGGTCCCGTGCTCGTCGGTCGCGCAGATCGCCAGCACCTCGTGACCGCGCGCCCGCATGAACCGCGCGTAGACATCCGCCGGCAACATGGAGCCAACCAGATTGCCCAGATGTTTGACGCCGTTGATGTAGGGAAGCGCGCTGGTGACGAGGATGCGGGCCATGAAGCGGACTTTCTCTAATGGAGGCGGGCTCTAAAGAAGGCGGGCTCTAAAGGAGCCGGGCCCACGGATCGGCCGGGCGAACCGGTATCCACCGCACCGGGCCGCACGACGCGCATGAGGTAGCCGCCGCACCGGCCTGTGACAAGTCCCGGGCCGGACGGCCCCAGTGCCCTTGCCCCGTCGGCGCTTGTGCCCGCGCGCGCACTCGGTCATTTTAGCGCCATAAGCGCCGCTTTGCCGGTCAGGCGGTGCGGGTCCGGGGGGATATGGGGCACATGGAAATCTCGATTCTCAATCTTCTGCCGCTGATGGTCGCCATATTGGCGGCGATCCTGGTGGGCGCCGTGTGGTATTCGCCCTGGGCGTTCGGCACCGTCTGGCTGCGGGCCAGCAACCACGCCAAGCCGGCCGAAACCGGCGGGCGCCTCTCGCTCACCCCCTTTAGCCTGTTTTTCGTCCCCCTCAACGCCCTGCTGACGGCGAGCGTGCTGTGGCTGATGCTGTATCAGCTCGGGGTCGGCACGGTGATCGGCTCGGTCGGTGTCGCCTCTTTGCTGTGGGCCGGATTTGCCCTGACCACCCAGATCTGGCTCGCGGTCTACGCCCCGCGCCCGCTCATTGTCATGATCATCGACAGCGGCCATCTCCTGGCCAGCTACATGATCATGGGCGCCATCCTGGGGGCCTGGAACATCAGCCGCGACCTGTTTCTCCAGGCCTTTTGAGCGCCCGGCCCTAGCGCGGCGTTTCAGGCATTCGCATGAGGGCCCGATGCCTGTTTTCGCGAAGTCCTGACTCAAAGCCACACGAGCAAGGATATGGTTCTCGTATCGGTTCGGACATTCGCTACCGGACGACTCGCGAATTATGACGCGAACGTCCGAACCACGACACTAGCGCAGCAAGAAGCATCCCCATCCGAGCAGACCCGCCGTCAGGCCAAGCTCGAATGCGTCCCGCGCATAGCGCTGCAAAATCATCGAGACGGCAAACACCACCCAAGCGGCCACGCTAACGGCCAGCATCAGGCTGCCAAGAATGGTCAGAAGGACGAAGGGGAGTGTCATTCGGGGACGGCTCCGGTCAATGTCACCTGAGGCGGGGTCACCTGAGGCGGGGTCACCTGAGGCGGGGTCACCTGAGGCGGGTTACGGGGCCCAGATGCTCACAGCGATCAGGAGAGAAAACGGTGTGCCACGAAAGAAACGCGTCATTTCAAGGACTTGCCTATCACCGGGCACCGGAAGGCACAACCAAAAAGAAAGGTGTGTTTAATTTATCGCTCGCCATTTCGTGCCGCAGATCCGGGCAGGCGACGAGACCGACGCGCCGATTGCAGTGCCCGCCCTTCAGGTCTAAAACCCAACCGTTGCGGTAACGGCGCCTGGGCCGATCGACGCAACGGGCGATCGCAACCATGGCGGTCCGCCGGCTTAGCTCAGCTGGTAGAGCACCTGATTTGTAATCAGGGGGTCGGGGGTTCGAATCCCTCAGCCGGCACCAATTTTTCTCAATAATTTCAATGTTTTATGCTGATGCCTTAAAGGCACGCATCGGTAGCATTTCATTTACGGAAGCAATACGGAAGCAGCCGGACATACAACGCCCTGATAAAAATGCACTCTCCGATTGAGAAAACCTGACAGGCCATTCATAATTTTACGGCATGGATGCCAGGGAGGGGTGCGTGACTGGAGCGGTGCATGACGATGAAGGTTTGAAGGGAACGCAATACCGCTGGGTGAGCGAACGCCCATTTTGGGAAACTTTCAAATCGGATGTCTGGGTGCAGGACCGCAGCATCACACCCGTGGCGGGCTGGTTTATCGTCCTGCTGATTGGCCTTGTGACGTGGCTCACGGCGGAATACGCACCCTGCTCTATAGAGCTGGCAGGAAGCACACCCAAGCCGGACCAGTGCGAGGACATATCGGATCAAGCCATCTCCGCACAAATGGCCTTGACGGCCCTATTGGGCGTGGCGGCGCTGACAGTCTTGATCGGCCTCGAACCCATTTTCGCACAGCTACTCGGCAGTTGGTGGTCTGGTGTAAAGGCACGGCTGACGCCCCGCGGGACCTTCGTTGGAAGAACCCTGTCCGGTATATGGTGGATACTGACAAAACTGCCTGCCTTTATCTTAAGTCTGATCGACTGGTTCCTGGTGCGTTGCGTAGCGATTTGGGCGGGCACCAGTATTCCAGCGTGGCCGGTTCGCTATCTTGTAATGGTCGTCCTGCTGTCGGGGGCAATTGCCCTGGGATGGGTTGCATCCGGCGTAATGGCATTGACGGCTATCAACGTGGGGATCGTCATCATTCTGGCGATCGTCCGCCGTTGGCAATGGATCGAGCGCGACCGCGAAGTGTTCCTTACGGAACGTCAGCAATCGCCGGAGCGTATGCGGGTGGGCTTCGCGGAGGATCTGCGTGACGAGGCAATGATCGCGCTGCTGTTCCTCTTCCTTCTGGCCCCTCTTGGCCTGCGCCAGGCAGACCTGGTATACAATGCCTTTTCCCTGACAAACGGTGCGGTTACGGCGGACACCGCATGGGGCGAATTCATCCAATGGCTGACCTTTTTCGGCGCGGAACTGATGAAATCCGTTCCCTTTGTGGATTGGTCCGAGGTCTTCAATGTCAAAAACGGAACCGATTTCGAGGCGAGAAGCCCGTTAGGCGCTCAGCTTATTTTCGTCGTGCGTGCCTCACTTGACCTGTTGCTGCTCGCGGCATTGCTCCAAGCCGCAAGCATTGCATCGCGCGCCCGGAAGCAGAATGAAGCTTTTTTTGAGGGGCTTCTGCCCATCCTCGATCCGTTCTCGGAACGACGGTATTTCAGCGCCTTGGGCAATCGAATGATCCGTCCGCCAAGCCTCGCGCTGGCGTATCAGCATGAAATCGCATCGTTCCCTAATTACGAAGCCAAGGAATTACATCGGATCGCGGTACCCGCCACTCAAGGGCAGGCCCGCGCCAAGATCATGCGCGATGCGGATGCGCGTATCGCAGCGATCACAAAACTGACCGATCAATATGAGCGCGGCGATCCCCGATATTCCGATTCTGTCGACACACCGCATATCTTGACAACTTGGCTCAACGACCATCATCGGCCCCTTGAGACGGATGCGCTGGCGGCTCGGATTGCCCTTGCTCTTGCACGCAATCCGGTTGCCGAAACACAAGACGGCAGTACGCGCCCGACCGACGATGTCGCGCGTGAAAGAAAGGACCGAGGCATAGCAATCCTTCGCTTCGCGGAACGCCTGCCGGAAAAAATCAGCCAGTCGCGCTCGGAAGCCCCTGAAATTGCCATCACGGCGGCTTATGCATGCGCCCTGATGGCAACAAACGCAGAAAATGGTTTAACTACGGACGATTGGACTGCGGCGGCGGACACTGTTCCGGACAATCTGACCGCCTTTGCCGACGCCCGTCTCTTGCGGCAATGCCTTCCAGACGCGCCGGGCCTTTTCGCGGTCGTGGAAAAGGGAACCACCTTCCGTATGGGATCGGAAGACGGACACGGGCATGAGAATGAACGCCCGCCCCGTGACGTGACGTTTCAACATGCCTTCGCCATCGCGCGGTTCCCTGTCACCTTTGCGGAATATGATGCTTTTGCGCATGCCACGGGCCGTCCATTGCCGTGGGATCGCGGCATGGGTCGGGAGCGCCGACCGGCCATCAATGTGAGCTGGAACGATGCTCAAGCCTATTGCGCCTGGCTGTCCGGTCAGACCGGGCAGCAATGGCGGCTGCTCTGCGAAGCGGAATGGGAAGCCGCCTGCCGTTCGGGCACGACCACGGACTATGCCTTTGGCGACATGATCACAACAGACCAGGCAAACTTCGCCGGATCGAACAGCGGCGGCATAGACCGCCGCAAGACAACACCTGCGGGCATGTTTTTACCGAATGCGTGGGGTCTTTACGACATGCACGGTAATGTCTGGGAGTGGTGTGCGGATCATTGGCATGAGAATTATCGCGGCGCCCCAAATGACGGCACCGCATGGCTGACAGAGACCGACTCAACTCCCCGCGTTTTGCGGGGCGGGTCCGGGGATTACTCTCCACGGTACCTGCGCTCCGCCTTCCGCATCGGGTACGATCCCGGGGTCCGGATCTACGACTTCGGCTTTCGGATCGCGAGAACGCTTTAATCACCCTTTGCCCTTTTACGCTCTTACCCTTTTCCTGGGGGTTCCAAGGGGGCGAAGCCCCCTTGGTCGCTTTTTTTGCGGCCTGTCCGTTGTCCGGCCTTGTGGGGCTTG
>CAZVEE010000120.1:0-7909 GCA_964625525.1 uncultured Alphaproteobacteria bacterium | reverse complement strand
GCCCCGAGACCACCACCGGCGGTAACGCCTTGAAGTTCTATTCCTCCGTGCGCCTCGATATTCGCCGCATCGGGGCCATCAAGGACCGCGACGAAGTGGTGGGCAACCAGACCCGCGTGAAAGTGGTCAAGAACAAGGTGGCCCCGCCTTTCAAGCAGGTGGAATTCGACATCATGTATGGCGAAGGCGTTTCCAAGATGGGCGAGCTTGTCGATCTGGGGGTGAAGGCCAATGTGGTGGAAAAATCAGGCTCCTGGTACTCCTTCGACAGCCAACGCATCGGCCAGGGCCGGGAAAACGCCAAGCAGTTCTTACGCGATCATGAGGACATGGCCGCGCGTATCGAACATGCGATCCGCCAGAATGCGGGCCTCATCGCCGAGGACCTGCTCCTCAATCAAGAAGAGGGCGATGACCTGGACGAGGATGGTCCCGCCGCGGCCGATGGCTAAGCATGTGGCTAAGCATGCGGGCGCGCCCTCCCACGGCGCCAGCGCACCCTTTGGCGTTGCGGGCGAAATGCTCTACATCTGACGGCTGAACCTCCTTGACCCGGGCCCAAGCGGGCCCGGTCACGTGTGACCCCGACCATGCAGATGCGCGCGCGGGAGCAGGCGGCCCTTAAGGCCGTGCCCGCGTGGCTGAGAGGCAGCCATGACCAGCCTGAGAGAGATCCGCAAAACTTTCCTCGATTATTTCGCCGCCCAGGATCACACCGTGGTGCCCTCCGCACCGCTGGTGCCGCAAAACGACCCGACGCTGCTCTTCGTCAATGCGGGCATGGTGCCGTTCAAGAACCTGTTCACGGGCGCTGAAACCGCGGACTACACCCGCGCGGCCTCGTCTCAGAAATGTGTGCGCGCCGGTGGCAAGCACAATGATCTGGACAATGTGGGCTATACGGCCCGCCACCACACCTTCTTTGAGATGCTGGGGAACTTCTCCTTCGGTGATTATTTCAAGGACGAGGCCATCACCCACGCCTGGACCATGGTCACTCGCGAGCTAGGGCTTGATCCGGACCGCCTGCTTGTCACCGTGTTCGAGAGCGATGACAACGCCTTTGACCTGTGGCGCAAGATTGCGGGTCTGCCGGATGACCGGATCATCCGCATCGGGACCAAAGACAATTTCTGGGCCATGGGCGATACGGGGCCGTGCGGTCCGTGTTCAGAGATTTTCTACGATCACGGGCCGGAGATCCCCGGTGGCCCGCCCGGCAGCCCGGACGAGGACGGCGACCGCTTTGTCGAGATCTGGAACCTGGTGTTCATGCAGTTTGAACAGGTGACGGCGGACAAGCGCATCGACCTGCCCAAGCCCTCTATCGATACCGGCATGGGGCTGGAGCGTCTGACCACGGTCCTGCAAGGGGTGCACAACAATTACGATATCGACCTCTTCCGCCGGCTGATCGACACATCTGTCGAACTGTCGAAGGCCCCGGCGGCGGGGGAGGCGCTGGCAAGCCACCGCGTCATCGCTGATCACTTGCGCGCGTCCAGCTTTCTGATTGCCGATGGGGTGCTGCCGGCCAATGACGGGCGCGGCTATGTGCTGCGCCGGATCATGCGCCGGGCCATGCGGCACGCGCATTTGCTGGGCACGCCCGAGCCGCTTATGTGGCAGCTTGTGCCGGCGCTGTTGCAGGAAATGGGTGATGCCTATCCGGAATTGGAGCGCGCCCGCGCCCTCGTCACCGAAACGCTGAAGTTGGAAGAAACCCGTTTCCGCCAGACCCTGGAGCGCGGCATCAAGCTCCTGGACGAGGAAACGGCGGATCTGGCCGAAGGCGGTGCACTCTCTGGGGACGTGGCGTTCAAACTGTACGACACCTATGGTTTTCCCGTGGATCTCACCCAAGACGCTTTGCGCGCGCGCGGGATCGGCGTGGATATGGCAGGCTTTGACGCCGCGATGGAGCGCCAGCGCGCCGAGGCTCGCAAGGCCTGGAGCGGCTCCGGCGATGCCGCCACCGAAGCCTTATGGTTTACGCTCCAGGACGATGTGGGCGCCACGGATTTCCTCGGGTATGCGGGCGAGCGCGCCGAAGCGGTGGTCACCGCCTTGGTCAAGGACGGTGAGCGCGTCGAAGCGGTTGAGGCCGGCGACGTGGTGGACATCATCGTGAACCAGACGCCGTTTTACGGCGAATCCGGCGGGCAGGTGGGCGACACCGGGGTGATCCGCGCTGGTACCACGACCGACATTGCCGTCACCGACACACAGAAGAAATTGGGCACGGTCTTCGCGCACAAAGCCACCGTGCGCGCCGGGCGCCTGGCCGTCGGCGATGAGGTAGACATGGTCGTGGACGCCGAGCGCCGAACGGCGATTCGCGCCAATCACTCCGCGACCCACTTGCTGCACGAGGCTCTGCGCCGTCGCCTGGGCGAGCATGTCACGCAGAAAGGCTCATTGGTCTCGCCGGACCGGCTGCGTTTCGACATCTCCCATCCCAAAGCGCTGAGCGCGGAGGAAATGGCGGCCGTCGAAGCGGAGGTGAACGCCAAGATCCGCCAGAACGGTGAGGTTACCACCCGTTTGATGACACCGGATGAGGCCATTGAGGCGGGGGCGCTGGCCCTTTTCGGTGAGAAATACGGCGATGAGGTCCGCGTGCTGACAATGGCGACCGATGCGGCCAGCACGCGTCCGGGCCACGCCTATTCGATCGAATTGTGCGGGGGCATCCATGTGGGGCGCACCGGCGAAATTGGCCTGTTCAAGATCCTGTCGGAAGGCGGGGTCTCTGCCGGCGTGCGCCGCATCGAGGCCATGACGGGCGAGGGCGCACGGACGTATCTCAACGACCAGGACCAGATCCTGAAGGACGCAGCCCTGTTGCTCAAAACCACGCCGGGCGATGTGCCTGCGCGCCTGGAAGGTCTGATGCAGGAGCGCAAACGCCTCGAACGCGAGCTTGCTGACGCCAAAAAAGCGCTGGCCCTTGGCGGCGGTGGCGCAGGGGACGGCGATGATATTGCCGAGGTGGGCGGCGTTAAGCTGATCGCCAAGCGCCTGGATGGGGTCTCTGCGAAAGCCCTGCGCGGTCTCATTGATGACGCCAAGAAAAAGGTGGGCACCGGCGTAGTAGCCTTTGTCGCGGTTGAAGATGCCAAGGTCGCTGTGGCCGTGGGCGTGACCGACGACCTAACCGCGCGGTTCAATGCCGTCGATTTGGTGAAGCTGGGCTCGGAAGCCTTGGGCGGCAAGGGCGGCGGCGGCCGGCCCGACATGGCTCAGGCCGGTGGCGCCGACCCCGCGCAGGCCGACGCCGGCCTCGCGGCGATCCAGGATGGGCTGCGGGCCCTGGCCGAGGCGTCCTGAGGCTCGTCATGGCGGCGTCAATTGTAGAGCCGTTTCAATGAAAACCTGCTCATTGAAACAGTTCTACGTCGTTGGTTTAGAGCGTTTTCCGGGCGTAAAGCCGCACACACTTTTGCTGAAAACGCTTTAGAAAGCGCTTTAGGGCCGCGCGTGCCGCCACAGCGTCTGACCGCTGATGTCGGAGCGCAAAAAAGGCGCTCGCGGGGTGCGGGCGCCTCTCTTCATTCAGTGTGGCCGATTTAGCGGATCCGGCAGCGCTGGTCTGAGACCACCCGTCCACCGTTGCGCCGGCATTGGTGGCGATTATCGACGAAGAAGTCACGGCCGCCACGCTGGCAGCAGACTTCCCCAACGCCGCCCGGCCGGTCGATGCAGCGACGGTCGGCGACGACCCGGCCACCATCCCGGCGACACGTGCGACGGTTGGTGAAGAAGTCGCGGCGGCCCCGCTGGCAGCAGACGCGCTCACCGCCACCACCACCGGCATCGTTCAGGCAGCGACGGTCTGCAACGACCCGGCCACCGCGATTGCGGCAGGAGCGGGCCGACGTGAAGAAGTCGCGACCATTGTCCACGCAGCAGACTTGGTTGCCTCGACCGCCATTGTTCCGGCAGCGGCGATCAGCAACCACGCGGCCGCCATTGTTGCGACAGGCGCGCACTGTGGTGAAGCGGTCCCGGCCATTGCGAGCACAGCACACTGCGGCGCGATTGCCGTTACCCCGGCCGTCAAAGCAGCGACGGTCAGCGACGATCCGGCCCCCATTACGGCGACAGGTGCGAGCCGTGGTGAAGCGGTCCCGGCCATTACGGGCACAGCAGACTTCGGCACCATTGCCACGACCACCGCGACAGTTTCTGAAGTCCACAATGCGGCCCGAGCGGTTACAGTTGCGGCGAGATTTGACGATGTAGCGGCCATTGTCCCGGCAGCACACGGGCTGCTCGTTCGGCCGATCGAACAAACACTGGCGGTCATTGACGATTCGCCCGCCTCGGTTGCGGCAGCGTTGCCGCGTGGTGAAACGGTCGATGCCATTGTCGCGGCAGCAGACTTCGCCCCGGTTCTGGGCCAGTTGGATTGTTTCCGACGTGGTGCGCGTGCTGGTTTCGTCCGCGTACGCGTCACCGGCAAAGACCGGAGCGCACAGGACGACGGCAAAGCACAGCGCCACAAAGCGCATGATTGGTTTGACCATCATTCCCTCTCCTCACACATGGAGGAGGACCGGCTATCGGCCCTCATGTCATCATGGGTACAGGGCGATCACTGAACGGAACCGGTCCGCCCCGTTCATGTGGGGTTCAGCTTAAGGGGAGAGATGAGTTGTGCTGCGGCGCAGCACGTGAGTCACTCGGCCATATGGCGGGCCAGGAAGGCTTCAATGGCCAGCAGTACCTCGCGCCGGGCACCGATGCTGGCAAAGCTGTGCCCTTCGTCACGGATCTCGCGATAGGTCACGCTCTTACCAGCCTCGCGCAGAGCCCCGGCCATGCGGATGCTCTGGCGGGGCAGCACGGTGGTGTCATATTCGCTGGCAATGAGCAGCACCGGCGCGCGCACAGCCTCGGCCGCATTAATGGGGGAGGCGTCATAAAGGCGCTGTTCGTTCTGGTACGGATCACCGATAGAGCGGCTCCAATAGGCGTAGCTTTTGGCATGCACCCGTTTGCTGTCCAGCATGGCCGTGAGATCGCTGACACCATTGACGCTGATCGCGCAGCGGTAAAGCTCCGGTGTGAAAGCCGCACCGGCAAGCGCGGCATAGCCGCCATAACTGGCGCCCACAATGCACACGCGCCGCGCATCCGCCAGGCCAGCCTCGATCACATGCCGCACACTGTCGGTGATATCGCCTTGCATGGCCCGGCCCCATTCGCCGTGGCCCAGTTGCGCAAAGATCCGTCCGTAGCCAGATGAACCCCGGAAATTGGGTTGCAGTACCGCATAACCGCGCGAGGCCAGGAACTGCACCCATGCGCTCCAGCCGAGCGCGTCGCGGCGTTCCGGTCCGCCATGGGGCAGCACCACGAGCGGCGGCGCCGAGCCGGTCTCATGCCCCGGCGGCAGGGTCAGATAGGCGCGCAAGGTCAACCCGTCTCGGGTTGCCACATCGAAGGCTACGGTGGTGCCCAGATAATCCGGTGCGATATGCTCAATCCGTTTGCCGATGAGTTGAAGATCGGCGGTCTGGGTATCGACAAGGATGTAGGTGCCGAAATCGCTAGGCCCGACGGTCTGCACCACCATCAGCCGGTCGTCTTGCGTTTTGGAGACGATGCGCGCTGCGCCGTCGGTTTCCGCCAGAGCCTGAAGGTCTGTGTTCCACTGTTCAAGCGCGGGGTCGAAAAAGGACTGACGGACCGCGTCAGCGATAAATTCCGCGCCGATCAGGGACTGATTGAACGGATCGAGGATGGCGTGAGAAACATCATATTCCGGGTGCAGGAACACCGGCGCGTCCAAACGGCGCGCGGCCAGATCGAAAGGGGTCAGCGCCATGCGATCGCCGAAGCGAGGCGCCAGCGCGATCAAGGTGCCCGGATTGCGGTCGAACGCCACGGGAAACAGGTCTGGAATGCGGCCCGGAAGAAAACGGGCGATTTCGCGCCACGGGCCGCCGGGCGTCAGGCGCGCATGCAGTGTCAGGTCACCATCGGGCGCATCATCCGTTCGCAAGCGGATGGCGCCGCTCGGGTCGGCGAGGAAGGCCCGCGTTTCATCGCGCCCCCGTTCCACCAATTGGGCGGCACCGGTGTGAATGTCCACGCGGTAGACCACCAATCCCGTGCGCAGACCCGTGGTATCGCGCGCGGCCAGCAGCACATGGCGCGGCGCGTCGGGGAGCATATGCACGATGGTGGAGCGGTCAAAAGCGCTATCGATCTCCTCGATCCCGTCGAGAAGAACGATCATGTCGCTGCCATCCGCATCGGAGGCCACCACATGAGCGGGATAGATTTCTAGGCTCGACCGGTTCGGTGCCACGACCACACTGCGCCGCGTCACCGGATCGCGCCGCTGCAAGCGCGCCAGCAGCCGGTCCGGCGTGGCCCAATGCAGCCCCCGCACCGCCATGTTCGTCACATCGAGATTGTGCAGGCGTGTCAGGCCGTCTGCGGTCAGACGATATTTCGCGACATATTTGCGCTGGCCTTCCGTTTCCACGA
Source organism: uncultured Alphaproteobacteria bacterium (assembly GCA_964625525.1). Classification (GTDB taxonomy): domain Bacteria; phylum Pseudomonadota; class Alphaproteobacteria; order JAJFIK01; family JAJFIK01; genus CAZVEE01. The sequence goes on along the minus strand of CAZVEE010000120.1, from coordinate 1,408 downwards.
CAGCGAGATAGCGCCCGTCCGGTGACAGGGTCGGCTGGGCCGTGGAGGCATCGGCGAGAAACGCATCAACAGGAGGCAGGGCACCGGGCGTGGCGCGCGGATTGCGCAGCCGCTCGTCATCGGCGCGGAAGGCGCGACCGAACGGGGCGGCGCGCTCCAGCACTTCATTACGTTCCAGGATTGAAACCGTATCGGGCTGGGCCTGAAGCGGGAGAGGGGCGAGGAGACCGAGGGCCGCGATTGCCGCGCCGGCCAGGTATCGCGACACCATGCGCCACGGCCCGTGCCGCAGGCTGCGCGCAAGGGCCCGTCTGCCGCTCTCACTCCCGAACCGCATGCCGACACGCATGACCAAGTCCCATATAAGCCGGGCGTCTTAAGGAAACCGGCGCGTCGGATCGCCCTAACGCGCCGGACCAATGGAGGGATCGTGAGGCAGGGCCCGCCCCAGATGCGGGCCCCGGCTCCTCACCACTTGCTCATGGCATCCTGGAAGCGTTCGTCGATCTTGTCCAGGAAGCCTTCGGTGGACAGCCACGATTGCTCATCACCGATCAGCAGTGCCAGGTCCTTGGTCATAAAGCCGGCCTCGATGGTGCCCACGACCGTGTCTTCCAGCGTCTGCGCGAAGCGGCGCAGGGTCTCGTTTTCGTCGAGCTTGCCGCGATGGGCGAGGCCCCGGCTCCAGGCGAAGATGGAGGCGGTGGAGTTGGTGCTGGTCTGCTCCCCGCGCTGATGCGCGCGGTAGTGACGGGTCACCGTCCCGTGCGCGGCTTCGGCTTCTACGGTCTTGCCGTCCGGGGTCATCAGCACACTGGTCATCAGGCCGAGCGAGCCGAACCCCTGGGCCACTGTGTCCGACTGCACATCGCCGTCATAGTTTTTACAGGCCCAGATATATTTGCCGTCCCATTTCATGGCGGCGGCCACCATATCGTCGATCAGGCGGTGCTCGTAATGGATGTTCTTGGCCTTAAACGCGGCTTCGAACTCTGCCTCATAGACGTCCTGGAACAGGTCCTTAAAGCGCCCGTCATAGGCCTTCAGGATGGTGTTCTTGGTGGACATATAGACCGGCCAGCCACGCTCAAGGCCGTAGTTCATGCAGGCGCGGGCAAAATCGCGGATCGAGTCATCCAGATTGTACATGGCCATCGCCACGCCCGAGCCGGGGAACTGGAACACTTCATGTTCGATGGGGGCGCTGCCGTCATCGGGCTCGAAGCGGACTGTGAGCTTGCCCGTGCCCGGCACTTTGAAGTCGGTGGCGCGATACTGGTCGCCGAAGGCGTGACGCCCAATGACGATCGGATGCGTCCAGCCCGGCACCAGGCGCTGCACGTTGCGTCAGATTATTGGCTCACGGAACACGGTGCCCCCGAGAATGTTCCGAATTGTCCCGTTGGGC
>CAZVEE010000119.1:0-8015 GCA_964625525.1 uncultured Alphaproteobacteria bacterium | reverse complement strand
GTGTGATTGTGCCTTATGCCGCCATATTGCGGTTCTGGGGTGCACCCACTTGGGTCCGCGCGTTCCGCACGGCCTTTCTGTTGGGATGTGCCATATCTGCTTACGGATTTCTGACCTATGGCATTTTGGTTGTGCCTGAATGGATTGCCTATGGGGCTTTCCTGACTTTGGGCTATGCCGTCGTGGGGGCGGTCTGGTTTATGCGCGTCGGGCGGGGCCGCTATGCGCAGACGACGGGCGGGCTCGTTTGGAGGGCCGCAGTCTTGACCATGATGACCCTCATTATGCTGAATGTGGCGGGGATGATCATGGTCTTGGGAGCCACACTTGGTGCCGTTCTTTGGAATGCATGATGATTTTTGGGAGGCGCCATGACCTTTGTCCGGAGGGCCCAAACCGCACACTCTGCTGCCTCGAAAATGCCTTGAGATGGTTATTGCGCCGGAGGCAGGTCTGACGGTAGATTCTTCGGGTGTTCAACAAGCAGAAAGGAGGTGATCCGATGTCGAGTGAGATGCAAGGCCAGCCGCAAGGGCTCCTGTGGTGCATTCGGACAGCGGAGCAGCCTTCGCTCTCCGGCGGTGCACGCGTGCGCTAAGACGCGCAAGGACCCGAGCGGCCGGTCCGCTCACGGAAAGGCCGTCCCCTGTCTGTGTGGCAGGTGGCGGCCTTTCTTTTTGGCCACCTGATCTTTTTTTTGCGTTTGTTCGTTTTTTCTCCCCGATGGAGAGGGCGAGATCCCGCGGCGTTCTGCCGCGCCGGCCTTGTCAAGCGATGAATACGAGCTGTCTGGCTGACCTTTAACGCTTGATCCTCTTTGCGTTCCGTCCTTAAAGTCTCACCTCGGTTTTCGGCGACGTCCTGTCGCCTCCACACGGACCGATGCGAATCTGTCTCAATGAAACGGTGTCAATGAACCTGTCTCAAGGGTCATGACCTCAACGGTCATGGAGTGCGCGGCGCGGTCGCCGCGCATCCGCCACCAGGACTGGCGCCGGGGATCTGGGCCGCTCGTGCCTTGCCCCTCAACGCGTATACATCCATTGGACCGCCGCCCGGATGGCGGCGATGGGCTTCAATCCTCCGTTTAGCGACTGTCTCAAGGAGACTGAGTATGGAAGCGATCCGTCCCGGTTTTCTTCTGCCCAGCGCGGCCTTCACGATCAAGCCGACGCAAATCAAGCATTATGCGGCCCTGGACCGGGCGCCGCAGCATGGCGACGTGGCCTATGGCCGGGTCAGCTATATCGGCCAACACAGTTCTTTGGAGAACAAGGAAGGCCGCATTCACATCATCGACGATGGGCGCCGTGCGGTGTTCGTCTTCGGCGGTCGCTATGCGCCCGATGCCTTTGAGGGCACGGTACCGGAAGCGAATTGGCGGGAAGTGGATCTGCTGGCACGCTCTGGCCTTGTGGGCACCATGCGCGAGAAAAACTCCGGCTCCAAGGATCCCACCAAGATTGAGATCCTCGGCTATGTGGTGGATGCGGATGGCCAGGTGCTCAACACCCGGAACTTCCCTCTGGCCCAGCCTAAGGCGCCGGTGGACGAGACCAAAAAACGCGCCAAGCTGATCCTCAATGTGGGCACCAGCATGAATTCAGGCAAAAGCACCTCAGCTATTGCCTGCTGCTGGGCGCTCACGGCCATGGGGCATGCGGTGCGCGCCAGTAAGGTCACTGGCACGGCGACGCTGAAAGACATCTTGCACATGCAGGATGCCGGTGCGGAAAGCGTGTCGGACTTCACCTATCTGGGCTATCCATCCACCTATATGTTGGATCAGGAGGAAGTCGTCAGCATCTTCCGCAATCTCGATGCGCGCTATGCGAACAATCCCCAGAAATACTGGGTGGTGGAGTTCGCCGACGGCATTTTACAGCGCGAGACGGCTATGCTGCTGCGCGATGAGTATGTCCGCAGCCGGATCCATCGGCTGATTTTCTCGGCCACCGATGCCTTCTCGGCCATTGGCGGTTTGCGGATCCTCGATGAGGAATTCAAGCTGTCGGCGGATGCGTTGTCGGGGCGGTGTACCTCGTCGCCGCTGATGATTAAGGAGTTGAAACAGCGGGTGGATGTTCCGGTGTTCAACAATATGATCCGGAACCTGAAGCAGTTAAGCGAGATCCTGCTGTGAGTGACGCGCCGATTGCGCTGGCTGTGCATGGGGGCGCTGGTCGATTGGCCAAGCCCAAGACCCGTTACCCGCAAAGATTGCCTTATGAAATTGCCCTGGGGCAGGCTTTGTATGAAGGGCAGAAGATCCTTCAGCGCGGCGGTACAGCCTTGCGAGCGGTTGTGGCCGCCGTCTGCGTTCTGGAGGATTGTGACCTGTTCAATGCGGGACAAGGCGCGGCGCTTTGTGCTGATGGCAGTGTGGAACTGTCCGCCTCCGTCATGAACGGCAAGGGCCGTAAAGCAGGCGCCGTCGCGAGCGCGGCTCTGATCCGCAATCCCATCAAAGGGGCTGAAGCGGTCATCAAAAGCCCGCATGTGGTGCTCGCGGGGGAGGCGGCCGACACTTACGCCCGCGAGGCCGGGCTTGCCATGGAACCCCAGGACTATTTCAAAGTGCCTGCCCGCATTGAGCAGTGGGAAGCCATTCGCGACACGGGCAAGGTGGTGCTCGACCACAGTGACGGTGCCAATGGCACAGTGGGTGCGGTGGCGCGCGACAAGCGCGGTAATCTGGCGGCGGCGACCTCCACGGGAGGGCTTGTCAACCAATGGCCCGGGCGGATCGGTGATTCGCCCATTATCGGGGCTGGGACGTGGGCCGATAATCCAGTCTGTGCGGTGAGCGCAACCGGCAAGGGCGATCCGTTCGCCCGCGTCGCATTCGCGCGCCGAGTGGCGGATCTCATGGAATTGAAGCGGATGGGGCCGGAAGCCGCCGGCAAGGCGGCCCTGTTGGAAGTGCGGGCGGTCGGGGGCACCGGCGGCTGTATCATCGTCGATGCCAAGGGGCGCGTGGCACTGCCTTTCGATAGTGCCCAGATGTTGCGGGGCTGGGTGCGCGGCAACGATGTCCCGCGCGTGGCGATTTTGCCCGGCGAGGCGGTTGAAGTCCGCCTCGCCGATTAACAGATCGTCCGGTTCCGGCCTTAAAGCGTGTTCAGGGCAGGCGGTTCGCCGCCGTCCCAGGCCCGCTCATGGGCCTGGCGCGCCGTCGCCGCCAGATCCGCCCTTCCCATGCGCTCATAAGTGACCGCCAGGCCGTGCAACGCCCAGCCGTTGTTGGGCGACGTCACCAGCGCTTTGCGGAACGCTGCTTCCGCGTCTTCCAGTTGCCCGGCTTGCAGATAGGCCGCACCCAGGCTCTGGGCGACCGGATAGTACCAGAAGGGCGGCTCGATGTAGGGCAGTGCGTCCTGTAGCTCCACCCCACGGGCAAACAGCGCAATGGCCGTATCCAGATCATTCTGCGCCATGGCCATCTTGCCGCGTGCCACCGCTTCGGCGATCAGGGCCACCGGCTGAGCCGGCAAGCCGCCATTGATCAGGTCAGCCATGCGCGCATCGGCGGCAAGGATTGCAATGGCGTCGGCTTCCGCGCTGGCTGCCGTCAGATCACCGGTCTGCACAAAGGCAAGTGCCCGCGCATAATGCCAATGAGCCTGCACATAGGGGAAGGCATCATCGGGCTTGGGCGCCGCCATGATTCTATCGGTATCACCGAATTGGGCCATGGCCACGAGCGGGGCGGCCTCAATGGACTGGGTCCACAGCGCGACGGCCATCATCTCCGGGCTGACCATGCCGCTGAGCTTGCGTGCCGCATCCATGGCCACGTCGCGCCGCCCGATGGCCTGGGCCGAGGTCAGCACGAAATGCACATTATGCGGATAATAGCTGTTGGCGTAAAAGCTGGTATCGCCTTCGGCTGAGTTGAGATAAGCCTCGTCCGCCGCCACGGCGTCGATATTGGCGTCGAGCGAGTCCTTGTACCGACCCAGGACGAAATAGGTGTGGCTGGGCATATGCACCAGGTGACCGGATGCGGGCACCAGCGGGGCCAGGCGCTCCGCATGGGCCTCCGCCACTTCCGGCGAGCGTGAGGCTTCGGTCAGGTGGATATAGAGATGGATCGCCGCCGGATGCGCGGGATTGCGCGCCAGCACTGTTTCCATCATGTCGATGGCCGTACCCGCATCGCCCAGGGGCTCGCCATCCGGCGCCCAGTAATTCCAGGGCTGGGTGTCCATGATCGCTTCCGCGGCCAGCACCTGGATATTGTCATCATCCGGATAGGTTTCGGCCACGTCCATCATGGCATCCGCATAGGCGCGGTCCAGAATGGCCCGGTCGGCGTTCGGATCGGGGCTGTAGCGTTCCGCCAGCGCCGCGATCAGGGCCTGTTCTTTCTCGGTGGCCGTCTCGGCCAGCGCCTGGGCGCGCGCGATGGCATTGAACGCCGGCACCACGGCCTGGGGGCTCATGGGCGCGTTGATGTTCGGACCCAGCACCAAAGCCTCGCCCCAGGCGCACATGGCACACGAGGGATCAAGCGTCTGCGCGGCGCGGAAGGCACGCTCGGCCTCGAAATGGTTGAAGCCATAGGCAAACCGAAGGCCTTGGTCGAAATAGGCCTGCGCATCGTCACGATCGCTCGTAACCGAGATCGTCACGGCGCCGAGACCCTCGTAAAGGGGCGGCAGGTTTGACTGGGGCGAGCCCATCGCTTGGTGACGGGCCTTGTCCGGCGCAGCGAAGGCCTGGGCAAACCGCAGGCGCAAGGAGCGGCTGGCCTCTGAGCCCGGCCGGCTGGAACACCGCGCCCGGGGCTTCAGGGTGTCGGCCAGCACAGCGGCGGCGGGATCTTGAGTTTGGGCGCTGGGGACGATGTCCACATTCAGCGCGAAGGCGGCGGTTCCGGCCAGCAGGCCGGTCATCAGCAGTGCGGTGCGTGTCATGGTGGCTCCCTCGGAACAAGCCCATACTGGTTCTATGGACTACGGCCAGGAACCATGCACCCCGTCGCGCGTCCAGCGCGATTAGGCCAAAGTGCGAGATGTGAACACGTTATGCGGGTTGTGATTCGGCGGGCACTGCTAGAACGGGATGCGGGCGCCATCCCAGGCCAGGGTCTGGCCGGTTTGATCTGGAGTGGCCCCGTCGATCACTTGGAGCAGTCGGTCGGCCGAATAATCCGGCGTGAACAGCTTCCCGTCGGCCACATTGCTTTGGAACGGGGCTGACAGGGCGCTATCCACGGTGCCCGGATGCAGGCCGATGCACACGGCCTCTTTCCAGCGCCGGGCCTGCTCGATGGACAGGGTCCGGATGACCATGTTGAGGGCTGCTTTCGACGCGCGATAGGCGTACCAGCCGCCGATGTGATTGTCCTCAATGCTGCCTACGCGCGCCGACAGGGCGGCAAAGACACTTTTGCCCTCACGCGGCAGCAGCGGCAGGAGATGCTTGGCCACCAGGGCCGGACCAATGGTGTTGATGCGGAACACGTGCGCCATGGCACCTGCATCAAGGCTGCGCCAGGTCTTTTCCGGCAGCACCGCATCGCCCTCATGCAGGATGCCGCTGGCCACAATCACGAGCCGGATAGGGCCCAGGCTTTGGGCTGTTGCGGCGGCGGCGGCAATGCTGGCTTCGTCGGTCAGGTCGAGTGGCGCGAAAGTGGCACCGGCCGGCAGATCATCCGGTGCGTGCCGGGCACAGGCGAGCACCTGATCAACGCACGGATCCTCGGTCAGCGCGCGCAGGAACGCCGCGCCAAGGCCGCCCGTGGCGCCGACGACAACCGCGGTCACAGGGGCGGGAAACGAAGTCAGGGAGGACATGCGAGGGCTCCGTTACTGATCACACGCAGTGACTTAGGCCATTGCACGCGGGAGACCATGGCCCGCCCACCCGTCACGGACGCGGTCTGTCCGGGCTCAAGACGGTGTTTCGGTCTCTGGCGCGTCGTCTTCAGCGGCGGCGTCGAAATCAAAGGAGAGCTGGTCTTCCTCCGCTCGCGGGTCGAGATAAGCCGCCACGGGTGTGGTGCGCGGAATGGCCAGATAGGGATTGTGCTCCTCTTCCGGGGGCAGCGCGTCCCCTTCCTGGTGCCGATACAGGCTGAACACCACCATGGCCCCCGTAATCACGGAGGAGAACATGAACAGCCCCGCCGGACCCATGGCATCCATGACCAGCGCCGCCAGGATCGGCCCCAGGATCGAGGCGAAAGAGTAAATGAGCACCAGGCTCGCTGCCGCGCCGACCAGGTCTTCGGACGCCACGAAGTCATAGGTATGCGCCACCCCCAGCGGGTAGAGCGTGAAGATCAACCCGCCCAGCCCCGCCATCATCACATAAGACCAGATCGGGTCCACAGTCGCCGCCATCAGGCCGCTGCAAAGGCCCGCCACGCTAATGACCGCAAAAAGGCCCACGAGCACCAGTCGCCGGTCAAACTGATCCGACATCCGCCCCAACGGGAATTGCAGCACCAGGCCACCGAAAGTCAGCGCGGCCATGAAGAGGCCCACCTGCTGTCCGCTCAATCCCGTTTCCGAGGCAAAGACCGGGCCCAGAGTGAAGTACGCCCCAGCCAGGATGCCCGAGGCGATGGTGGTCATGACGCCCAGCGGTGATGCTTTCATCAAAATGCGCAAGGGCAGAATGGTGGAGACGGGCAGGGGCGGGGCCGGCGTGCCCGTGAGCGCCACCGGCACCACGGCGATGATCATCACCAGGGTCGCCACTGTGAACACCAGCCCCCCGAACGGATCCACCACAAGGAGCAGTAACTGCCCGCCGCCGAGCCCCAGATGGATCACAGCCACATAGATTGACAGCACCAGGCCGCGCCCATCCTCCGCCGCCTGATCGTTCAGCCAGCTCTCCATGCACATGTAGACGCCGGCGATGCAAAAGCCCTGTGCGACCCGCAGCACGAACCACTGTGGACCTTCCGGGATCAGATCATGGAGGAGGCCCACCGCAGCGAACCCGGCCGCGCAGGCGGTAAAGGTTCGGATATGGCCGAAGCTTTTGATGACATGGCCCAACACAAGGGACCCGAGCGTGAGTCCGGCGAAGTATCCCGCCACGATCACGCCGACAAGGGTTGCGGAGGACAAGGTTTCTGTCAGCCGCAAACTCACCATCGTGGCCAGGAGGCCATGGCCGGTCGTGACCAGCCACACGCCCACAAGCAGGGGAAAGATGGATCGCAAAGTCGCCATGTGCGCCTCACCGAAGCGGACGGCGCGAGGTCCCGGCCGGCCCCGCGCGCGTGTGGGGCTGGCTCGCGGGACGCACGGAGCACGGTCCCGATCAGGGCCGCTCCCGGAGACAGCTATGCCTGTCTCTCTAGGCCAAGCGGTGGGCCCTGTCTATGCCCGAACGGTCATGCTCGCGTCTGGCGCCACGTGCCCGCCTGGGCGCGAGCCTTCATAAGGCGCGCATCTGGTCCCAGCGCACTGGTCAGGGCGTATGCGGAGCGTCTCTTGAAAGGAGGCGCGCCCGCCTGTCAGTAGAGCCGGTCGCGTTTCATGCCGCCGTTGAGGCGCACGCTCTTGGCGCGATCAAAGGCGCGGTCGAGCCCCCGGGGGGAGCCGCGCTTGCTGGTGCGGGTGGCAAACAGGATCGTGGTGCCCGCGATGATCAGGGTCAGAAGGAACCATCCGGCCGTCATGGCGTGGTATCTCCCTGGCTGGTGGTGGCGCACCCTGGCAATCAAATCGCCGGTGGTGCCGAACGCCGCGAGACTCTGGATCCATTGTGTCTGGAATGGGGCAGGCGGATCATCCTTACGGAAAGTTCGGAAAGCCCCTGGGTCAGGAAAAGCCCCTGTCAGAGCGTGATAGCGATTGTGCTAAGTCAAGACAAACACAGGCGGAATCCTCACGCCCGTCATGGCCGGTTCGAGCTGCGCGCCTGCGAAGCCTTGTGGTGACTTGTGCCCGGACTGTTTCACTGATCACACAAGACCGCCTAGAGCGCTTTGAGGAAAAGTGTGCGCGGTTTTCCGCCCGGAAAGCGCGCCAAACCAAAGACCGAGA
>CAZVEE010000118.1:0-8020 GCA_964625525.1 uncultured Alphaproteobacteria bacterium | reverse complement strand
TCCCCCCCGGCATCAATCGTCATCAACGCCGAAACGCCGGTCGATGCGATGCATCACAAAGGCGTAGACGAAGATGAGGATGACAAAGACATAAATAGAGCCCTGCTGGGCAAACCAGAAGCCGAGCTTGAAGCCAAAGAATTGGATGTTATCCAGCACATCGACCAAAATGATCGACAGGACAAACCCCACAAATCCCCAAATCCCAAGCAGTATAAACAGCAATCTGACGTTTGCATTCCAGTAGTTCGAATGGTGCGAATCGTCAGTTTGTAGTCTTGTCTCTTCAGCCATGCGGTCCCTCCCTGCGCATAGTTTGAGATGAAGGCAAAGTCTGTCCCCGACCTCCAGGTTCAGCCCATCTCGAGTAGCGTTGATTTGCGTCGTACTCTTGCTACTTTTACCTGTGTGACTAAGCTGTTAGCTGGTATAATGGGGCAGCCTTCACTCTTAAATCTCACGCAGGCCTATTGATCTGTCCAGTGCAAACTGCCGGCCAGGCCTACGCTTTGACGCAGATCAAAATCCAATACCAAGGACCTAGGGACTTATCGTAAGAAGAGTGGACGTGTTGCCGCGCCTCCGGCACGGCGGAACGGCTTGAGCAGCCCTTTCCCTTGGGGCAGCATGGCGCGCTTCATGAGCCCCCACGCCCGTGCCCACCTCTCATCCCGCTGGCTAAGATCACGTTTTCGGGAGGGCAGCCGGGCTTTCGCGGAGACTGCCATGCGCCTTAGCCAAATGACCTGGATGGAGGTCGAACGCTATCTGGAGACGTCAAAGGGCTTGATCATCCCCATCGGCTCCACCGAACAGCATGGGCCCAACGGCCTGCTCGGCACCGATGCGATCTGCCCTGAAGTGATTGCCGATGAAGCGGCTAAGGACGGCGACATTTTGGTCGCTCCGACCTTCGCGGTTGGCATGGCGCAGCACCATTTGGCGTTCCCCGGAACCATCACCTTGCGCCCGTCCACGATGATTGCGGCGCTCACGGACTGGGTGACCTCCCTCACGCGCCATGGTTTCACGCACCTTTATTTTCTGAACGGCCACGGCGGCAACGCCGCCACCATGGACGCCGCCTTTAGCGAGATTTACGCACAAGGCAGCCTTGCGGGCACGGACAGCCCCGTGGTTCTGACCCGGCGAAATTGGTGGGAGCTGCCCGGCATTATGGCGGAGTGCCGACGTCTCTACCCCCACGGGCTGGGCAGCCACGCGACGCCCGCGGAAGTCGCCGTGACGTACTATGCGTACCAAGACGCTGAAGACCGCATCAAACGGACGGCACCGCCCATGACGCCCAAGACCGCGCCCTTTGGTCCGATCCGTGGGGCGGCAGATTATCGGGCCCGCTTTCCGGATGGGCGGATTGGCTCGGATCCGAGCGGTGCGAACGCAGCCGATGGCCAGCGCCTCGTCTCCATGGCGGCAGAGGGGCTCATCCCGGAGTACCGCGCCTTCCTCGAATCCTGATCCCGCCCGGTCCTGCTATACTGCGCCCGTTGGCGAAATGGGGCGTGGGTTGGCGGGGACGAAGCCATGACCAGGACAGGAGAAACCGGCCAGGCGCACGGGGCGCCCAAGGGCGCTTGGCGCTGGTGGCCATTTGGCAGCTTGCGCAAGGGCCGCACCCCGGCGCGGGCGCAGACGTCTGGAGTGGCCAACTCCCATGATGACGGGCGTACGGTGCCGCCGGATCCAGTGGCCAAGAAACCAGGCTCCACGGACCACGAACACCTGCGCTGCATGAACTGCCAGACGCCGCTCACCGGCCCGTTCTGCAGTGTCTGCGGCCAAAGGGACGATGATTATCGCCGCCCCTTCGTGGCCCTGTCCAACGAATTCATGAGCGACGTGTTCCAGTGGGACAGCCGTATCCTGCGCTCCATCCCCGTTTTCTTGCTGGCGCCCGGAACCATGACGCGGGCCTTCATGCAGGGGCGGCGCGGGATCTATGTGACGCCCCTGCGGCTTTACTTCGTGGTCAGCCTGATCTTCTTCATTGCGCTGGGCGTTTTCGACGTGGCCATCGTGCGCATCCAGGCGGACGGCCTGATCGACGCCGTGGCCGATGTGGCCAATGACGACAGTGAAACCATCGACCTGGTGGAATTGGGCCAGGGTTCGGACGACATGGCCGCGGTCGCCAAGACTTTCGAGCGCATGTCGAGCGACCAGCTCGAGGCCCTGATCGCCCAAGACCTCAGCGCGGTGGAGGAGCGCCTTCCGCCCCAGGCCAGGGAGCGCATGCGCCGGGCCTTAAGTCTCGCCGAAGAAGAACTCAAAAACCGCCGCGATAAGCCCCTGGAGCAAGGCCCCACTGGCGCGGACGCGGCCGGAACACCCGCAACGCCGGCACCGCCCATGACCCCGGCCCCACCTACAACGCCAGGCTCACCGACAATGCCAGGCTCATCTACAATGCCCGACTCTGGGGCCGCGCCCGCCTCGCCGGCGTCGCCGCCGGACCGGACGCCCTCCGGCGACACCCCATCGCAGACGCAGAGCGCGAACCCGCGTCCCGCTGAAGCCGAAGGCTCTCGCGCGCCGAGTGAGGCACCCGATGGGGGCGAACCGGACGGCAACGATCCGGCCAAAGACGGCGAGGCAAGCGAACCCGACGGCACGCCAAAAACCCAAATAGCCCTCGACGGGCCCGATGGAGAGGAACGCGGCCTCGACTACGACCTCGAAAATTTCAAAATCGGCATGTTCGTCGCCATTGAAGATGACGAGGATGAGGAAGGCGAACGCGCCAGGGACACCCTGTCAGAAGAGCAGATCAACCGACTGCTCAACAACACGGATGAAAGCAGCCGGGAGGACGGGGCAAAGCTTTTGCGCATCCTCAACGTCATCGCCACGGATCCGCGGATCTTCAATTCCATCCTGAATGAATGGCTGCCGCGCCTGATGATCTTTCTGGTGCCGTTGTTCGCCTTCGTCGTCAGTGTCCTTTACGGGCGCCGGCGGGGCCTGAAGCGGCGTGTCTACTTCATCGATCACTTGGTGTTTTCACTGCACTTTCACGCCTTCATCTTCGCCCTGATGACGGCCCTGGTGCTCAAGGCACATTATATTGGCACCCTGATCAATGGCTCCCTGACAGCCATCTTCTTCCTGGTGTCGATCTCGCTTTACCTGCTGGTGAGCATGAAACGTGTCTACGGCCAGGGCTACTTCAAAACGACCGTGAAGTTCCTCTTCATGATGGTTTTCCTGACGGTGACTTATGTCTCCAGTCTGGTGGGGATCACCGTCTACGGCCTGTGGATGCTGCGCACCGCCATCTGACGGCGCGGTGCCCATGACCCGGGAGGGATCTGGCTTTTCCGGTGGCCGCGTCAGAAGGGCGGACGGGGGCTCACACCGATCAGGGCCTCGTGGGCCCAAAAAAGGAAAACCGCGTAGAACGCCAGACCTGCGCTGGCACCAGCGAGGGTTCGGATGCTGAACACCGCGCCGATCCCGGCGACCCGCCGTGCCGCCTCATGGGCCTGCCACGCCTCAAGGCCCAGAATGCGCCGGCGCTTGCCGTCCACGAGCCCCATGCCGGCAAAGGAAAAGGCCGCAAAGCCGCCAAACAGGATTGCGTGAACGAGCGTCCCGTTCACCGCCCCATGCGCAAGGCTCCACAGGCCAAAGCCCCACAGCACGGGATGGCGCGTGAGGGCGCTCACCCCTGCCGGCCCAGCCCCGGGCACGGCCGGCGCGCCGGCGAGACTGACCGACAGGGCATTGGGGTGTGCAAGCCCGGCCCCGATCAGCATGAAGGCGGGCAGGGTGACAAGCACCGTGAGCCAGACCATCCATGGACCCGCAAACCACAACGGCACCACTGGCGCGCGCCCCGCCGACCAAATGAGCGCGGCCAGCAGCGCCAGGGAGGCCGTGACGTAAAGCGCCAGATACCCGCGCTCGCCGAGCAAACCCGTCAGCCGCCGGCGCACCGATGGAATGGTTGGCGCGCTGTGGGCAAGAAGAAAAAGGCCGAGGACCCCCAAAAATGTCACCATGGTCGTCTCCGCGCCGGTCCGCTTGGTCCAAAGAGTGCTGACTTCTCCTGCCCCTCGCCCCTTGTCACAGGGCGCTCAACAATGCTCCAAGGGCTGCCGGGGCGCAGGCAACACTGACGGGAGCACGGTCCATGGACAGTGACCGGGATCAAGACACGGAACCGTCGCCGGACCGGCCGTCAGTCGACGGGCAAGCCGCTAATGCCCCCCATCTCGGGCCCATGCGCTTTGTATTCGGAGGCCTCGGTCTGCTTTTTTTGGGGCTGGGGCTCCTCGGGGCGGCTTTGCCGGTGTTGCCCACGACGCCTTTTTTGATCCTGGCGGCCGGCTGCTTTGCCCGCTCCTCGCCCAGGCTGGAGCGCTGGCTTCTTGAGCATACCCATTTCGGCCCGCCTTTGCGCGCCTGGAGGGACCGGGGCGCAATCCCCAGGCGCGCCAAACATGTGGCGATGGCGGGCATGACAGCCGGTTACGCGCTCTTTTTTCTTCTGGCCGACCCGGGGCTCGTTCCGGCCCTGGCGGTCGCCGGCCTCATGGCGTTCGGCGCCTGGTTCGTCCTGACCCGGCCCGATTGAGCGCGCGTCCTGCTATCGCAGCGGGCGAAAATTCCAGATCAGTCTGTGTCCAGCTTGTCGCTGCACTGTTTTGGTTTCGCTCACGCGCCCCCATCGACCCTTTCTGCCGCGCTCCGCGAGGGCGGCGCAACGGCGCCGGGTCGCCGTGGCGGCCTTAAGCACGGTCCCGATTCATCGCCCCGCACTCTAACGCCGGCGGCGGACATGGGCCCGTGCCGGTTCCAGAAGCCAGTCGTCAAGGGCGCCTGGCAACCGGGTCCCGCCACCCCCCTTATTGTCTTCATCCCGCGAGGCCAGCCAGACCGCCAGCCCCATCTGCACCGAGGCAAAAGTCTGCCCGATCAGCAGGGTAAGGACGATGAGCGCCATGGCGCCGATATCGGAGGAAAATGTCAGGGTGCGCAGACGCGCCGCATCGGTGATCAGCAACATGCACACGAAGACAACCGCGATCGCAAAGCCGAGCAGCGCATGACCGATCAAAAAGCGGACAAATTGTTGGGAGGTCACTGGACCCTCCGTCTATCGGCCCGTAGATCCACCATGCATTACGCCGATGTCGGGTCCGCAGGTTCCCACAATTCGATGGGATTGCCTTCCGGATCATTCAGCCAGGCAAACCGGCCATAGACCTCCTCAGGCCCGCGACGCACCGTGATGCCCGCCCCTTCCAACTGGGAGATCATGGCATCAAGGTCATCGACTCGAAAATTAAGCATCCACTGCTTATCCGGATTGCCGAAATAATCACTGTCCTGCTTGAAGGGTGCAAAGACCGTCGGGCCCGCCGCCTGGGGCCAGACTGGCTGATCACAGCCGCCCTCAAGATCCGTGACGCCCAAATGATCCGCATACCACTTGGACAAGACGCTCACATCCCGCGCGCGGAAGAAAAATCCACCGATGCCTGAGACCTTTTGCATATGAGCCGCCTTTTGCATGTCAGCCGCCTGCCCTTTTAGGCCCCGCGCACGTTCTTATGCGCACATTGCCCAGCTGAGAATAAAGAACGCGGTGACGGGGCGCAAGGTACAGTGGCGACAAGTAAACTATAAGGAAAGATTTAGACTTGATCTATCCACCTGATCATCCAAGATTTTTTCAATAATAGCGTTGAGCACGGGCCGGCCTTTTTCCGTCACTCTGACCCGGCCCATCCGATGATCGATCAAGCCGTCCGCGCCGAGATCTCGCAGTGCGGAGGCGGCAAGGGGCCGTCCCGCGATGGCCGACACCCGATCCACCGAAATCCCCTCGCGCAGGCGCAGCCCCATGAGCACCATTTCCGCGCGCTGGTCCCCCTCGCTCAAGGGCTCTTCCAGGCTCAGGCCATGGCCCCGGTCTTCGACGGCGCTGCGCCAGGCCTCTGGGTTTCGGATGGTCTCGGTGGCGACTTTCCGCCCCTCAAGCGTCACACGCCCATGGGCTCCCGGACCCACCCCCACATAATCCCCATAGCGCCAATAAACGAGATTATGCCGGCTCTCCGCGCCGGGCCGCGCATAGTTGGAGACTTCATAGGCCTCAAGGCCGGCCGCGGCGCACTCTTGCGTGGTCGCCGCATAAAGATCGGCCGCCAGATCGTCATCGGGAATATCAAATGCGCCGCGCTGGTGGAGGTCGAAAAACGGGGTCCCCGGTTCAATGGTCAACTGGTAGAGCGACAGGTGATCCGCGGCCAGAGCGATGGCCTCGCGCAGTTCCACCCGCCAGTCGGCAAGGGTCTGCCGCGGGCGCGCATAAATCATGTCGAAGGACAACCGCTCAAAGGCGCCGCGTGCGATCTCGATCGCCGCCCGGGCCTCCGCCACACTGTGGAGCCGGCCAAGGAACTTCAGGGCGTCGTCACGCAGGGCCTGAACGCCGATGGACACCCGATTGACCCCGGCACTGCGGAAACCGGCGAAGCGGGCCGCATCGGTGCTCGTCGGATTGGCCTCGAGTGAGATTTCCGCATCCTGACCGAGCCCCCATAGACGGTCCGCCGTCTCGATCACCCATGCCACATGGGCCGGGTCCATCAGGGATGGTGTGCCGCCGCCAAAAAAGATGCTGTCCAGGGGGCCGCCGCCCACGCGCGCGTGCACATGCTCCAGTTCGCGAATGAGTGCGCGCGCGTAAGGGGCCGTATCAAGGCCCCGGCGAACATGGGAGTTGAAATCACAATAGGGGCACTTGGCCGCGCAAAACGGCCAATGGACATAAAGGCCAAGGCCGGGCTCGCCCGCCTCCGGCCAGTCGCCGTCCTCAGGAGAAGCAGGCATCGATCAGCAAGCGGAAGGCCGCCGCCCGATGGCTCATCGCATGTTTCGCGTCCGGATCCATTTCCCCAAATGTGAGATCCCGTCCCAAGGGCACAAACACCGGATCATAGCCGAAACCGCGATCACCGCGCGGCGGCCATACAAGGGTTCCGTCCACACGCCCTTCGAAGGTCTCGCAATGCCCGTCCGGCCACGCCAGGCTCAGCGCACAAACGAAATGCGCGCTGCGATCGAGCGCGGCGTTATCCGCGATCCGCGCATCCACCTCGGCGTTGACCTTCTCCATGGCGGCGCGGAAGTCCCGGTCGGGACCCGCCCAGCGGGCCGAATAAATACCCGGAGCACCGTCGAGGGCCGTCACCGCCAACCCTGAATCATCGGCCAGGGCAGGCAGAGTCGCCCCTTGCGCCGACGCATGGGCCTTCAGTTCGGCATTGGCCTTGAAGGTCGTGCCGGTTTCCTCCGGCTCCGGCAGACCAAGCTCGCCAGCCGAAACCACTTCAAGCCCGAAAGGCTTCAAGAGGTCGGCGATCTCGACGACCTTGCCCGGATTGTGCGTGGCCAGAACGATACGCTTGCCCTCAAAGCGTCGGTGCCCTGTAGCGGCTTCTTTCACGGTTGTGTCAGGCATGGGGGGCGGGCGCCTTTTCGCTTTGCTGGCCAAGGCCCAGGGCCTTTTGCTGCAGCACCGCGAGCTCGCCGCAGCCCTTTTGGGCGAGCGTCATGAGCGCCTGATACTGATCATGGGTCATGGGATCGGTTTCGGCCGTAGCTTGAATTTCAACAATGCCGCCCTTTCCGGTCAGCACGAAATTTGCGTCCGTCTCAGCCTCGGAGTCCTCGGCGTAATCGAGATCGAGCACCGCCTGACCGCGATAAAGCCCGCAGGAGACCGCCATGACCTGGTCGGTGAGCGGAATATTGTTGATCATCTCGCGCTGATACATCCACTGCATGGCCTGGCGCAGGGCAATCCACGCGCCTGTGACCGAGGCCGTGCGCGTGCCCCCATCGGCTTGGATCACATCGCAGTCGATGGTGATCTGCCGCTCGCCGAGGCGCACGAGATCCGTCACGGCGCGCAAGGAGCGGCCGATCAGGCGCTGGATCTCCTGGGTGCGTCCCGATTGTTTGCCACGGGCCGCCTCCCGCTGGGAGC
>CAZVEE010000117.1:0-8257 GCA_964625525.1 uncultured Alphaproteobacteria bacterium | reverse complement strand
AATTGGGTCGGGTCCATCAGGGCGGGGCTCTTGCTGTCGAGTGGCTGGGAGTTCGCGTTCGTGATCTTGGATAAGGCGACCCGCGCGGATCTTCTGGGCGCGGATGTGAGCCAGTTCATGATCATCACGGCGAGCCTGTCGATGATGATCACGCCGGGGTTGGCGGTTCTGGGAGAACTCGCCGCGCGTCGCTTCCAGCCACGAGAGCGGCGGCTGGGGCCCGAGCCGGCGGAAGCGGACGATCTCTACGGCCACGTGATCATCGCCGGGTTCGGGCGCGTGGGACAGATGGTGGGCGAGTTGTTGCGCGCGCAAAACATCTCCTATGTGGCACTCGATCTGGATGCCACGCGCGTCGATCAGGTGCGCCAGCGCAAGGAACCTGCCTATTTCGGTGACGCGACCCGGGCGGAAGTGTTCATGCGTGTGGGCGCGGAACGCGCCGCCGCCGTTTTGGTGACACTCGATTCCCGCCACGCCACCAATCTGGCGGTCCAGACCTTGGAGTCCATTCGCGGCACCCTGCCCATTATTGCCCGGGCGCGCGATGCAGCCCATGCGGAAGAACTGGAAACGCTGGGCGCGGATTTCGTGGTGCTGGAGACTCTGGAGACAAGCTTGCAGCTCGCGGGCCTGGTGCTCCGCACGGTGGGCACGAGCCGCGACCGGGTGGCAGCCCTGATCGAGCGCAGTCGCAAGGAGCAGTACAAGAATGTCGCCGACTGGCCGGCCATGCCCGGTGTGACCGTGGACGCCACGCAAGATGCCTTGCGCAAAGACACAGATCCGCCACCTTGAGCGTTGGAGGACGCCTAATGACCACACCTGTGCGTCTCTACTGTCATCTGCGCAGCCCCTATTCCTGGCTGGCCATTGAGCGGCTGGCCCGCGATCCGGTTCCCCTGGACGCGATCCCCATGAGCGGCGTGCCGGAAGGGCTGACGCCGCAAGGGCCCGATGCGCCCAATGCCAAGCGTCTGGCCTATATCATTGAGGATGTGGCGCGGGTGGCGGCGACATTGGGCTTGCATCCGCAAATCGCCACGCCGTTCGATACGGACTGGATTCGTCCGAATGCCGCCTTTTGGTATGCCCGTGGCGAAGGACGGGATCTGGCCTTTCTGCACGCGGCCTATCGGGCGCGCTGGACGCGGGGCGAGGATCTGGGCGACAGCGCGGTGATCGCACGAGCAGCCCAAGAGGCGGGCCTGTCGCCCGAGCTCACGGTTGCAGCCATGGACGATGCGGCCTTGCAGGGGGAATGCCGGGATGCAGCCGCCCATGCGGCGCAGGACGGTGTTATCGGCGTGCCCTTTTTTGTCTATGAGGGACAAAAGTTCTGGGGCCAGGACCGGGTGGACGCGTTGCGTGCCGCCATGGGGCGGGCGCCGGCAACCATAAGCGAGCACTGAGCATGGATATACCGTCGAAGGATTATCTGCTGAGGCTGGTGAGAGGCCACCGCGATCAATGGGCCTCAAGCCCCAAGCCCGCGACCATCGAGACCCCGGGGCCGGGTCAAGAGTCCGTGTGGGACTTTCCCCGCCCGCCTCGGTTGGAGACGGTGGCGGCGCCGCTGAAAGTCGTGCATGCGGGCGAGACCGTGGCGCAGACGGCGCGAGGCTTGCGCATCGTCGAGACGGCGGGGGCACCGGTCTATTTTTTCCCCCCGGAGGATGTGCGTCTGGATTGGATGAGCGAGACCGGGCCCGTCACCGTGTGTGAATGGAAGGGAGCGGCCATTCACTACACGCTCACGGTCAAGGGGCGCAGTGTGACCCAAGCCGCGTTTTGCTATCCCGACCCCCTGGATGATCTAGGCGAGGATTATGCCCGGGTCGCGGGCTGGCCGGCCTTTTATCCCTCTCGCGTAGAGGCGTGTTTTGTGGGCGAGGAGCAGGTGCGCCCCCAACCCGGCGGCTATTATGCGGGCTGGGTCACCAACGCCCTCGCCGGGCCCATTAAAGGCGCGCCCGGCAGCGAAGGTTGGTAGTGGCAGGCCCGTCGCGGCGGGTTAGTCCGAGGACCCTCGACCGGCGATGGTGAGCTCGGCAAAGCCCGCGCCCAATGCAAGACACAGCGGTGCGTAAAAGGTCACGTCCAGGGTTGCGAAAGGCTCGCTTTGCTCAATGCCGGTCGTCGGCAGCCAGTGTCCCGACACGCCTCGGCCGATAAAGATCAGCGCCAGCACGCCCGTCCCCAGGCGCGCAAACCACGCCGGGCCGAGCCGCACCGCGCCCCCCGCCGACAGGGCAATCACGCCGGCCGTAAAGATCAGCCCAGCCACTGTGAAGGTCATCCATGCGGGCGGCATGCGGGTCATGCCCGGCGCGCCGATGACCGTGTCAATCAACTCCTGTTCCGTCGTGCCTGGCCATAAACCGCCAAAGCCCCAATAGACATGCACCAGTGCAATCACTGTCAGCACGATGAAGATCAGCAGGGAGAGGGCGCGCATGGAAAGCTCCTTCAGGGGGAAGCGGTGGCGGTGATCCAGGCCTTGCCGGCCGCGCGGCCGCGCTCGCACAGGCGGTCGAGAAGGCGCGGGGTGGGGTTGAGGGCTTGGGCGAGGGCGCCATCGGGCATTTGCGCGGCGCCGTCGAGAGTGCTGATGCGATGATCGGTCAAGGGCGCCAGGCCCGGATGAGCGGCGGCTTGCGGTGCCTGGGCCAGCGCCTTAAGCGCCTGCCAGTGAGCCCATTCGCTTTTCAGCCCGCGATTAAACAGCATCTGGGTGCCGGCGAGCAGTTTGGCGAGCGACCCGGAGTGGCTTTGCGCCACGCCTTCGGGCAAAAGCCGCACCAGCAGTGTTTCAACACCGCCGGTCGCTTGGGCGAGGGCGGCGAGGGGGGGATTGGCGCTGAGGCCGCCATCCACATGGGGGGCGCCGCCGATGCTGACCGGCGGATGCACGAAGGGCAGGGCAGCGGAGGCGAGCAACACGGCGCGCGTCACCTCGTGCTCGCGAAACAGCCGGGTTTCTTCGGTGGCCAGGTCGGTGGTGCTGAGCACCAGGCGAAAGGCGCCGGTGCGCACCGCCGCGGTATCCAGATGCTTGTCCACAATGCGCGACAGCGCCGCAATGGGCGAGGGCGGCCGGGTCAGGCCGCCGCCCATCATCGCACCGACGCCCCGCATCCAGCCGCCGGGCGAAAACCCACCCGGGCCGCCGGTCAGCGCTTCAAGAGCCGGGAAATGGGGAAGGGCCGTTGCCGCGCCCACATCGCGCCAGAAAGCGGTCAGCACGCGACGCGCCTCGGCAGGGCCGCCGCGCAAGAGACCGCAGGCCAGCGCCGTGGCGTTCATGGCGCCCGCCGAGGCCCCACTGGCGCCGATGATTTCGATCGAGGGATCCTCCAGCAGGGCGTCGAGCACGCCCCAGGCAAACGCCCCCAGTGCGCCCGCCCCTTGCAGTGCCACAGTCAGGCGGCGGGGTGGGGCGGTGCGCATCAGTCGTCGGTCAGATAGCCGTCGGTCACCCAGCGATCGTCGGGCACATCGGCCAGCAGATGGCGGTAGACCTGGGGGATCAGATAGGACGCTTCGATCGCGGCAGCATCGTCGGATTCATGGGATTCCCACCAGCTCTCCGGATTGCGCGCACTGCGCACGATGCGGCTGTCAGCCACGATGGTGGCGTCTTGGGTTTCGCTTTCGTCATGGATGTCACGGATGCCTGCATCCGTGCCCCAAAGAATGATATTGGCTGCGGCGGGGGCGGCGCCGGCCATGCTGACCAGCAGGACCGTCGCCAGCATCAGGGCGCAGCGGCGCAGCCAAGCTTGGGCGATCTCGATTTGACGCATCATCTCACTCACTTCCCGATAAACCGGCTGGTACATCATGTTCAGCAAGATACTTACCAGTTCCACGGGTAGCCCCTCAATGCTTAGGTCGGCGTTAGGCCTCAGGTTTTAGGGATAGGGGCCCGTGGTGCCGCGGGCAGGCCAATGGCGCGGGCGTCCTGTCAGCAGAGCTCGATGACTCTTTCCCAAGGTCACAGAATAGGGTAAGCCGAACACCATCATGTGCTCGGCGCCTTATGGTTGCGTCCGGTGCGGTGCAAATCATAGTGATCGCTCTTGTCAAAGTCCGAACCCCCGGCCATGATCGCCAAGCGGTTGCGTAAACCGTCAAGCGGTTCGGGTCCTTTGAGGGGGGCTTCTCGCGGACTCCACCGCCTTTCAGACCTTTCACGGTTCCACCGGCTTTTGCGGGTTCACGCGGAGAGGTTGGTTGTCTGGCCTGGCTGCCCGGTATGGGATTCAGGGGCCGGCAGCCGCTGTCCCGTTTCCGTCATGGCTCTGTCGGAACCGGCCCAGGGATGGAGAAGAATGAACAAGCATCTGAGACGGAATGGCGTTGAAATTCTCAATGTGTCGGGCACCGCGCCGGTTCTCCTGCTGTGCGACCATGCCGGTAATCTTATTCCGCCTCAGTATGAAGACCTGGGTGTTCCACGGAAGGAGCTTAAGCGCCACATCGCCTGGGACCCGGGCGCCGCCGATGTGACGCGGTATTTATCCAAGACCATGAACGCCCCGGCGGTGTTCCAGCATGTGTCGCGGCTGGTGATCGACGTGAACCGGCCGCTTGACCATGGCACCTCCATTCCGCCGGTGAGCGACAAGACGGATGTGCCCGGCAACAAGGCCCTGAAGGACGCCGACATTGCCGACCGGCAACGGCGCTATTTTTGGGATTATCACGTCAATGTGGAAGCGGTGCTGGCGCAGGTGCGCGCCCGCGGCACGCAGCCTGCGGTGCTCTGCATCCACAGTTTTACCGATATGCTGGAAATCCACGGCGAGAAGCGGCCCTGGCATCTGGGTGTCCTGCACGGCAAGGACCGGACCTTCAGTGATCTGCTCTACGATGAGCTTTCCACCGCCTATCCCGAACTTAAGATTGGCGACGATGAGCCTTACTCGGGGACCCAGAGCGGAGCGTATACGCATTATGCCCATGCGGAGAATATCGGACTGCCCTTTGTGGTCCTGGAAATCCGCCAGGACTTGATCGCCACGCAAGGGGATGCGGAACACTGGGCCGAGAAGCTGCGCGGCCCGGTGGAACGGGCCCTGGTGCGCTATGAAACCCGCAGCGGCGGCGCAGGCGACGGCGCGGGCACGCCGTCATCCCATGATGGCCCCACGCTCGCCTCGACCTTGCGGCCGGGGCGTCTGGGCCGGCCGACCCGTTTCACCATGGGCGTGGAAGAAGAATACCACATCGTCCATCCCGAAAGCGGCAGCATCATCGCCGATCCGCCGCGCGCCTTTTTCGACGAGGTCACCTCGCTCGACGGACGTCAGATCACGCCGGAATTTTATCGCTTCCAGGTGGAGATCGGCACCAAAGTCTGTGAGGATCTTGATGATCTGCAGACGGATTTGGTGGACTTGCGCCGGATCGTGCGCGAGACGGCGGCCAAGCATGAGCTGGCGATTGCCGCCGCCGGGACGCATCCCACAGTGCGGATCGATGACCAACTGGTGACGGATAAGGACCGGTACACCTTCCTGCGCGAGGATCTGGCTTATCCGGCGCGCCGCCTGCTGACCTGCGGCATGCATGTGCATGCGGGTATTCCGGACCCGGAACTGCGCATCGATCTGTTCGGCCAGATTCGCTATTTCTTGCCCTATTTCCTGGCCCTGTCCACCTCCTCGCCGTTCTGGCACAGCCGCGATACAGGGCTGATGAGCTACCGGCTACCGGTGTTCCATGAACTGAAGAATACCGGGTTGCCGCCGGTGTTCCCTAGCGCCCGGGCCTTTGACGACTTTGTGGATTATGCGGTCGATCTCGGCATCACCGAGGACAAGACCATGCTCTGGTGGGATGTGCGCCCGAACCAGCGCCACCCCACCTTGGAGCTGCGCATTATGGATGTGTGCACCCGGGTGGACGACGCCATGGCTATCACGGCGCTCTATCTGTGTACTCTGAGTATGCTCACGCGGCTGCGCCAGCAGAGCCAGTCATGGCGTGTGTATGAGGACGGGGTTATTCAGGCCAATATCTGGGAAGCGATGAAAAACGGCACTGAGTGCAGTTTCGTCGATCTCACGCAGCACCGCCGGGTGCCGTTCCGTGACGTTTATGAAAATCTCGTCGAAATGTTGCAGCCGGATATTGACCATTATGGCTGCGCGGCCGCCATCGATCATGGCCGCAAGATCATCGAGCGAGGCACCAGTGCCCGCCAGCAGATCCGGATTTACGAGGAAACGCTGGCCAAGACCCAGGATAAAGAAGCCGCGTTCCGCGAGGTTGTTGCCTGGCTTGTCGCCGAGACCGCCAAGCCATGACTGTGTGACGCTCTTTTATCCGCCACCGGAGCTTTTGCTTTTGCGGCGGTTCCGGACAGGGCGGGTGCCCGCCTTGCCGGCCGTAGAGCGGGGCTTAGCGCCTTCCGCGGCGATCCGGTCTTGGACGTCCGACTGGCGGGCATAGGGATCGTCCATCACCGCCAATTCCGTGGCTTGCAGGCGTTTCACTTCGTCACGCAATCGGGCGGCTTCTTCGAATTCCAGATTGGCGGCGGCTTCCCGCATGCGCTTGTCCAGATCATCGATATGGGCGCGCATATTGTGCCCGATGAACGGGGTGGACTCCTCCGCCATGCCCGCATCCACGGTGACATGGTCCTGCTCATAGAGGCTTTGTAGAATATCGCCGATATTCTTGCGCACACTGGCCGGTGTGATGTTGTTTTCCGTGTTGTAGGCCATCTGCTTTTCACGGCGGCGCGTGGTTTCCGCCATGGCGCGTTCCATGGAGCCGGTTATTTTATCGGCATACAGAATGACGCGTCCGTCCACATTCCGCGCTGCCCGGCCGATAGTCTGCACCAGCGAGGTCTCGGAGCGCAGAAAGCCTTCCTTGTCCGCATCCAGAATGGCGACAAGCGCACATTCGGGAATGTCCAGGCCCTCGCGCAAAAGGTTGATGCCGATCAGAATATCAAAGGCGCCCAGGCGCAGATCGCGAATAATCTCGATGCGCTCGATCGTGTCGATGTCGGAGTGCATGTAGCGGACTTTCAGGCCTTGCTCATGCATGTATTCCGTCAGGTCCTCCGCCATGCGCTTGGTCAGCGTGGTGACCAGCACCCGGTGGTTCTTCTGGACCACCTCTTTGCATTCCGCGATCAGGTCATCCACCTGGGTCTTGGCCGGGCGCACGTCGCAGGGCGGATCAATAAGGCCCGTGGGGCGGATCACCTGTTCCACGAACACCCCACCCGTGCGCTCCAGCTCCCAGGAGCCCGGTGTCGCAGAGACATGCACCGTCTGCGGGCGCATCGCCTCCCATTCTTCGAATTTCAGCGGCCGATTGTCCATACACGAGGGCAGCCGGAAACCATATTCCGACAGCGTCGCTTTGCGGCGGAAGTCGCCCCGGTACATACCGCCAATCTGCGGTACTGTCACATGGCTTTCGTCCGTGAACACCACCGCATTGTCGGGGATATACTCGAACATGGTGGGCGGCGGTTCTCCCGGCTTGCGGCCGGTGAGATAGCGGGAATAGTTTTCAATCCCGGGGCAGGAGCCGGTGGCGAGCATCATCTCGATATCGAACTGAGTGCGCTGCTCCAGGCGCTGCGCCTCTAGGAGTTTGCCGGCCTTGGTGAAGACGTCGAGTTGCTCGCGCAACTCCTCCTTGATCTGATGGATGGCCTGCTCGAGCGTGGGGCGTGGCGTCACATAGTGCGAGTTGGCATAGATCTTCACGAAGTCCAACTCGCGCGACTTGTGGCCGGTGAGCGGATCGAATTCAACGATGCTTTCGATCTCGTCACCGAACATGTCGATGCGCCAGGCCCGGTCTTCATAGTGGGCGGGGAACAGCTCCACCACATCGCCGCGAATGCGGAACGTCCCGCGCTGAAAGGCCATGTCGTTGCGCTTGTATTGCAACGCCACCAGATCCCGCTGAATAGACTGACGGTCGATGCGCTGGCCTTTCTTCAGCGCAAACGTCATCTCCGAATAGGTCTCCACCGAGCCGATGCCGTAGATGCAGGAGACCGAGGCGACGATCACCACATCGTCGCGCTCCAGGATCGCGCGTGTCGCCGAGTGGCGCATGCGGTCGATCTGTTCGTTGATGGAGCTTTCTTTCTCGATATAAGTATCCGTCCGCGGAACATAGGCTTCGGGCTGGTAATAGTCGTAATAGCTGACGAAGTACTCGACCGCGTTGTCGGGGAAAAAGTTTTTGAACTCGGCATAAAGTTGGGCTTCCA
>CAZVEE010000116.1:0-8669 GCA_964625525.1 uncultured Alphaproteobacteria bacterium | reverse complement strand
CGGTGGCGCCTCGCGGGGGGGGCGCGGGGCCGCGGGGCGGGCCGTTGGGGGGGCGGGCGTCTCGCTGATGGCGGTGCGATCGACCGGGGTGAGCCCCACCGCCTCGTCCACGCCCATGGCGGCATACCACGCGAAGAGCGCGCGGACGGCCTGGGGATCGGGGCGGGACGAGGGCGCATGGGCCATGGCGGTGATCGATCTCGGATGAGTTGTAGGCGGCGTCCGGTTCTCAGACAGCCACAGGACCTTGGCTCGGGTTGTGCGACGATAAAACCGGACGAGATCCCATCACAAGGATGGGATTGGCAAGCCGACTGACCCAATATTGAGACGACATGTGCCGCCCTGACCAGCCAGGATCAAGAGCTCGGCTGCATCGGGACGCCCATGAGCCGGTGACGGCTTGGTCGCGGGCGGGGCGATGGCCATCGGTTCGCCGGCGTGGCGCGGTTGACCGCCCGCCCATCCGCATCCGATAAGGAGTGCGGGCCATGGGTGGCGCGCGAGGCCGTTAAGCCAAAACGGTCATAACGGCGACACGGTCATAACGGCGACACGGTCAAGAGTGCGACTGAGACTCTGGGACACGACAGACGGCTGACGGAGGCAGGGATGGAACGCGACGAGACCATGCAGCGTGAAGCCATGGAATATGATGTGGTCATCGTCGGGGGCGGCCCGGCAGGGCTGTGCGCCGCGATCCGCTTCAAGCAGCTGTGCGAAGACGCCGGCGTGGATTACTCGGTGGTCGTTCTGGAAAAGGGCTCCGAGATTGGCGCGCATATTCTGTCGGGCGCCGTGGTGGATCCGATCGCGCTCAACGAGTTGTTTCCGGATTGGAAGGAGCGGGGCGCCCCGCTCAAGGCCGAGGTTAACGAAGACCGGTTCTATGTGCTGACCGAGACCGGCGCCACGCGGCTGCCCAACCTCATGATGCCGCCGCTGATGAGCAATCACGGCAATTATGCCACCAGCCTTGGCAATCTGACCCGCTGGCTCGGCGAGCAGGCAGAGGCCATGGGCATTGAGGTCTATCCGGGCTCGGCCTGCTCGGAAGTGCTCTACAACGAAGACGGCAGCGTCAAAGGCGTGGCGACGGGCGATATCGGCATCGACCGGGAGTTCAAGCTGAAGGACGGTGTCTCCACGCAGGGCCTGGAACTGCATGCCAAATACACGCTGTTCGCCGAGGGCGCGCGCGGCTCGCTGACCAAGACGCTGGTGGAGCGGTTTGGGCTTGCGGACGGCAAGGAGCCGCAGAAATACGGCATCGGCATCAAGGAGCTGTGGGAAGTCGATCCGGCCAAGCACCAGATGGGCCTGGTGATGCACACCCAGGGCTGGCCGCTCGATGCCAATACCGGCGGCGGGTCGTGGATGTATCACATGGAGGACAATCTGGTCTCCATCGGCTTTGTGGTGCACCTGAACTATGAGAACCCCTGGTTGTCGCCGTTCGAGGAATTCCAGCGCTTCAAGCATCACCCGCTGATCAAGGACTTCCTGGAGGGCGGCAAGCGCGTGGCTTACGGCTCGCGGGCGATCACCGAAGGGGGCTTCCAGTCGGTGCCGAAGCTAACATTCCCAGGCGGTTTGCTGGTGGGCTGCGCGGCCGGGTTTGTGAACGTGCCGCGCATCAAGGGCAGTCACAACGCCATGAAGACCGGCATGCTCGGCGGCGAGGCGGTGTTTGAGGCCCTGCAAGAGGGCCGGGCCCATGACGAAGTCACGGCCTACACGGCGAAATACGAAGCCAGCCACGTCTACACAGACCTGAAGCGGGTGCGCAACGTGAAGCCGCTGCTGTCGCGCTTTGGCACCTATTGGGGCACCATCTTTGGTGGCTTCGATATGTGGACCAACCAGCTGTTCGGGTTTTCCTTTTTCGGCACGCTGGCGCATGGCAAGCCCGATCACGAGTGCCTGAAGAAGGCCGACGAGATGCCCCGAATCGAGTACCCAAGGCCTGATGGGGTCCTTTCCTTCGACCGACTGACGGCGGTCTCCTACGCGTTCACCAATCACGAGGAAGACCAGCCCTGTCACTTGACGTTGAAGGACCCGAATGTCCCGATCGAATATAATCTTCCTACTTATGCAGAACCCGCTCAGCGCTACTGCCCGGCGGGGGTGTATGAGGTGGTGTATGATTCGAACGGGGAAAATCCGCGCTTCGTCATCAATGCGCAGAACTGCGTGCATTGTAAGTCGTGCGATATCAAGGACCCGACCCAGAACATCAACTGGGTGGTGCCTGAGGGTGGCGGCGGACCCAACTACCCCAATATGTAAGCCAGAGGTACGGAGGCGGCGTGGCGCAGGCTGACAGGCGTAAGCGGGGCGGGGAAACGAAGCGGTCGCGGCTAAGCCGACTGCTGCGCGGCGCAGCCATGGCGGCGGCGCTCTCAGCGGGTTTGGCGGGCTGCGCGACGCTCAATGACAGCGGGGTGATGAGCACCCTGCGCGGCGACAATGATGGCTCGACGCTGTATGGGAACTACTTGGCGGCACGGTTTGCCGGCCGGGCCCAGGATGCGGCTTCGGCGGCCCGCTATTATTCCCGCGCCCTCGCCAATGACCCGGAAAACCAGGACATTCTTGAGCGCGCATTCCTGCTGGAATTGAATGCGGGCAATATGGATACCGCCGTGGCGCTGGCGCGCCGCATTACGGCGGTGCGCGAGGATGACCGGCTGGCGCGCATGGTGCTGGCGGCGAATGCCTTGCGCCACGGCAATCACGCGCGGGTGCGCGACCATGCGGCAAAGGCCGCCGACGGCCCGCTGACCGATATCGTGAACCGGTTGCTTGTGGCCTGGTCCCATGCGGGCGAGGGGGACACCGAAATCGCGGTGGCGCAGCTCTCCGGGCTCGATCTGGTCACGGGGCTCGATATCTACCGAGTGTTCCACGCCGCGCTGATTTACGATCTGGCGGGGTATGAGACGCTGGCGGAAAGCCAGTATGACGAGGCCATGACCCTGAGCAACCGGACCAGCATCCGGGTGGTCCAGGCCTATGGCCGGTTTCTGGAGCGGGACGGCCGCCCGGCCCAGGCCAGCGCCATTTACGATGCGTTCCTGGCCGATGTGGGCAATCATCCGCTCATCGCCGCATCCGCCTTCCGAGTTGGCCGCGGCGACAGTGCTGATGTAAACCGCCTGGTGCCGAGCACCCGGGCAGGGGCGGCTGAAGCCATTTATGCGCTTGCCGGCGCGCTGGCGCGCGAGCAGGAACGCGGGCCGGACCTGCCGATCGTTTATCTGCGCCTGGCCCTCTTTCTGCGTCCGGACTTTCCCATTGCCCAATCCATGCTGGCGGATCTGCTGGAGCGCAATGACCGCATTGAAGCCGCCACGATCGCCTATCGCGGGGTGAGCCGCGACAGCGCCCTGTGGGCCAATGCGCGCATCCGTATCGCCCACGGCCTGAACCGGCTGGAGCGCAAGGATGAGGCCATCGCGGTTCTGGAGGACGTGATTGAGATCGCGCCGCAGAACCAGGACGTGCTGATCTCCATTGCCGATCTGCATGCAGCCAATGAGCATTATGGGGCGGCGGCGGACTATTACGCCCGCGCCGTGGCTCAGATTGAGACGGTCGAGGATTATCACTGGGCGTTGTTCTATCAGTACGGCATCGCATTGGAGCGCTCGAAGCGCTGGAACGATGCAGAAGTGTTCCTGAAAAAAGCTCTGGAGCTGCGCCCGGAACAGCCGTTCGTGCTGAACTATCTGGGCTATTCCTGGATCGACCAGGGCCGCAATCTGGACGAAGCCATGGAAATGATCCGGACGGCCGCCGCGCTGGAGCCGGACAATGGCTACATCATCGACAGTCTGGGCTGGGGCTATTACCGGCTTGGCGAATATGATTTGGCGGTGGAGCGGCTGGAACAGGCCGTGATGCTTGCCCCCGGCGATCCCATTATCAACGACCATTTGGGGGATGCCTATTGGATGGTGGGCCGCAAGCTGGAGGCGCGCTTCCAATGGCGCCACGCGCTTGCTCTGGACCCGGATGAAGAAACCGAAGAGCGCGCTGCCCGCAAACTCCAGATCGGTCTGACCGATGAAGATCTGATCGGCAACACACCGACGCTTCAGATTGAGGTGACGGATGTGAGCGAAGAGGTGGTGGGCGCCGAGGAAACGGCGGCGCCATGACTGCTTCGCTGTCTTTGTTCGCGCCAGCCAAGGTGAACTTGTTTCTGCATGTCCTGGCACGGCGCACCGACGGCTATCACGACCTGGAAAGCCTGATCGTCTTCGTGGATGTGGGGGACCGTCTGACGGTGGCCCCCGCCGAAGATGTGGCGCTGAGCCTGGAGGGCCCGTTCGCGCCGGCGTTGGTCGGAGAACCGGTCACGGACAATCTGGTCTATCGCGCGGCGTCATTGCTGCGGGACCAAGCGGGGCCGGACAAAGCCGTGAAAGGCGCAGCGCTGCGCCTTGACAAACGCCTGCCCGTGGCCTCGGGCATTGGCGGTGGTTCGGCCGACGCGGCCGCCGCGCTGCGCCTGCTGCTTGCCCATTGGGATATGGACCTGCCCCGCGACACGCTTCAAGATTTGGGACTTTCTCTGGGCGCGGATATTCCGGTCTGCCTGGATTCAAGTCCTTCGTTTGTCAGCGGTATCGGCGAGACCCTACGCGCCACGCCACCTCTACCCGATACCTGGATGGTGCTGGTGAACTCCGGCACGCCCGTGCCCACCGGTCCGGTGTTCAAGGGCCTTGACCCGGCAACGTTCACCGGGGAACCCGGCCCGACCGTGGCGCCGGATGCCTTTGCCCGCGCCGAAGACTTCCTCCACGCCCTGCAAGCCACACGCAACGACCTGGAAGTCTCTGCCGTGACAGTCGCTCCGGATATTCAAGATGTGCTGAAGGCGATTTCCGCCACGTCTGACTGCGGCCTGGCGCGCATGTCCGGCAGCGGCGGGACGTGTTTCGGTCTTTATACGGATCAGCACGCGGCCGAGGCTGCGGTGGCGCGACTGCGAGCCGACCATGCCGGCTGGTGGGTCGCATCCGGCAAGCTGCTTCAGGCTGCCCCACCGGTGACGGTGCCGTAATCAGGAAACGACAGTGGTGTCTGGGCCGAGCGGGGTTCGGTCAGTCCCTCGCCCGCTCTATCATTCGTTTGCTGAAGATTTGAGATAGCCTGGCAGGAAGAAAGACCAATTCCGATCCCGCCCTGACGGTCCGTTTCAGGAGCTGATCGGTCAATGGGCGCGGGAGATGGCGAAGTCCACCACATCGAGAAGCGCGCGGCGATAGGCACCATCCGGGAAAATGGCCAGCGCGTCGCGGGCAATTTTGCCGTAATGGCGGGCCCGATCGACCGTATCGGCGAGCGCGCTGTGCTTGCGCATCAGGCCCACCGCGTGGGTCAGGTCAGCATCATCCTGGTCGTGGTCTTCCAGGCAGCGTTTCCAGAAAGCGCGCTCTTGCGCATCGCCCCGGCGATAGGCAAGCACAACCGGCAGGGTGATTTTGCCGTCACGGAAATCATCGCCCACGGCCTTGCCCAGTTTCGCTTCGATCCCGGAATAATCGAGGGCGTCATCGACGAGCTGGAAGGCGATGCCCAGATTGCGTCCGAAACTGTCGAGCGCCAGTTCTTCCGCCTCATTGCGCCCAGCAATCACCGCGCCCACGCGGGCGGCGGCGGCGAAGAGCGCGGCGGTCTTGGCGGAAATCACCGCCAGATAGGTATCTTCGGTAGTGCCGACATCGCTGGCCGCCGAGAGCTGCATCACCTCGCCTTCGGCAATGATCGCCGAGGCGCCCGAAAGGATGTCCAGCACTTTCAGGTCGCCCGTCTCCACCATGAGCTGAAACGAACGGCTGAACAGAAAATCGCCAACGAGCACGCTGGCCTGATTGCCCCAGACCGTGTTCGCGGTCGGATTGCCCCGGCGCAGGTCGCTCTCATCCACCACGTCGTCATGGAGCAGGGTCGCGGTGTGAATGAACTCGACGGCCGCCGCGAGTTTGACATGGGCCTGCCCGTCATAGCCGCACATACGCGCCGCCGCGAGGGTCAGCATGGGCCGCAACCGCTTGCCGCCAGATTGCACCAGATAGCCGGCCAATTGCGGGATCATGGGCACGGAGCTGTCCATGCGCTCCACAATGGTCGTGTTGACGCACTCCATGCCCGGCTTGACCAGCCCGGCGAGGGTTTCGATGGCGCTGTCGCTGCGGGACCCGTGATCCGAGCCCTGGTCGTCCCGGTCTCGATTTTCGTGGTCGCGGTCTTCGTCGAATGGCAGGACAACACCCACGGTTCTGGTTCCCCGTTTGGCCGGACGGCGCGGCGCCCGCCAGGACATGAACATTTGCAGCACGGTGAAGGCTGTACGACACTACGGACTGAGCGTTAAGGGGGTCAAGTGCCGCACGCGCCATGCCCTCGCACGTGCCTGTGATCGCATCATGCGGGGCGCAGTGGGTACAATGCGTCTTGGAGTCCCCGGCCGGAAGGATTAAAGGGCAGCAGCCTATGCGAGAACTTCTGAGAACCAATGATCCGGTGTTTTTGTCCTTTGTCCAAGCCTTGCTCAAGGACAGCGGCATCGACAGCGTGGTGCTGGATGAACACATGTCCATCCTGGAAGGCAGTATCGGGATTTTACCGCGCCGGTTGATGGTGCCCGACGAGGACGAGGGGGAGGCCAAGGCGATCCTGGCCCTGGCCAAGGCCGAGCAGGAGCGCCAGGGGTGAGCGCGGCCCCGGACGCGGCGCGCCCACCGGACACGGAGACCACGGACGATCTGTTTCTGGGTGACCGGCTGCGCATTCTGCAACCCGTGAGTGGCTTTCGGGCAGGTCTCGATTCGGTGATTTTGGCCGCGAGCCTGAACGCGCGCGCCGGTGAAACCCTGTTTGAGCCAGGGGCGGGCGTCGGGGTCGCGAGCCTGTGCGCGGCGGCCAGGATGCGTGAGGCACAGATCGTCGGCCTGGAAATCAATCCCACCTATGGGGCGCTGGCCCGTCAGAACAGTGCGCGCAACGCGCTTGCCGAGCGGGTGGAGATCCTCACCGGCGATATCGTGGCTCCGCCTGCTGTGATCTCCATGCGGAGTTTTGATCAGGTGTTTCTGAACCCGCCCTTTGTGCGTCCCGAAGACGGCAACCGGCCCCCGGATCCAGGGCGGGCGCGGGCCATGAGCGGGGATCCCGGTGGGCCGGGGCTCGATGAGTGGCTGGCCGTGGCGTTGCGCCGTCTGCGCCCGCGCGGACGCTTGACGCTGATCCATCGGGCGGATCGGCTGGATACGCTGCTGGCGGCGCTCGCCGGGGCGGTGGGCATGCTGACGGTCTGCCCGCTCTGGCCCATGGCGGGGCGGCCGGCCAAGCGGGTGCTGGTGAGCGGGCGGCGGGGGATCACCGGTGGGCTCACCCTGTCACCAGGGCTAGTGCTGCACCAGGCGGACGGCTCGCCGAGCCCGGCGCTTGAGGCTATTGCCCGGCAGGGGGCGGGCCTTGATCTGGCGACGGGGACAGTGTCTGGCGACGGGGACAGTGTCTGGCGGGACATGACGGGGTCGACATGACGGGCTGCGCCTTGTGATAGGCCGGGCGTCGGCTTACATACGCAGCATGTCTGGATTTCTCTCCACTATCCTGCCCCGTTGGGGGTTCTGGCGCGGGCGCAGTGTTTCCGTGGTGCGTCTTGAAGGGGTGATCGGCTCTGGCAGCCGGTTGCGCCCTGGCGTGACGCTCGCGGGCCTTGCGGACGTGCTGGAGCGGGCCTTTGCCGCGTCCCGGGCCGAGGCGGTGGCGCTGATCATCAACTCTCCCGGCGGCTCGCCCGTGCAGAGCATGCTGATCCATAAGCGCATTCGGGCACTCGCGGAGGATTATGGCAAGCCGGTGCTGGCCTTCGGCGAAGATGCCATGGCGTCGGGCGGTTATCTCATTGCCTGCGCGGCGGATGAGATTTATGCGGATCATTCCTCCATTGTGGGCTCGATCGGCGTTGTGTCGGCCGGGTTTGGCTTTACGGGCCTGATGGAAAAGCTGGGCGTGGAGCGCCGGCTGTATACGGCCGGCGAGAATAAGGGGCTGCTTGATCCGTTCAGCCCGGAAAAACCCGAGGATGTGGCGCGGTTGCGGTCCATTC
Source organism: uncultured Alphaproteobacteria bacterium (assembly GCA_964625525.1). Lineage (GTDB taxonomy): Bacteria > Pseudomonadota > Alphaproteobacteria > JAJFIK01 > JAJFIK01 > CAZVEE01. Next base: position 535 of record CAZVEE010000116.1, on the reverse strand, counting down.
AGGCGCGGTTGCACACCACATTCGCCGATCTGGTGCGCGCGCGTCGGGCTGGACGTCTGGCCGAGAGCGAGCCGGATGCGGGGGAGCTGTTCTCCGGGGCCTTCTGGGCTGGGGATGATGCCTTGCGCCTGGGCCTCATCGACGGGGTGGAGGACCTGCGCAGTGTCCTGCACCGGCGCTATGGCACCACTGTGCGCCTGGAGCCGTTCCGGCCCGCCGGCGGCTGGTTGCGTCAGGCGCCTGCCGGAGTGGGCCCGGACGCGCGTTTGCCTGGCGGCTTCATTGATGCGGGCGAGGCGGTCGAAGCGCTGGAATCCCGCGCGTGGTGGAGTAGACTGGGGCTCTGATTTGAGCGCTGCGGGGCGCAGGCGAGCACGGACCGGCGGGCGATGATGCATTTTCTCACTTTGGCATTGGTGGGCGTCCTCACATGGCTGGCCATGCGCTCGCTTGGTGCGCTGGGCCAGGGGGGCAAGGACCAAGGCCGCCATGATCAAGGCCGCCAAGGGCGAAGTGGTCAGGGCCGAAGTGGTCA
>CAZVEE010000115.1:0-8936 GCA_964625525.1 uncultured Alphaproteobacteria bacterium | reverse complement strand
GCGGCAGCCGCGTGCAGGCGGTGGTGAACGAGCTTCAGGGCGAGAAGATCGACATTATTCAGTGGTCGCCCGATGCGGCCACGTTCATCGTGAACGCTCTTGCTCCGGCGGAAGTGGTGAAAGTCGTGCTCGACGAAGATGCCAACCGGATCGAAGTGGTGGTGCCGGACGAGCAGCTTTCGCTCGCCATCGGTCGGCGCGGCCAAAATGTGCGTCTGGCTTCTCAGCTTACCGGCTGGGATATCGACATCATGACTGAGCATGAAGAATCCGAGCGTCGCCAGGAAGAATTCCGCCAGCGCACGGAGGAATTCATCAATGCGCTGAACATCGATGAAATGATGGCCCAACTGCTCGCCTCTGAAGGCTTCGCCTCCATCGAGGAAGTGGCCTATGTGGAGTTGGTGGAGCTGTCCGACATCGAGGGGTTCGACGAGGAAACGGCGGCGGAACTGCAACAGCGGGCCGTGGAATTCCTGGAAGCCCGCGACGCGCGGCTGGAGGCGCGACGCCAGGAACTGGGCGTGGAAGATGCCTTGGTCGAAACCGAGGGGCTCAGCCTGCCCATGGTGGTGGCGCTGGCGGAAAACGGGGTTGTGTCGGTGGAGGATCTGGCCGGGTGTGCCACGGACGATCTGTTGGGCTGGACGGAGATGCGCAACGGCGAAAAGGTGCGTGAGCCCGGCTACTTGGATGGCTTTGGCTTCACCAGCGAAGACGCCAATGCGCTGATCATGAATGCGCGTGTGGCCGCCGGCTGGATTTCCGCGGAGGAACTGGCGGCCGAGCAGGAAGCCCAGGCCGAAGAGGCGGCCCAGGCCGAGCCCGAAGAGCCCGCTCGTCCGCAGACCTTGGCCGAGGAAGTCTTCGGCACCGCCCCGAAAAAGTCTGTTGTCTCCGACGATCAGTGAGGCGGACAACTGACGAGTTGAGCGGAGGGCCTGAGCCTGAAAAAGCGGCCAGTGGACGCGGAGACGGTAGAGCGGGACGAGGCAGGCGGACGCTGGCGCCGCTGCGCGGTGCTTGGCTCGGTGGTGCCGGAAGCGGGTCTGATCCGTTTTGTCGTCTCGCCCGATGGCCTGGTCACACCGGATTTGGCCGCCGAGCTGCCCGGGCGCGGTACTTGGGTGTGCGCCCAGGCCGCGATCCTGGACAAGGCCGCCGCGCGCGGCGCCTTTGCCCGGTCCCAAAAGCGCGGTGTCTCGGTGCCGCCGGGCTTAAGCGCGCTGGTGGCGGCGCTGTTGGAGGCCCGTTGTTTGGCGGCGCTGGGATTGGCGCGCAAAAGCGGGGCCTTGCTCACCGGCTTTGAGAAGGTTCAAGACGCCTCACGCACGGGCAAGGCGTGTGCGTTGATCGAAGCTGCGGATGCGGCCGAGGATGGGCGCGCCAAAGTGCTCGCGCTGGCGGCCAAGGCCGTGCCGGGTGTGGCTGTGATTGGAGCATTCCGCATCCGGCAATTGAGTTTGGCATTGGGACTGGAAAATGTGGTACATGCAGTCCTCACCAATGGCCGGCATGCCGACCGCCTGGTGCGGGACGTGCGTCGGCTGGGCGGATTTCGCCCTGTCTTGCCGGAGCATTGGACGATCCCTGGAGCGGTGACGGGTGTCGCGGACCCTTTTGGCGCCTCTGCCGACTGAGCTGGACGTGATGTCCGGGGCAGATCGCGGGGTTGCCCCAGGGCTTTTGGTTCCCCAAATACTGTGGGGATTTCCTCTGCCACGGCACGCTTTTCGACGGGAACCGACGCTATCGGGTTTCCGCGCATAGGATATGCAGCCGCCGACTTGCCGGCTCGGCATACGAAGACACGAAAGACGAGAGACGCATTGAGTTCACCATCCGGTCGTAAACCACTGACCCTCAAAGGCGGTTCGGGAGGCTCCAGCACCGTTCGGCAGAGCCTGTCCCACAGCCGCACCAAATCGGTGGTGGTCGAGAAAAAGCGCAAGCGGATCCTGACGCCGAAAGACGCCGCCGAGGCCAAAAAGGCCGAGGCCGCTGCGGCGCAAGCTCAGGCTCCAGCGCCGGAAGCCAAGGCTGCGCCGGCACCCAAGCCGGCTCCGGCTCCGGCTCCGGCGCCCGCTCCTGCGGCCGCGCCAGATGCTGCGCCTGCTGCGCCGGAGGCCAAAGCACCTCCCGCCGCGGCGCCCGCTCCGGCGGCACCCCAAACACCGGCCCCCAAGCCCGCCGCGCCCAAGCCGGCGCCGGCCGCCGCCGCGCCAACCCGCGCTCCGGAACCCAAGCCCAAACGCCCGGCCCGGGGCGGGGCCGTGCTGCGCACGCTGACCGAAGAGGAAAAGCAGAAGCGCGCACAAGCCCTGACCCAGGCGCGTGCCCAGGCCGTGATCGACAAGCAGCGCGCGGAAGAAGAAGCCCGCAAGCGCGCCGAACGCGACGCCATCGAGGCCAAGGAGCGCGAAGAACAAGCCAAGCGGGACGCCGAAGAAGCCGCTCGCAAGGCGATCGAGGACGAGGCGCGCGCCAAAGCCGAAGCCGAAGCCGCCGCTGCGGCCGCTGCCGCACAGCCTGACCCGGCCGCCGCCGCACCAACTGATCCGGCGACGGCTGAGACACGGGCTCGCGCCCGGCCCAAACCTGCCGAGACCCCGGATGCGGCCGCCCGCACGGCGAAAAAGTCGGGCGACGAAGACGATCGCGCTAAACGCCGCGCCGAGCCCGCCAAGCCGGCGGCTGCACGCAAGGGCGAACAACGCCGCCGGACCGGCCGCCTGACCATCAACCAGGCTCTCAACAGCGACGGCTCCGAGCGCACCCGCTCGCTCGCGTCCGTGCGCCGGGCCCGCGAGCGTGAAAAGCGTAAGGCGAGCGGCCCGCAGGAACAGCAGTTCATCGTGCGCGAAGTGGTGATTCCGGAAGTCATCACCGTGCAGGAACTGGCGAGCCGCATGGCCACCCGCGCCGTGGACGTGATCAAGACCCTGATGAAGCAGGGCACCATGGCCAAGATCAACGACGTGATCGATGCCGACACGGCGCAGATCATCGCCGAGGATTATGGCCACACGGTCAAGCGCGTCTCCGACGCGGATGTGGAAGAAGGCCTGATCGGCGCCGACGACAAGGACGACGACAAGACCCCGCGCGCGCCCGTGGTGACCATCATGGGCCACGTGGACCACGGGAAAACCTCGCTGCTGGACGCACTGCGCGCCACGGATGTGGTGGCGGGCGAGGCCGGCGGCATCACCCAGCATATTGGGGCGTATCAGGTGAACGTGCCTTCGGGCCAGAAGATCACCTTCCTTGATACGCCAGGTCACGCGGCCTTTACCCAGATGCGCGCGCGCGGTGCCAAAGTCACGGATATCGTGGTGCTGGTGGTGGCCGCCGATGACAGCGTGATGCCCCAGACCGCCGAGGCTATCAGCCACGCCAAGGCGGCGGAAGTCCCGATCATTGTCGCGATCAACAAGGTTGATAAGCCCGACGCTAATCCTGACAAAGTGCGCCAAGACCTGCTTCAGCATGAGCTGATCGTGGAAGGCCTGGGCGGGGACATCCAGGACGTGGAAGTCTCGGCGCTGCAAAAGCTGAATCTCGACAAGCTGGAAGAAGCGATTCTTCTGCAGTCGGAGCTTCTGGAGCTGAAAGCCAATCCGGACCGCTCCGCGGAGGGCGTGTCGGTGGAGGCCAAGCTCGACAAGGGGCGTGGCCCGGTGGCCACGGTGCTCATTCAGCGCGGGACCTTGCGCGTGGGCGATGTGTTCGTGTGCGGTGCCGAGTATGGCCGTGTCCGGGCCCTGATCAATGATCGGGGCGAGCAGGTGGACAGCGCCGGCCCGGCCGAACCGGTAGAGATCCTGGGCTTTAACGGCACGCCCGAGGCCGGCGACGTGTTTGCCGTCGTCGATACCGAAGCCCGCGCCCGCGACATCGCCGAATACCGTCAGCGCAAGCGTAAGGAAGTGCGTGTGGGTGGCGCCGGCGGCCGCGGTTCGCTGGAACAGATGCTCGCGTCCCTCAAAGAGGCGGACAAGAAAGAGTTCCCCGTCGTCATTAAGGGCGATGTGCAGGGCTCGGTGGAGGCCATCGTGGGTGCCCTCGATCAGATCTCTACGGAAGAAGTGGTCTGCCGTCCGATCCATACGGCGGTGGGCGGGATCACCGAGTCCGACGTTATCCTGGCCAATGCCTCCAATTGTCCGATCATCGCGTTCAATGTCCGCGCCAATCAGCAGGCGCGCGACATGGCCCAGCGGGACGACGTGGAAATCCGCTATTACTCCGTCATCTATGATCTGGTGGATGATGTGAAGGCCGCCATGTCGGGTCTGCTGGACCCCACATTGCGCGAGCACTTCCTGGGCAATGCGGAGATTCTGGAGGTGTTCAACATCTCCAAGGTCGGCCGGGTGGCGGGTTGCCGCGTGACCGAAGGCGTGGTGAAGCGCGGCGCCAAGGTCCGCCTCATCCGCGACAATGTGGTGATCCACGAAGGCACGCTCAGCACGCTGAAGCGCTTCAAGGACGAAGTGAAAGAGGTGCATGGCGGTCAGGAATGCGGCATGGCATTCGAGAACTATCAGGACCTGCAATCCGGTGACGTGATCGAATGTTTCGAGATCGAAGAGATCCAGCGGACGCTGTAATCATCTGACAGCGGATTTTAAGGACAAAAGGGAAGAGGTGGTGCCTCTTCCCTTTTGTCATTGGGTGCCCTGCGCCCGCAGATGGCCTGGGTCGTGAGCGCGTTTTCCGGACAAGTGTGTGCGGTTTTCCGCCCGGAACGTGCGCTAAACCAAGACTGAGAGCCGTTTCAATGATCCGGCTTTCATGGCGGCGGCCCTAGAATTTGTATCCAAACCGCACGCCCGCATTCTCCAGGCCTTCATTGCTGGAGCACAGGGTGGCGTTGGAAATGTGATCCGCATAGAGCTGAATATTGGCGCGGTCTGTGATGTTGTAGCCCAGGCCACCGGCGAGCCGGAACAAGACCCGGCACCCCAGATAGCGCTCGCCATCTTCTTCCCGTCCATTGGGCGGGTCGAGGTCATCCGCATCATGAATGGCGCCGCCGAATTCCCCGCTGAGGTAAAACGGGCTCGAGCCCAGATCCCAGTCCCAGGTGAGGCCGCCATAGACCTGGCTGATGCCATCGGTGGCATAGCTGCCGCCGAAATGGGGGCGCGGTTTGCCGGCCCATGCCAGCCATTGGGGGGAGCGCAAAATCAGCTGGAGATTGAGATCGATGCCGCTTTCTTCCGGTCCGCTGAACAGGCCCGCATCGTGGGCGAGGACCCCACCGCGTACTTCCCAACCCTCCAGCGGGTTGTCTGCCTGGGTCGGTGTGGCGGCGAGCAGACCCAACGCCCCGCCCAACACAAGCGCACCGATGCTGCGGCGCAGGCGTAACAGCCCTGCCGCAAAACGCATGATCATGAGATCATCCTTTCCCCTCGTCAGCCGAACCTCGCGGCCGGCCATTCTCAGAAGCCTGTGCCCAGCCTCCATGCCCTGGAAATGGCCCAGAGAGACATCAGACTCACCCTTGCCATGGATCTACCCCACGCTGCGGGAAAGATGAAGGGGCCCGGCCGCGCCAACCGCTCACGAGTGTGGGAGCGATCACGGCGACGGGCCTGACCCATGCACCGATTGCATTTCCCGCTCGTGCCGTCTAGAACAGCGCCTTTTTCGAAGGACCACCGATGCGTCACCGTTCCTCCGCCGGTTCTCAAACTCAACGCCAGTTGCGCGTGGGTGAACTCGTGCGCCATGCCCTGGCCGAGATTCTGTCCCGCGAGACGCTGGAGGATCCGGATTTGGAGGGTCGAATCATTTCGGTCTCCGAGGTCCGCGTGAGCCCGGATCTGCGCCATGCCACCGTATTCGTGACGCCCTTGGGCGGCGGCGATGTGGCGCCGGTGATCAAGGGCCTGGGGCGCTGTGCCAAGTTTCTTCGTGGGGAACTCGGCCGGCGGATCGAGATCAAGTTCACGCCGCAACTGCGCTTTGAGGCAGACCGCTCCTATGACGAGGCGGGCAAGGTGGACGCCCTGCTGCGCTCGGATGTGGTGGCGCGGGACCTGGGCGATGATGATGAAGGAGAGCGGACCTAAATGCCGCGCAGACGTAAAGGAGAGGCGATCAGCGGCTGGGCCGTGATCGATAAGCCCGAAGGTCCCACCTCCACCGATGTGGTGAATAAGGTGCGCCGGGGCCTGAACGCCCAAAAGGCGGGCCATGCGGGCACGCTCGATCCCTTGGCCTCGGGCCTCCTGATCGTGGCGCTGGGCGAGGCCACCAAGACGATTTCCTACGTCATGGATGCGCAGAAGACCTATCGCTTCACCGCCCGTTGGGGGGTATCGCGCTCCACCGACGACCGCGAGGGGCCAATCACCCAAGAGGCGCCGGGGCGCCCCAATGCGGGCGCCATCGAGGCGGCCTTGCCCGCTTTCACCGGCCCGATCCAGCAGGTGCCACCGGCCTTTTCCGCCATCAAGGTGGATGGCGAGCGGGCCTATGATCTGGCTCGCGCCGGCGAGGATGTGGTTCTGGAGCCTCGCGAAGTGCAGGTGCATAGCCTGTCATTGGTTGACTGTCCTGACGCCGATCACGCGGTGTTGGAAATGGTCTGTGGCAAGGGCACTTATGTGCGCTCTTTGGTGCGGGATCTGGCCAAGGCGCTGGGCACCTGTGGCCACGTCTATGAAATCCGCCGAACTGCCGTCGGCCCCTTCCACATTGACACCGCGATTCCGCTGGATCAGTGGCAGGATCTGGTCCATAAAGGCAGCGCTTTGGAGCACTTGGCTCCGGTCGAGACCGCGCTGGACGACATCCCGGCGCTGGCCGTGACCGACATGGACGCATCGCGATTACGCAACGGGCAACCCGTTTTGCTGAGAGACGATGCGGTTCTCGGGCAGGTGAAGGCGATCTCCAAACAAACCGATGAGACGGGTGCGCGGGTTGAACCAGCGGTGCTGTGCTCCCTAAAGGGCCGGCCGGTGGCGATCTGCCGTTTTCATCGGGGAGAGCTGAAGCCGGCTCGGGTGTTCAATCTTCCGGCCTGATCCACGCGCCACCGCCCCGCTTGCCTGGGGCTGGGCGCCGTGCACGCGGGCCACGAAGCCATCCATGCGCCAGGTCCAAAGCGTGATGCAATGCGAGTGTATGAGGAACACCGATGTCGATTACGGCTGACCGCAAACAAGAACTGATCAAGGATTACGCGACCGTCGAGAACGATACAGGCTCGCCGGAAGTGCAGGTGGCTATCCTGACGGAGCGGATCCGCAATTTGACCGATCACTTCCAGACCCACGCCAAGGACAATCACTCCCGGCGCGGTTTGTTGAAGATGGTGTCGCAACGCCGACACCTGCTGGATTATCTCAAGAGCAAGAATGCATCGCGCTATGAGACGCTGATTCAGCGATTGGGACTGCGCCGCTAATCACCGGCGCACGGACGAAGACCGGGATCCCTCAGGTATCCCGGTTTTCTTTTATGGGGCGGCCTCGCGCATGTGCCGGGCGTCCCTTTTGGAGGGAGCCGCGTCGGCCGAGCCAGGGAAAGGGTTCGGTGTCCATCTCTCGGCATGGGGCCGGATGTGGGGACGGGGCACAGGTTTTAGAAAGACGATCGACATGTTCGACATCCATAAACAGGAAATCATGTGGGGGGGCCAGAAGCTGGTCCTGGAAACCGGGCGCATCGCGCGCCAGGCCGGCGGCTCGGTATTCGCCACCTATGGCGAGACGGCGGTGCTGGCGACCGTGACCGCCGACCGGTCACCCAAGCCCGGTTTGGATTTTTTCCCACTCACCGTGAACTATCAGGAAAAGACCTATGCGGCCGGCAAAATCCCCGGCGGGTATTTCAAGCGTGAAGGCCGCCCGACCGAGCGTGAGACCTTGATCTCCCGCCTGATCGACCGACCCATTCGTCCGCTCTTCGTGCCGGGCTTCCGCAATGAGACCCAGGTGGTTGTGACCGTACTGAGCCACGATCTGGAAAATGATCCGGACGTGCTGTCCATGGTCGCGGCGTCTGCGGCGCTGACCCTGTCGGGCCTGCCCTTTATGGGGCCGATCAGCGCGGCGCGCGTGGGCTATGTGGAAGGCGAGTTCAAGCTGAACCCGACCATCGAAGAGATGGAAGAGAGCAAGCTCGACCTCATGGTCGCCGGCACCGCTGATGCGGTGTTGATGGTGGAATCCGAAGCTCAGGAACTCTCCGAGCAGACCATGCTCGACGCGGTGATGTTCGGCCACGAACACATGCAGCCGGTGATCGACGCGATCATCGCGCTTGCGGAAAAGGCCGCCAAAGAGCCCTGGCAAGTCACGCAGGACGATCTCTCCGAGCTGGAAGCAAAGATCAGCGGCGAGATTGACGCGGATCTGCGCGCTGCCTATGCGGAAGTGCAAAAATCCGCCCGCCAGGAGAAGATCGCAGCAGTGAAAGAGGCGCTGATCGAGCGCCATAACGAGGAGAGCGCCGATCCCATCGACGCCTCCACGCTGGGCAAGGTCTTCAAGACCATCGAGAAGAATATTGTCCGGGGACAGATCCTTGATACCGGATCGCGCATTGATGGGCGGGATCTTTCGACCGTGCGCCAGATCCAGTGTGAGGTCGGTACTCTGCCCCGCACGCACGGCTCGGCCCTGTTCACGCGCGGCGAGACCCAGGCGCTCGTGGTGACGACGCTGGGCACCGGCGATGATGAGCAGTTCGTGGACGCTCTCACCGGCACCTATCGTGAAACCTTCATGCTACACTACAACTTCCCGCCCTATTCGGTGGGTGAGACCGGGCGCATCGGGTTTACCGGGCGCCGCGAGATCGGTCACGGCAAGCTGGGGTGGCGGGCGCTTAGGGCTCTCATTCCGACGGCGGATGAGTTTCCTTACACCATGCGCATCGTGTCAGAGATCACCGAATCCAATGGCTCGTCTTCC
>CAZVEE010000114.1:0-8950 GCA_964625525.1 uncultured Alphaproteobacteria bacterium | reverse complement strand
AGCACTCCCTTGGTAAGGGAGAGGTCGAGAGTTCAAATCTCTCCGGCAGCACCATTTTTTCTCAAGCGCATTATACTACGGCCCAGAATAATGAGTTGGTCTGCGCCTCCCCCACGCAGGCCCGAATTCCCGCGAGGAGGACACCAGAATGGAGCGTACCGCTCTGGCATGGGGCACGCAGGCACCGTGGTTTCACGCGCCCACGCCCAAAAATCCCAAATTCACCTTTTCCAGCCTCGGCGGCCGTTTCGTCGTGATGGTCTTTTTCGACCGCAGCACCGTGCCGGCTGCACGCGCTGCCCTCACCACCATCGCCGAGGCCAATTTGCCGCGCGATGACGACCAATATGTCATCTTCGGGATCGCCCGCCATGACAGTGAGGCGGACGCGGAGCTGGTGACCCGCGCCTTTCCCGAACGCCGGGTATTCCTGGACACCAGCGAAAACATCAGCACCCTGTACAAAGCTCAGGTCGAGGGTTCGCGCGCATATCACCACCACTGGCTGATCCTGGACCCGCAATTGCGGGTTTATGCCAGCGGCCCCTTGAGCGCGGCCGACGAGTTGGTCGCACGGATCCGCGCCTTGCCTGATGCCCTGGAGCATACGGGCACGCCCCTATGGGCCCCGGTGCTGCTGGTGCCGCGCGTGCTGAGCACGGACTTCTGCCGTGAAATGATCAATTACTACGAACACGGACAGCCCGAAGCCTCAGGCACCATGCAGGAACGCGACGGCATCACCGTCGCCGTGCACAATCGCGATTTCAAGCGACGCGCCGATGTGCACATTGAAGATGAGCGCCTGCGCCAAACCTTACGTGCCAGCATTGCCGCGCGCCTGGTACCGGAAATCAAGAAAGCCTATCAGTTCAACGTCACTCGGATCGAACGCTATATTGTCGCCCGTTATTCCGGAGAGGATCAGGGCTTCTTCCGTGCGCATCGGGATAACACCACCAAAGGCACCGCTCACCGTCGCTTCGCAGTAACCATCAATCTGAACGCGGAAGATTACGATGGTGGCACCTTGTGCTTCCCGGAATTCGGGCCCCAGACTTATAAGGCGCCCACGGGCGGTGCCGTGGTGTTCAGCTGCTCGCTGCTGCACGAAGCCCGGCCGGTGACGCGCGGGACACGCTACGCCACCCTGCCCTTTCTCTATGATGACGCCGCCGCCAAGATCCGCGATGACAACTTGCGCTATCTGGACGCAGGCTCCGGCGGCAAACACGGCGCGGACACCTGACTGCCCGCGCCAATCCACCCTCTCGCCATGAGCGGCGCGGCGCGGTATGGCACAGGCATCTCCATCGGCCTGGCGCCGGTGGGGGCCCTTGCGGCGCTGAGAAGAGGAGAGGCCCATGTCGACCTTCAACTTGAACATTATGGATCTGGTGGACCAGAACACGGATTTCCGCCGGGAAATTCACACGGCCCAGCACAGCCAGCTGGTGCTGATGCATGTGGAGCCGGGCGATGACATCGGCGAAGAATCCCACCATGTGGACCAGATCCTGGTCTTCACCCAGGGCACGGCCGAGGCCATTATCGGCGGCGAGACGAGCCAGGTCGCGGCGGGTCATCTGGTCGTTGTGCCCGCTGGCGTGATGCACAACTTCATCAATAAGGGCACGGAGCCGCTGAAGCTGTTCACCATCTACGCGCCTGCGGAAGAGGCGCCGGGCACCCTGCATCGCACCAAGGCAGATGCCCTGGCCGATCACGGCCACTGACGCATTATTGAGAGTCAGGACGCACACTGAACGCGGCTTTTGGGCCGCCGGCGCGGTGTGCGTCCCACATCATTTCAAACGCCGCCTCCAGCGCACGTGTAAAGCCGGCGCAATCGAACACCGGGCTTTCATCCCGTGCCGCGGCCAGACGCGCTCTCAGCGCCTGATAAGCGCCCGGATCGCACGCCAGAGCGATGGCCCGATCCCGGTAGGCCTGCGCTTTGTCCGTTACCAGATCATGCAGCCCCATGGCGCGCAGAAGGCTCGCCGCCACCCGGCCCGACGCGGTCCGCCCCACCAAGGTCAGAAGTGGCAACCCGGCCCACAGCGCGTCACTCGCCGTGGCATGGGCGCCATAAGGCAGGGTATCCAAGAACAGATCGCCCACGCCCATACGCCCCAAATGTTCCGTATGGGGAAGCGGTTCGGCAAAGATCAACCGCTCCGGATCAAGCCCCGCCTGCTGCACTTGCGCCCGCAGATTACGCCGGGCCACGTCATTCTTGGCCAGAAGCCAGAGGACAGACCCGGGGACAGCCGCCAGAATCTCCAACCACAGAGCAAAGATCGGCGCGGTGATTTTATGGGATTGATTGAAGCAGCAGAATACGAAACCGTGTTCAGGAAGCCCGCATGCCGCGCGCGATGGCTTTGGCCCGATCGGCCGAAGCGGATCGGTCACTTGATAGGTATGGGGCATGAAGACGAGCGTTTCGTCAAACTGCGCCATCTCCTCAGATGGCACCAGATGCCGGTCCACGATCATATAGTCGATGTAAGGCGCGCCCATGGTGGCGGGACAGCCCAGCCAATTGACTTGCACCGATGCCGGACGAAAGGCCGCGATATGCGGGCGCCCCCCCGGCGTCATCCCCTTCAGATCAATCAGAATATCGATATCGTCCGCGTGAATCCGCGCAGCGGCTTCGCGTGCGGATAGTCTGTGCACAGAGATCCAACGATCAAAGCCCTGGCGCAAACGCCGGACCATCTCCGTATCCGGATCATGAGAGAAGGAATAAGCCGTCACCTCAAAGCGGCTCCGGTCATGGCATTCGAAGAGATTCGCCAGCAACCACCCCATAGGATGCTCTCGCAATTCATTCGAAAGATACCCAAGGCGCAGGCGTGATCGCGCCCGCGCCACGACCGGACCTGAACCCCTGAGTGGAGGCTGAGCCGGTGCATGGGCGGTGATCCAGGCTCGGGCTGCCAGACGTTGTTGCGCGGGCGAGGTGTCCATGGTGAGGATTTCAAACGGCGTGGGCTGAAACCGTCCGGCCGCCATATCCGCATCAAGACGGGTCAAAAACGCGGCGTCCGTTGCCGGATCATCTCGCCAATCACAGGCCGCCCGCAAGGTGACAGCCCGGTGCCAGGCGGCCAGCCGGTGCTCCGGCGCCTCGGCCAAAGCGGCCTCAAAATCCATCAGCGCGGCGTCAAAGGCTCCGCGCTTTTGCTGGCACACGCCGCGATTATCGAGCACATCCGCCCGAGGCGCGCCAGGAGCCTTGAGCGCTGCACTAAACGCTGCAACGCCTTCCTCATACTGACCAAGCGCATCAAATGCCAACCCGCGTTGCGCCTGAAGCGCCCACCCCGTGGCACCGGACGCAAGGCCCGCCTCGGCCACACGCAAGGCCGCCGCCGCATCCCCCCGTTCGCGTTCAAGTCGCGCCAGCTCGACCGCACTGTCCGTTAATCGCGCATCCCGCGCCAGCGCCTTTTCATAGGCCGCGCGCGCCCCCGCCGTATCCCCGGCGGCCCGCAAGGCATGCCCCAGATTCTGGTGAAACACCGCTGGCTTATCGGTCACCGCGATCGCCTGACGGATCAGCGCCACGCCCTCTTCATGCGCCCCTTGTTGGAACCGCACCAAGCCTAGAAGGTGGAGCGCATCGGGTTGGCGCGCGTCCTCGTCCAAAATCGCCCGGTACAAGCGAGCTGCTGCCGCCAAATCCCGCCGCCGATGCAAATCGGCAGCCCGCGCCAAACGCTCCGCGATGCTTTCCCGTGCCATTGAGGCCTCCAATGGTCTCCTCACACCCTGCCCACCGTGACCGAGTCACAGCCTGGAATGCTAGCATGATCGCAGGCGGCTAGGAGGGCCCCGCCGAGCGCAGATAGGCCATGACATGCGCGCAGAATTGCTCCGCGATGCGGTCGATCGCCCCGGCCAAATGAGGAAATGCATGGCAATTGTCATACCCAATGCGCATGGCCGGGTTGGATTCAAAGAGCAACAGCCGGCCATCGGGCAATTGCGTAAAATCCGTACCCAGATAGGAAAGACCCGCCTGCGCCGTAAAGGTCTCCAGCGCGCCTAGGGCATCGCGCCCCAACATACCTGCCGGATCTTCGATGAAACGGACTTCCAGATCGCGCAGACGTCCGTCCCGATCCATACGTTCATAACGGTCCCGGTTATGAATCTTCCAATCGCCCTTGGCAATGCGGTGCATAGGCAAGAGGTGATCTCCAATACGATACATACGATACTTTGTATAAAGATTATCTGATCCGCGAAAATCATGGTAATCAATGGCAAACAGCGTGCGCCCCTCCAGATCAGGCAGGCTTGCCTTTACATCCGCTCGAGAACGCAGCAAATGCATGTTATCGCCCGCATGGCTGCGCAAATCCCGGACAATAATGCCGTCCGCACTTAACTCCAGACGCCGCATTAAGGCCGTTTGCGTGGCCGCCACGCGATTGACTAGCGGCACGACCAGACCATCAACGCCATCGGCGCGGCCTGGCAAGTGATCGCGCTTGGTCTCCACAACTCGATCCGGTGCATTCAAGACGGGCACGGACAGGTTCGCACACAGCCGCATGACCGACTGGGTGGCTTCGGTTTTTTCGTCCGGGTCCGTAATTGTGTTAATCACCAAGGCACTGTCGCGCAAAACGTCCAGATAAGGTGCGAGGTCTTCGTCCGGGCCAGGCAGAAAGCAAAACCCAATCTCCAGCGGCGCCTTGCGCAGCAGAATAAACGCATCGAAATGCCCCCGGATGAATGAGACGGACAGGGCCGGCACTGTTTCATCGATGCGAAGGGCGTGATGGTCAGCCACACTGGCCAACAGCGTCACCCGCGGCTTGCCCGGGTTAGGCTTGAGTGGCCAAAAGCGCGGACGGGACAGATATCGGACAATGGCCGCTTTGGCATCTGGCTCCCGATCCTGCGCCAACCACAGATTCGCCAACGGACCGATGGCCGCCGCCTGCTGCGAACCGTCTTCGGCCAAGGCCTCCAGCAGAAGCCGTTCTGCCTCATCAAGACGGCCGGCCGCCCTATGCTCCGCCGCGACCGCCAGGACCCCGTGCATCGCCTTCCCCTTTAATCCACTGAGACTGATTGAGCGACAGGACTATACAACAAGAAAGAGGCGGAGGGATGCCCCTCCGCCTCTTCATCAACGCCTACCGCTCTCGCGCTTAGAAGATGTAGTCAATATCGTCTTCCGCATCGAGCACGGTGACACCACTCAGGGTGATAGTCCGCACAAAGCCAAAGCCACCCGGATCCGAAATCTGCAGCCCCGCACCAGTTAGGGTCGAGAAGTCATCCGCCCCGTTGACGAAGCCGTCTGTATTGGTATCGAAGTCAAACCCGGCCGGCAGACCGGAGAAGGCCAGCGTATCTGTCCCCGGCATAAAGTCCGTGATGGTGTCGATGCTGAAACCGTTCGTCCAGTCATAGACGAAGGTATCGGATCCGCCACCGCCCGTCAGGCTGTCAAAGCCCGGACCACCAGTGATGGTATCATCACCGGTCCCACCGAGGATCAGGTCATTGCCTTCCCCGCCTTCGATCACGTCGTCACCGCCATTGCCGATCAGGATATCGGCACTGCCAAAGCCCCGGATGATGTCGCTACCATCGCCGCCAACCAGGAAGTTGGACAGGAAGTTGCCGTTGATCTCATCAATGATCGTGAAGTCGAATGTGTCGGAGATCGCCGGATTGGCTGTGTCTTCCACATCGAAGCCGAAGCTGTCGATGCCGCTGCCACCGCCATCATGCTCGTAACCGATCAGGCCGTTGTCGATGTCGTCCTGAGTGAACATGTCACCGAGACCAAGCGCTTCACCGCCGTTCAGCTCGCCGTTCTCATTGGCGTCGAGGAAGAGCGTACCATCATCGGGAGCATCCGTGATGGTGTACTTGATGTCGCTCGGGCCATCATCCGGATCCGTTGTTTCCAGATCACCCGAGGTCAGGAACACCGTCTCCCCATCGATCACTTCCGCCCCGTCATTGGCGACCAGCATCGGCGGTTCGTTCACGTCATTCACCGCGATGGTGAAGTCTGCGCTGGAGGCGCCGCCGGCGCCGTCCGACGCCTCGACAGTCACGGTATGCGCCGTTGCATCTTCGAAGTCCAGCTTTGTGCCGTCCGCCACGGTGATCAGACCGGAGCTTGCGTCAATGCTGAAGCGACCGCCCGCGTCATCCGTGAGCGAATAGGTCGGAGCCGGACCGTTCACATCCGTCGCCGACGCGGTCACGCCCACGGTCGTACCGGTGGTGGCGTTCTCGTCCACCGCATTCGTGGTGGCATCGCTGTCGGCCGGACCATCTGGGTCCATGTTCGTGACCGCGATAGAGAACGTCGCCGTGCTGGTGCCACTATCCACATCCGTGGCCGTCACGGTGATGTCGTGAGCGGTAGCGTCTTCGAAGTTCAGCAGCAGTGCCGACGCCACCGTCACCACGCCCGTGGTGGCGTTGATGGCAAAACGCCCGCCCGCATCGTCGGAGAGTGAATAGCTCACACCCGGATCACCGGCACCATCGGACGACAAGGCCGTGACGCCCACGGTGGAGCCGATGCTGGCCCCTTCCTTCACCGTGTTGGTCGCACCATTGTCATCCACTGGCGGGGTGGACGGTGTCACATCGGTCACCGCGATGGTGAAGTCCATGGTGGCACTCGTGGTTCCATCCGTGTCCTTCGCCACCACCACGATGCTGTGGGCCGAGGCCGTCTCAAAGTCGATTTGCCCCGTATCCGCCACCGTGACCACGCCCGTGGAACTGTTGATGGCGAAGCGGCCGCCCGCATCGTCGGTGAGTTCATAGCTGACCGGCGGACCGTTCACATCGTCCGCATCTGCGGTGATGCCAACCGCCGTGCCATTGCTGGCATCCTCGGCCACCTCATTGTCGGCCCCATCACTGTCCGTCGGCGTCGATGGTGCCGCATCGGTCACTGCGATGGTGAAGGTGCTGGAGGACACCCCACCCAGACCGTCAGAGGCCGTCACAGTGATGTCATGGGCCGTAGCGTCTTCGAAGTTCAGCAGCGTATCGGCCGCCACTGTCACTTCACCTGTGGTGGCATCGATGGCGAAGCGCCCGCCCGCATCATCCGACAGCGCATAGGTCACGGACGGACCATTCACATCGGTCGCCGAGGCCGTCACACCCACGGCGCTGCCAATGCTCTCACCCTCGACAACCGTATTGGCACCACCATCCGTATCCGTTGGAGTCGACGGATCGGCATTTGTGACCGCAATGCTAAAGGTCGCCGTCTGGTCTGTACTGCCCGACACCGAGGACGTCACCGTGATGTCATGGGCCGTCGCATCTTCGAAGTTCAGCGCGGTGTCATCGGCCACCGTGACCACGCCCGTGGAACTGTTGATGGCGAAGCGGCCGCCCGCATCGTCGCTGAGCGTATAAGTGGTCGGCGGACCATTGACATCATCGGAGTTCGCCGTGACGCCCACTGTGCTGCCAATGCTGGCCCCTTCCTCGACCGTATTGGTGCCGGCATTGCTATCCACCAGCGTGGACGGCGCTTCATCCGACACCGCGATGGTGAAGTCAGCAGTCGTGCTGGCCGTCCCGTCGGAGGCCGACACCGTCACCGAATGCGCGCTGGCGTCTTCGAAGTTCAGCAGACTATCGTCCGCCACCGTCACCACACCGGTGGAGCTGTCGATGGTGAAGCGGCCGCCCGCATCGTCCGTCAACGAGTAGGTCAGGCTGGGACCGTTCGGATCGGTCGCCGAGGCGGTCACTCCCACGGCTGTGCCGTTCGAGGCCCCTTCCACCACTGTATTGGTGCCGGCATCCGCGTCCGTCGGTGTGGTCGGAGCCGCGTTGGTCACCGCAATGGTGAAGGTCGACGACACCGAAGCGGTATCCGATGGATCCTTCGCCACCACCACAATGTCGTGCGACGACGCATCTTCGAAGTTCAGCAGACTGTCGTCATCCACGCTCACCACGCCGGTGGAGCTGTCGATGGCGAAGCGCCCGCCCGCATCATCCGTCAGCTCATAGGTCACCGGCGGACCATTCAGATCCGTCGAGGCCGCCGTCACCCCGACGGTCGAGCCCGATGTGGCCCCTTCCGCCACCGTGTCCGCGTCCGCGTTCTCATCCGTCGGCGTCGAAGGCGGCTGGTTGCCCACCGCGATGGTGAACGTCGCCGTCGCCGTCGTGCTGTCGGGATCGGAGGCTTCCACCGTGATGTCGTGCGAGGTGGCATCTTCGAAGTTCAGCAGCGTATCGTCCGCCACTGTCACAACGCCCGTGGAGCTGTTGATGGTAAAGCGACCGCCCGCATCATCGGACAGCGCATAGGTCACATCCGGACCATTGGGATCTTCCGACTCCGCCGTAATGCCGACCTCGGTCCCAATGCTCGCCCCCTCGAACACCAGGTTCGGGGCGCCATTGTCATCCACCGGCTCCGACGGCGCCTCATCCGTCACCCCGATCGTGAAGCTCGCGGTCGCGGTTCCGCCACTGCCGTCCGAGGCCGACACGGTCACCGTGTGCGCCGTCGCATCTTCGAAGTTCAACAGCGCCTCGTCGGCCACCGTGATCGCGCCGGTGGAGCTGTTGATGGCGAAGCGCCCGCCCGCATCGTCGCTCAGCGAGAAGGTCACGCTCGGGCCGTTGGGGTCGGTCGAGGCTGCGGTCACGCCCGTGGCCGTGCCATTGCTGGCCCCTTCCGCCACTGCGTCATCCGCGCCGTTGTCATCCGTCGGCACGGTCGGATCCACATTCGTCACCGCGATGGTCACCGATAGGCTCGAGGAGGTCGACCCGCTCGGGTCTTTCGCCACCACCACAATGTCGTGCGAGGAGGCGTCCTCGAAGTTCAGCAGACTGTCGTCATCCACGCTCACCACACCGGTGGAGCTGTCGATGGCGAAGCGCCCGCCCGCATCATCCGTCAGCTCATAGG
>CAZVEE010000113.1:0-8988 GCA_964625525.1 uncultured Alphaproteobacteria bacterium | reverse complement strand
CAGTGGCCCATGGGGTAATGCTGCTGGTCAATCGGGAGGTGGACCGGCTGATCCAGTCGCGCCCAGCCGTGGAGGCGGGCGAACGGCTGGGCTTCTTGCCCGGCGACATGCGCGACAAGATCGATCCTTATCTGCGGCCCCTTTATGACGCCCTTTACGACACCATGATCGGTGACCAGGTGACTAAACGGCTGGAATCCGGCGAGATCGAGATTGCGCCGCTGGCCTTCATGCGCGGGCGCACGCTCGCCAATTCCTATGTCATTCTGGATGAGGCCCAGAACGCCACGACCATGCAGATGAAGATGTTCCTCACCCGCTTGGGCGAAAACTCCCGCATGGTGATCACCGGTGATCCGTCCCAAGTGGATCTGCCGCCGGGCCAGGTCTCGGGCCTGCGCGAGGCCCGGGCCGTTTTGAAGGGGGTGGAGGGCATTCGATTTGTGACCTTCACGGATGCGGATGTGGTGCGCCATACTCTCGTGGCGCGTATCGTGCGCGCGTATAACGCGGCGGCTCAGGCGGCGTCGGCACAGCAGAGCGAATAGGGCATCACGGTGCATCTCGACATCGGCATAGATGGTGGGACCTGGGACGCGGAACCGGCGCTCGACCTGGAGACCTTGGTGGGGCGGGTCGTGGCGATGGCCGCGCAGGCGGTGCCCGAGGGCCTGCCCGACGGCGAAGCGGCAGTGTTGTTCACCGACGATGCCCAGATGCGCGCCATCAACAAGCGGTTCCGCGACAAGGATAAAGCCACCAACGTTTTGGCCTTTCCCGCGCCGCCCGCGCCCGCCGGCGTCCCCCAGCCTCTGGGCGATATTCTCCTGGCGCATGAAACCGTGGTTGAGGAAGCGCGTGAGCAGAAGAAGCCGCTGGACCATCATGTGAGCCACCTGGTGACCCACGGCCTCTTGCATCTCCTGGGCTATGACCACCAGACTGATGAGGACGCCGCCGTGATGGAAGGCCTGGAGACTCGCATACTCGCGGGGCTCGGCATTCCCGATCCTTATGCGCCCGGGGGGCCGGCCCGCGGCGGTGTGTAAAGCGTGTGGCTCAGAGCGGCCCCTTGACGGGTGCGGCCTTGTGGCGGGATCGTGATGCGTGCGGGCGCGATCCGGCTTTATGATGAACTCCCGCGCGGGAACCGGGACGTGTCGCGCGTCCCCAGCAGTGGACGGGGTGGACCTAAGACCACCCCCATGGAGTCTCAGATGCTCAACAGCGCCGCCTACTCCAGTGGGTCGGATCCCGAGGGCCAGAGTATGAGGCCGGGTGGTTCCTCTCAGGAGGGGCTTCTCGGCCGGGTGATGCGCCTCATACGCGACAGCGGTTTCGCTGGCGGCGGCGAGACCGGGGCGGGCTCGGAAAGCGTGGTCGATGTGCTGCGCGAACATGGTGAGTCCGAGCGGCCGTTGACCAAAGAGGAGCGCATGATGCTCCTCAACCTGCTCCAGTTCCGGTCATTGCGTGTGGATGACGTTATGGTGCCGCGCGCCGACATCGTGGCGGTGGACGTCGAGATCTCGTTCGATGCGCTGATGGGGGTGTTCAAGAAAGCGGGCCATTCCCGCCTGCCCATCTATCGCGAAACCCTCGACGATCCCATGGGCATGATCCACTTGAAGGACGTGATCGCCTGTTTCGTGGCCAGTGCGCCCGAGCCCTCGGATGCGGGCGGCGAGCCCATGCCCGTGCTCACCTGTGCCGATGCGGCGCCCTCATTACAGCGGCTGCGGCGGGATGTGCTGTTCGTGCCGCCCTCCATGCCAGCGGTGGATCTGCTGCTGCAAATGCAGGCTCAGCGGGTGCACATGGCGCTGGTGATCGACGAATATGGCGGCACGGATGGTCTGGTGACCATTGAGGACCTGGTGGAGATGATCGTCGGGGATATCGAAGACGAACATGACCATGAGGCCGCGTCCCAATTCGAACTGCTGGACGGGGGCGTCTATGCGGTGGACGCGCGCATGGAGATCGAAGATTTCGAAGCCACATCCGGCCTTGATTTGCGTTTGGAAGGCGGCGAGGAAGAGGAAGTGGATACGCTGGGGGGGCTTGTCTTCACCCTGGCGGGCCGTGTGCCGCGGCGGGGCGAGATCATCAATCATCCCGGTGGTTTTGATATCGAGATTCTTGAAGCCGACCCACGGCGCATCCGGCGCCTGAAAGTCACCCCCCGTGGTGGCCGCGGCAAGACGGACGACGCAGCGGACGACCCAGCGGACGACCCAGCGGACGACAAGGAGACGGCGCGTGACTGACCGGGTGGCCGGGGGGGCCGGAGACAGCGGCTGGCTCGCATGGGCAGGCGCCGGCCTGACCGTGCTGCGTCAAGGTGTGCGGGGGATGACCGGCTGGTGGCGCCTGGCACTGGCCATGGCAGCGGGCGCCTTGTCCATTTTTGCCATGGCGCCCCATTTTCAGGTCGCCGTGCTGCTTGTCAGCATGCCGGTGCTGATTTGGCTCCTGGATGGCTGCGGCTCGGCTCGGGGCGTGAGCCCCCGGGCGCGGTTCTGGCAGGCCTTTTGGACCGGTTGGGCCTTCGGGTTCGGATACTTTTTTCTCGGGCTGTTGTGGATCGGTCATGCCTTCATGGTGAATGCAGAAGTGTTCGCCTGGATGCGGCCCATCGCCGTGACGGTTCTGCCCGCCGGATTGTCCCTGTTCTGGGGCCTGGCCTGTGGTCTCTTTGCGTTAGTGTGGCGCGCGGGGGCCGGCCGTGTGCTGGTGCTGGCCGCGCTGCTGACCGTGGCGGAGCTGGGCCGGGGCTATCTGTTCACGGGCTTTCCTTGGAATGCGCCGGGCTATGCCTGGATCGGCCATTTGGAAGTGGCACAGGCGGCCGCCTGGATCGGTGTCTACGGGCTGACCTTTTTCACGCTGGCGCTCGCGAGTGTGCCGGCGCTGCTCGCCGAAGCCCGTCGCACGCGTGTTTGGGACTGGGTGTTACCGGGCGTGCTGGTGGTGGCATTGGCCGGCCTATGGGGCGCGGGGGCGGCGCGGTTGTCGGCTTTTGCCGATGAGGCGCCGGTGGCGGATGTGAAGCTGCGGATCGTGCAGCCGCTGACCCGCCTGACGGACCGGCGCGATCCTGAGAAACGCACGGCCATCTGGCCGCGCTTGCTGGCACTCACGGCCGATGCCCGTGAGCAGGGCGTGACCCATGTGGTCTGGCCTGAATCCGCGCCGATCTTTTTCCTGGCGCGCGAAGAAGGGCGCCGGCGTCAGGTGGCCGAGTTGCTTGGCCCGGACATGGTGCTGCTCACGGGTGCGCTGCGCGCCGAGGAGCAGCCTCAGGGGGGCTATGGCATCTATAACGGCTTTCTCGTGCTCAACGGGGATGGCCGTGTTCTTTCCACCTATGACAAGCATCATCTCGTGCCGTTTGGAGAGTATCTGCCGCTGAAGCCAGTGCTGTCACGGCTCGGCTTTCGTCAGGTCGTGGATACAATTCCCGGCTTCGAGATCGGTCCGGGGCCGCGCACCTTGAGTATTCCTGGCGCGCCATCTGCCGGTATTGCCATTTGTTACGAGATTATTTTCTCTGGCGCCGTCGTCGATTCGGATGATCGGCCCGGCTTTTTGATAAATGTTTCTGATGATGGCTGGTTTGGAAAGTCCAGCGGCCCCCATCAGCACCTGGCCATTGCCCGCATGCGCGCTATAGAAGAAAACATGCCGCTGGTTCGCTCTACGAATAGTGGCATTTCGGCGCTGGTGGATCGGTTTGGGCGCGTAGAGGCCTCTTTGGGCATCGAGGTCATGGGAGCCTTAGATGTGGATCTGCCCGCCGCCGGGCCCCTGCCGCTTTACGCCCGTCTGGGGGTGTGGCCGGTCCTGCTGTTGTGCGTGGGTCTTGTGGCAGCGGCCTGGATGTGTCGCCCGCAACAATAGATAAAGTTCTGAAATTAGTAAAACTAACTAAACTTTGTGCTCCTTTCTGGGGAAATAGACGCTTCGCGCTCTCCGTATGACCGTTGGTCAAGTGAGCGCCGAGCGAAGGGCGGCTTCTGTCTTTTAGATACCTTTGAAAATGTAACGTGGCGCACAGTGTATTGTGGGCCGCCTGCGCGGAATTATTGCGCTGCGGATGTTTTGTTGATAGTGTTCCCGCGGTGAGAACTGCGGCTCTGTTTCGTACAGATTAGATTTGGCATGTGTTCGCCCATTTCGAGTGAGCCCTTCCGCCTGCGCCTCTGAGGTGTCTGAGGCGATGATGTGCGCTGCCGCTGAGGTGGCCCGAGACCTGCTCGATCTCGATGTGATGGACATGATAGCGGCAAGGCGGGGATGGGGCTGGTCGCAGCCCTTTGGGCATGGGCGAATCAACCCTGAGGTCTCCAGGCGCCCGCTGTGCACTCTGCGAAGCGGAATAATTTTTGCACCTCGCTGGCAACCGATGGTTGACGTTGCTCGATGCAAGGCCTAAGACAGCGACCGTGTGATGTGTAAAGCGAAGTTTGCAATCCTTGGTATGGGGATGGTTCGAACTCCATATTAGGATGCGTGCGCTACGCCATCGCGTGGCCGGGGGCGCGGGGCCGTTGCGCCGCCGCTGGGACGGATCTGGGAGCTCTGACGCGTGAATGGGGTAGCGCGCTTTGGGGCTGGTCTCGTCCGAAGTCGAAAAAGGCGATGGGTGAAGCGGGCAATCTCCGCTTCAATTGAAATGAAGAGGACGGCTCCTTGACCAAGAAAGTCCCAAATCCAATTGACGTCCATGTTGGCAGCAGAGTGCGGCTGAGACGTATGCTTGTAGGGATGAGCCAAGAAAAGCTTGGCGAAATGCTTGGTCTTACCTTCCAGCAGATTCAAAAATATGAAAAAGGAGCGAATAGGATCGGCGCCAGCCGTCTGTATCAGATCGCTCAAATTCTTGGTGTGTCGGTCCAGTTTTTCTTCGATGATATTCCGCAAGAACACGCCATGACCCAAGACGAAGGCATGGCGGATGACCCCGCTCCGTTTGTCATGGATTTCGTGTCCAGCGCGGAAGGCTTGCAGTTGAACCGCTCCTACACCCGCATTTCTGATGCGCAGGTGCGCAAGCGGTTGTTGGAACTGGTGAAATCTCTGAGCGGCGATCCGATTGTGCCGCAGGAGAAAGAAGAGCTTTCTGTGTAGGATAAGGGCGGTTCTACGCCTCATGGCGTCGGGCGGGTGCCTGCCATGCCCTTGATTCTTTCCTTATTCCTTGTCAGAACTCTGGCCGTTTGCCGGGGCATTTTGCTCCCGCCCCATTGCGCTTGACCGAATCAGGAACCGCGTGTCGCGCGGTTCGCGGCGCCGCCTCGGCACCAGCGCACCGTTTCCGCACTGTCGCGCGGGAACGCCAGGAAAGGACGAGATATCGTGAATAGATCCCAATACCTCTTCACCAGCGAAAGTGTTTCCGAAGGCCATCCCGACAAAGTGTGCGACCGGATCTCCGATGCGGTTGTGGACGCCTATCTCTCCAAAGAGCCCGAGGCGCGTGTGGCCGTTGAAACATTGGTGACCACCAACCGCATCGTGTTGGCGGGAGAGGTCCGGGGCTCGGACTCGATTACAGCGGATCATCTGGAAGAAATCGCCCGCGCCGCCGTGCGCGACATTGGCTATGAGCAGCAGGGCTTCCACTGGAAAAACGCGGACGTCTCGGTCTATGTGCACAGCCAGTCCGCCGACATCGCGGCCGGTGTGGACGCGGACGGTAATAAAGACGAAGGCGCTGGCGACCAGGGCATCATGTTCGGCTTTGCCTGTGACGAGACGCCGGAATTGATGCCGGCGCCCATCTATTACTCTCACAACATCCTCAAGGCACTGGCCCGCGCCCGTCACGACGGTACCGAACCGGGGCTGCAGCCGGACGCCAAAAGCCAGGTGACCTTGCGCTACGAGAATGGCCGCCCTGTTGGCGCCACGTCTGTGGTGGTCTCCACCCAGCACAAGGAAGGGTTGAGCCAGGACGATGTGCGCGCGATTGTGCGTCCCCATGTGCTCGACGTGCTGCCTGAGGGATGGATGTGTCCCGAAGAGGAGTTCTATGTGAACCCCACCGGCAACTTTGTCATCGGCGGGCCGGATGGGGATGCGGGTCTCACGGGCCGCAAGATCATTGTGGATACTTATGGCGGTGCGGCGCCTCATGGCGGCGGCGCCTTTTCGGGCAAAGATCCGACCAAAGTGGACCGCTCGGCCGCCTATGCCGCGCGCTACCTGGCGAAGAATGTGGTGGCGGCGGGCTTGGCGCGCCGCTGCACCATTCAGCTCGCCTATGCCATTGGCGTCTCCAAGCCGCTCGCGGTGTATGTGGACCTGCACGGCACCGGCGAAGTGACCGAGGACAAGCTTGAAGCCGTGCTGCCGGAGTTGGTCAATCTGAGCCCGCGCGGGATTCGCGAGCATTTGAAACTGAACCGCCCCATCTATGCGCGCACGGCCGCATACGGCCATTTCGGTCGCAATCCGGATGCCGATGGCGGCTTCTCTTGGGAAGCCACCGATCTGGTGGACAAGTTGAAGGCGGCCGTTGCCTGAAGGGTCTGACGACACGCCGGACAGCGCGTCCGGCGAAGGGGAGACGGGCCGGGCCGCCGATAGCGCCCGGCCTCGCCTGTTCGGGCGCCACAAGGCCAAGCGCTTGCGCCCGCGCCGCCAGGCCCTGATGGAGGACTTGCTGCCCCGGTTGAAACTGCGCCTGGGTGCGGCCGGCGGTCTGGACCCACACAGCCTTTATGATGAGCCCATGCGCGAGGTGTGGCTCGAAATCGGCTATGGCGGCGGTGAGCATTTGAGTGCGCAGGCGGCGGCCCATCCGGATGTTGGATTGATCGGCTGCGAGTTCTTCGTCGATGGGGTGGCGAAACTGCTGGCCCAGATCGAGGCGCAGGATCTCACCAATGTGCGCCTGCATGATCATGACGCCCGTGATGTGCTAGAGGCGCTACAGCCGGCGTCGCTCCATCGGGTCTTCCTGCTGTTTCCCGATCCCTGGCCCAAGACCCGCCACCACAAGCGCCGCTTTGTGCAATCGGAGAGCCTGGCCCAGATTGCCCGGGCCTTGCGGCCTGGCGGCTTGTTCCGTGTGGCGAGTGATATTCCGGCCTATATCGAGTGGACCTTGCGTCATTTGCACGGCCATCCGGCCTTCCAATGGTTGGCCGAGCGCCCGGCCGATTGGCGCGAACGGCCCGCCGACTGGCCGGCGACCCGCTACGAGGCCAAGGCCCTGCGCGAGGGGCGCGTGCCGTCTTATCTGACGTTTCGTCGTACTGGTCCGTAAGCGGACGTCCTTGAGCGAAGCCGTTCTACGGCTAACCCTGCCCTGAGGCGGTCCAATGTGGGACAAGCCCTTACGGCCATGCAGTCCCCATGCGTTCAGCAATTAGGGGTTGGTTCGCCCGCGAGACTGGCTTATATAAAAAGCATCATGGTTGTGTGGATCATGATCGCCGGGTCAGCCCGGTGCCGGAGCACCGGAAAGTGGGCCCTGGCCCGCTTTTTTTGTTACCCGACCCCCTTTCACGGAATGCAGGCGGACAAGACGCATGGGGCAGGCGACGCCATTTGATCGCAGACTGGCTGAAGTGATCGAACCGACCGTCATGGCCATGGACTTCGAACTGGTGCGGGTGCGCTTGCAAGGGTCTGACGACCAGCGCCGCACGCTCCAGATCATGGCCGAGCGCGGCGATGGCACGATGACCGTGGAAGACTGCGCGCAGCTCTCGCGCGCCGTCTCCGCGGTGCTGGATGTGGAAGACCCGATTGACGGGGAGTATATCCTGGAGGTCTCGTCCCCCGGGATCGACCGGCCGCTCACCCGTCTGAAGGACTTTGCCACCTGGGCCGGTTTCGAGGCCAAGCTGGAACTGGCGGTGCCGCGTGACGGGCGCCGGCGCTTTAAGGGGCGGCTGCGCGGCCTCGATGGGGACGCGGTCCTGATTGATGCGCAGGGGGCGGATGGTCGCCAGGTGGTCACGGCCTTGCCCTTTGTTGATCTGGCCGAGGCCCGCCTCGTGATCACAGATGATTTGCTCGCCGCGGCTGCGAGCCCAAAGGGCGATGCCGTGGCACAGGGCCAGGACATCGATACCGACAGTGAGATCGTCTTTGAAGATGCGCCGGACCATGATGCGGGTGCGGATGAAGACATCGATAAGAACACGACAAGCACGGAGTAAGACAGATGGCCATCAGCGCCAATCGCTTGGAGCTTCTGCAAATCGCCGACGCGGTCGCGCGGGAAAAGTCGATCGATAAGGAAATCGTCATCGACGCCATGGCTGAAGCCATTCAAAAGGCGGCCCGGTCGCGCTACGGCACCGAGCACGATATTCAGGCCGAAATCGACCACAAGAGCGGTGAGATCCGCCTGCACCGTCTGATGGAAGTGGTCGAGGACGTGGAAAGCGAGGCCACTCAGCTCACTCTGGATGAGGCGCGCAAGCGCAACCCAGCCGCTGAAATCGGCGACAAATTGCAGGTCGAACGCCTGCCACCGCTTGATTTCGGCCGCATCGCCGCCCAGACCGCCAAACAGGTCATCGTGCAGAAAGTCCGCGAGGCTGAGCGCGAGCGTCAGTACGAAGAGTATAAGGACCGGATCGGCGAGATCGTCCATGGCGCGGTGAAGCGGGTGGAATACGGCAATGTCATCGTGGATCTGGGCCGCGCCGAAGCGATCCTGCGCCGCGACGACTTGCTGCCGCGCGAGAGCTTCCGCACCAGCGACCGGGTGCGGGCCTTTGTTTATGACGTGCGCAGCGAGCCGCGCGGTCCGCAGATTTTTCTGTCCCGCTCTCACCCAACATTCATGGCCAAGCTCTTTGCTCAGGAAGTGCCGGAGATCTATGACGGCATCATCACAGTGAAGGCGGTGGCCCGCGACCCGGGCAGCCGCGCGAAAATCGCGGTGGTCTCCTCCGACAGTTCCATTGATCCGGTCGGCGCCTGTGTGGGGATGCGCGGCAGCCGCGTGCAGGCGGTGGTGAC
>CAZVEE010000112.1:3933-8993 GCA_964625525.1 uncultured Alphaproteobacteria bacterium | reverse complement strand
GCGCTCTAGACGATCACGAAAAGTTGCATCACATCACCGTTCAGGAAACGGATAACCCGCACCAGCCACAGGCCGGTGGAAATGGCGTCGTTGAGTTCCGGCGGCAGATAGGCGTCCATGAACGCCTCTCCGGCAAAGCGGATCACCTCATCCATCACCATGTCGCCCACCGTGCCGGTGAGATCGGCGGCGGACAAGACGGTGCCGTCCGCCGCGCCCGGCGGCGCCATGACCCGCAACAGGCCCAGGCCAGCCTGGTCACCGGGCGGTCCCCAGCGGCGCAGGCCTGGCATCGTGTCCTGCAGCAGGGCCGAGCCATCCATACCTTTCAGGCCCGGCGTCTCGCCCTCGAAATGTCCCTCGACCACATAGCCGCCCATGATGCCGCCGGGCACGAACCGGCCCGGTAACCAGGTGCCGCCAACCAGCGCCCCGGGCGCGTAGGCGTAGGGCTGCACCTGGGCGGGCACATAGCGCGGTGGGATGTAGCGCCGCATGGGATCTCCTCTCGTCTTCGAGACAGAGGAACAAGACTATCATGCGACGCCTTGGTGCCGGGAAATGGGGCTTAAAGCGAGCCGAGCATGCGCGCCAAGCCGGTATCCGGTCGGTCTGGCGTGGCTGCTGCCGGGCGCGGGGTCTTGGGGGCGGGCTTGTGGCGCCGTCTGTGGGCCGGCTTGGGTTTGTCCGCTGCCGATGTCTTTTGCGCCGCAGCCTGTTTTTTTGCCGGGCGGGAGGCCGGCTTGCGCGGCGGCGGGGGCGTGTCATCCACGACGGCGATGCCTTCGATGGCTTCGGCTTTTTCGGTGGGTAGGCTCCGCCCGATCAGGCGCTCGATATCACGCAACAGGCCCCGTTCGCTGCGATCGCACAAGGCAATCGCCCGGCCGCTTTTGCCGGCCCGCGCCGTGCGCCCGATCCGGTGCACATAAGACTCCGGCACATTGGGCAGTTCGAAATTCACCACGTGAGACACGTCATCCACATCGATGCCGCGCGCGGCGATATCGGTGGCAATGAGAATAGTGATGGTTCCTGTACGGAAGGCATGGAGGGCGCGCTGGCGCTGCGACTGACTTTTGTTGCCATGGATCGCGGCCGAGGAGAGGCCGGCCTTTTCCAGATGCGCGCTGACCTTGTCGGCGCCCCGCTTCGTGCGGGTAAAGACGATCGCTCGGGCGATATCCGGATTGCGCAGCAGCTCCGTCAGAACCGCGCGTTTGGCCTCCGCCGTCACATGCATCACGCTCTGGTCGATACGCTCGATGGGGCGCGAGGCGGGTGCGACGGCAATCTCTGTCGGGTTTTTGAGGAAATCATCCGCTAGGGCCCGAATTTGCTTGGGCATGGTGGCCGACAGCAACACCGTCTGGCGCTGTTTGGGCAGGGCCCGCATGATTTTCCGGATCGCGGGCATAAAGCCCAGATCGAGCATCTGGTCCGCCTCGTCGAGCACCACGGCCGTGGTCTCGTCAAGGCGCACCGCGCCTGTGCCCATATGGTCGAGCAGGCGCCCTGGTGTGGCGATGACAATGTCGATGCCGCGCGCCATGGCCTTCACCTGCGGGCCGGGCCGGGCGCCGCCGACAATCACCGTATGCGACAGGTTCAAAAACCGGCCATAGCGGGCGATGCTGTCGCCGATCTGGGCCGCCAGCTCCCGCGTCGGCACCAGGATCAGCGCCCCCCCATGGCGCGGGGCCGGCCGTGGCCGGCCTTTGGCGGCGAGCCGGTGCAAGAGGGGCAGAACGAAGGATGCGGTCTTGCCGGTGCCCGTTTGGGCAATGCCAACCACGTCGGCGCCGCCCGTCATCGCGGGGATCACTTTCGCCTGGATCGGTGTGGGGGTCTTATAGCCTTCCGCCGTGACGGCGCGCAGGATCGCCTCGGCCAGGCCGAGGTCACTGAATTGGGTCAAAGTCATGCTTTCATACGGTGGCGCACGGCGTTTCACGCACGCTTCCACCCCGTCTCATGGGAAACGGGCTGCGCCACGGGTCAAAAAGGGGAAGCTCGCGTAGACCAGCTACCGGTGTCCGCCTGTCGGCGTTGGGGCACGGTCAAGGCCGGTACGACGGTCGCTCAAATGGGAGCGAAAAGGCGATGCGGACAAAGGTGCCGGATCAACACCGCTAACGGATTGCGTCATCTACGCGCGATGTTGCTCTGACGCAGATAGATCACGGATGGAGCGCGAACGCAAGAGTGCCGCGCTCCGATCCCCTTACACAAACATGAAATCGCCCTGGTCCCAGGGCACGCCGGTGTTGTCGAGGACGTCCACCTGGAACCCGAATTGCTCTGTCTGACCAGTCGCAATTACGTGTACGTAATCTGATCGCCAGTGAGCCCGACAGTATCCACATCGGCGCTCTTGTCCAGGTCCAGGCCCAGCTGAATTTCATAGGCACCCAGATCAATTGTGTTGCTGCCCTTGTTGGCGACACCGGGATAGTCCGTTGTTCGATCTTCTCCGCGCGCATCGGTGAGCAGGGCGATCAAACTGTCCTCACCCGCATCGATAGCAGGGTTGGTGGGGGGCATTGAGCACGGGCTTCAACTCGGCCAGGGGGCGATACAACTCCCGTAAGACGTCAAAGCGATGTTGCTCGGGAAAGAGGGACCCGTCAAAAAAGAGGCTTGGCGGCGCGGTCTGTCCAGTCATGGTCGGGCCAGCAGTATCCTCTACACTGTAGATCCAATGGCTGGGGGTGTCATGCTGAGCAACCCCCATTCGCGCAGTCAGCGTTATGTAAGCATGCGGCGCAGTGCTTCGGAAGGATGATCTCACGAGAGGCTGCGCACAGCCCAAGTCAGAGTCATTGTTGTGAGGGTCTCAGGCGTCGGTGATCGGTTGGTCACGACTGTATGGGGGCGGACGATCTTCCTCATGCCGATGCCGCGATCCGTCCGTGTACCGGCCTGAACGATCGACCAGCCGCGCCACACCCAGTGTAAGTGGCTGATCTGCCCCGCGCCTATGGGGGGCGGCCAGATCAGCCGTCGAACGCCGTTTCACTAAAACCGGACATTTTCCTGGAAACGCTCCAGCGGCGAGCATCCAGTGATTGCATAACCCTTGGCTGCACATTTGCGGGCGGGGCAGGCGCGTTACATGACCGACCGGACGATCAGCGCAACGAACCCAAGAGCCAACGCAACAATCATCGTGATCAAAATCCACACAGCAACCTGCACGCCATGGTTGGCAAGGATCATATAGCCTGCCGCGATGATGAAGATCGCCATCAGCAGCGGGAACGCCATTCTCAACCCCGTCACGGCCTGCGCTGTCGACGCGCCGGCCGTATTGCGCAGCAAGAGTTCCAAGCCCAACCAGAGGACGATGGGCAGCAGCGCCACAGCGACCACAACCCATTTGCTGGCAAAGTTATCCGGCTCGCCAGCGAGGTTCCAATGCACAGCCACGGTTTTGGGCAAACTGACCGCCGCGATCATCGCGATCACAACCAAGATAACGGACCCAATCGTGGGCAAGAGTGTCAGATCTTTCACGAGCAAGACTCCCATTGCTAAAGCGCGATCAGGAGCGGAATTCGGCCCTGAAAGCGCGCAAATCAAGGCTGAAATCTGTTTCAGTTGGACTCAAACAAAGTGAAGCGAACACTCTACACATCGCCAAGATTGAGAAAGCCACTCTCCGGTCTTTGGTCAGGGCGTCACGCGATACCAAGATATCGTCCTGTTCCCTTGCAATTCTGTTCCGCTGATGACAGCCCTAAGACGGCTGCTGGCAGCGTCGTTCGCCGGGCGGGCTGACGACCCAATCTGCCACTGCTTCGAGCGCGGACACGGCAATGGTTTCTTCGATCAGCGCATATTCATCTGGCATCCCTGTCCCCGCGGTCTGGAGAAGATGATTGAGCGCATCGAAGGTGAGGACGCAAGGTGCATTGCCGTCTGGATCGGTCAGATTACGCAGGGCATCGGCGGACCAAACCGGCCTGATCTGCGTATCCTTGGCGCCGAAGATCGCGAGCGTCGGTATGCTCAGTGCTGAATAGACCGTGCGCGGATCGACAGTTAGTCGGCTTCTGAATGCTTCCGAAGACGCCACTCCGGCCCTCATGGCCGCACTTTCCTCGTCTTCTCCCATGGCCAACAGGATGTCGCGGATCTGGGCTGTGCGGCGGTCTTCATCGGCTTCGGTCACGGCAATCTCGTTGATCCGTGTTTGCGCATCAACCATGGCCTCGATGTCCGATACCGGATGACCTTCCGCCGTCATATATGTGCGGATTTGATGAATGAGCACATCGGCAAGCGGCGCGACCTGGGGAGACAGGAGGACGACACCGTCAATCGACGGGACGCGGTTCGCAGTCAATGCCGCGACAACAGCACCTTCGCTATGACCAATCAAATAGGTCTGGGTGACAGTGTCGGGCAGGGCGTCCACGGCACCGGCTGCATCGTCTGCCAAGTCATCAAGCGACGCATGCGCCCCATCACCGCCCGACCCATTCACACCGCGGTCATTGTAGCGCAGGACCGTCACGTTGCGCGCCGACAGAAACTCCGCCCACACCGCAAAGGGCCGGTGACCAAAGATGGTCTGATCTAAGTCTTGCGAGCCTGACCCAGATAGCAAAATGACCCCGATCCCATTGGGGGCCACGAGGGGCTGTGTGATCTCGCCGGTGAGCATCGTTTGGCCGTCAGCGCTTTGAAATGTGACGGCGGCGCCACGAGACGATGCCGCCGCAGCGCCGTCGTCTACGGGTCTTTGGCGCGACAGTTCCAATGGAAATTGCGTTCCACTTTGCATCCATTGCCCATTCATGACCGAAAGCACTGGGTCAATTATGGCCTCATAGTGTGCTGCAATGGACGGAAAAGCCATTGAGATTGCGCAGGCGTTCAGGGTAAAGGCGCCCTCGATACCGAACGCGTTTTGCGCCGGGCTAGCCAAAGTTACATCGCCGCCCGTCCGGCTGTGCTGCGAGACTTCGACTCTCAACGGCAGCGTTGTGCCCTGCACCTCAAGGGCGCCGACCCAGAGCCCTTCGGCGGCGCAGGGTTCACTGGCGCGTGTTTCA
>CAZVEE010000112.1:0-3833 GCA_964625525.1 uncultured Alphaproteobacteria bacterium | reverse complement strand
GATACAATCACGGCGACAACAAGCGTAGCAAATGCCCGGTGCGGTGCGATGCTGAGCCCTTCAGACATACCAAAGCCCCGGTTCGCCATCGACCGAGAAGTCGATGAAATGAAAGTCCTTGTGCGCTTTTGTGGCAAAAAGGAAGAAGTCGCACAAGGCGGTCGCCCCTGCTTTTTCAAGCATGATACGCAGGGCCGCCGATGTTTCTTCGATGCTGACATCCGCCCCGGTCTGCTGTGCGAATGCCGATGATGTTAGGCTCAGCTTGTGCGTCCAGTTCGCTGCCTCGCTCATGGAAAGATGGTGCCCAACCTGGACGATCAGACCGATTCCGGTCCGTCTTGACCAGTCCTCCCAGGCCGGAAGCGCTAATGGCAGGATGCCATCGCTTGTGGTCAAACCCAGGATCTGACACCGGCCTCGGTCGTTGAGCAGACGCGGCAGGGCATCGAGAATGCGCGCGGTAAAGCGCAAGCCATCCGGACCACCATGCCCGATAAGGCCATAAGGCATATCATCCGCCAAGGGAATGAGAGGGGGATTGGCGCTGATCAAGTCAAAGCCCCCCTCATTGAGCCCCGTATCCAGATCATTCGCTGTGAAGCGGACATTCTTGAAGCGATTTACCTTCGCATTCATTTCTGCCAAAGACAGGGCATACGGATTAATGTCGACCCCCACGACCTCGCGGCACGTGTTGGCAAGCCACAAGGCCTGAATGCCGGGACCCGTGCAAAAGTCGAGGGCCCGTTCACCTTGACGCGGCCGCAGACGGCTTAGCAAGGCGACTGAGTCATCGCCAAAATAGGCGCTGGTGGCGACAGTGGGGCGTTCCACGATAATCCACAGGTGATGGACCGACCAAAACGAATATTGGCCAAGAGACACGGCACCATCTCGATCCCGCTTTTGGATCAACGTGCAGGCGTCCAGAGTCTCGATGATCCAGTCGGGAATGTCATACCGGCTTTCCTCATGCAACCAGGCCCCGTTCAAGAAGAAATCGACAAGGGCCTGATGGCTTGGCTCCAGGGCCGACCGGCGCGCCATGATCTGCGCCCAGTTCCGCCGCAACGGATTGAACGCTGAGAGAATCTCCCCCAGACCCCGGTCGGTGAGCCAGTCCGCGACATTTGCAAGATCGTCATAAAACGGACGGCTTGCCAGAAAGTTGCCTGTGTGCTGGTCCCGTTCTCGTGAAATTTCGGCAGGTGTGACAGTCATTTATGCCCCCATCTCCGCCTTCTGCATCGGGCCGAACAAGATAAGTTCTGCCGCGAGTTCGTCACTGTGCGTCTTCAGGACATCGACGACCTCCTGGCGCGTTGTCACGTGCTCGCATACTTCGCAGACAGAGCTATAGGTCGGTCGCCACGAAATATGGGGTGCCTTGCGGCTTACGAAGTCCGCCAAAAAAGCCGGCCCTCTCTCCGCAATGGCCTTGACGATCAAGTCACGCTCCACATGGGCATACAGGTCTGGAACAGAATGCGTGTCGAGATCACCGAAATCCAAAACAGCGTTTCCAGCCACTTCGAAACCGCAACAGGCAAGAAGATTGTTATCAGGTGAAACGGCGGGGCTGGACGCTGCAAACGGACAGCCGCCCTGCAACTGCTCCCAAGGGACCTGCTGGAAGTCCTCTGCCGGTACCTCGTCATGGGATCGGCCAAGCTTCTGCAAATACGTTCCGTATACAATGTAAGCTGTGCCACCGAGGACTTTTCTCAACCGTGTCTCGCCAAAGGCCGTATCCGCAGTGATCGGCTCCAGCGCGGCCTCGTTCAATTGCTCGGCGACCCATTGTGGGGTCACCAGCGACCGAGGGCCGTGGGCTATCGCGATCAGTACCGTATCGAAGCCTTCGCCATGGGCTTCGCGCCACGCATGGGCGACATTGTCGAAAGGAATGTAGGGCAGGTGATAATCGTCGGCACTGATGTTCAGCTCACGCAGTCCTGCCTCGCGGAGGCTGACCAACTTTTGACGCGCCTTCTGGGGCGAGATTGCCCATGATACGTTGGTCACCACGCGCGTGTTGATACCCAACGAAAACGCGTAGGCGATGGCATCCAACAAGTCCTGCCCCAGGAGGGTGGGTTCACCGCCCGCCCACACAACGGTATGGAGCGGCCCTTTCTTTCGCACCCCATCGATCGTCTCGCGCATTTGGTCGAACGTCAGGCGCCCCTTGCGGTCTGGGCTTGAACTCACGCTGCAGTGTCCACAACGCGCCGTACACGTATTGGTCGTCAGAAATGTCAACCGATGTGGAAAATACAAGGTGATCTCCTATGCTTGAACGAGCCTGCGCATCCTCATGACCATTGCGATGGCGGCGTACTGACAGCGAACCTGTCCGCACCGGAATGATCTGGAGTGTCAAGTTTCTGAATGACCTTGAGCGCTGCGATGCGGGTCTCAAGGGGTTGAAGCGCCAGCATTTCAGAAAATTTCAGACCGGCGACTGACGGTACAAAGGATGGGATCTCGAAATCGAGATCCGTAGGGCCTAGAACACCGAGCGGATCGCGGGCGATCCGTTCGACATAGTCAGAAGAGTGCGAGAGAAACGCGCCCAACATTTCGACGCGCATTTTCACCTGCGCCACTGTCGCCGCGTCATGGGTCCCCGCGTCATGGGCCGTGGCCCCTACCGCCTCGGCGTCTGCGGGTTTCGCGTGTGCAGGTTTAACCGATCCGGCTTTCTGCGGGATATGCTCTGGGTTTGTCATGAGCTACAATCCGACCATCAGGCACACGGCTGTGCACGACCTTGAGCCATTTAATCCTGAGCCATTTAATCCTAAGCCATTCCAATTCTTCCGATTGGGCGCTTTCGGTTTCAGCTGAGATGGCTCAAGGTCCGTTTTGCGCGCACCGACTGGGCGAGACACTGCCTTCGTGCGCAGGTGGCCTCGCTCGACCGTCCGCTTACTGCCGTAATGCCGATTAGTTGATGCGGCCTTCGATCAACTCAAACCCCGCCGCTGAACGCTTGGCCAAAAGCGCCATCGGCACGCCGCGATAGGTGTATTCCGCCGAAACCTCTTCACCTTCGTCCGTGCAGAGCTTCGGCTTCAAAACGCGGGCAAAAAGGGCTTGCTGCCGGAACGGTGACAGCCGCATGCCAGCAAGGCGTCGATAGAGTTCGCTCTCTGTGAAGTCTGCGCCGAAAACGACCTGCGTCGCGTCGGCCTCTTTGGCGGAGGCCATTGCCGTTTCTTCTGGCGCTTCATCGTCTTCCCCGGAGGCGACGACGTTCACGGCGACGGCGGCATTCACAGCAGCGCCGGCATTGGCCGCTGCGGTTACATTGACGCCGACAGATGCGTTCACAGCCGCGATGATATTCACTGCCGCGACGATATTCACGGCGGCCACCGCGACCACTAAATTATTATCATCCTGCCACGGATTTGTGGCATGCTGAACGTCAGGGTTGTGAAGGCCCAGAATGGACATCATCACCTGTTTGCGATGCCCGTCTTCAAAACCGTTGATAAGCTCTGAGAATGTCCGAGTTTCACCGCCTTCGAACTGTCCTGGAATTTCAAAGTCCAGACCTTCATTAATCAGCGTCTCGCGCGGGCCGGCCAGCAGGCCCTCAATCCGTGCCGGATCGGCGGCGACATAGTCGCGGATTTTCAAGAAACCGTCCCAAACAGCCATTGTATGCTCCATTTCAAGAAGACAGATTAAGCAGGCACAACTCAACGCCTGCCACGGCAACTCAAGACTAGCGCACACTTTGTATAGCTTTGAGGCCTTGCAAAAAGGGAGAGGCCATATTTATGAGAAAAGGATATGGCGGAGAGCGCGATGAGTCAAAT
>CAZVEE010000111.1:2230-9363 GCA_964625525.1 uncultured Alphaproteobacteria bacterium | reverse complement strand
CTAAAGGCCGCCGCCGCACCACCTTAAGGCAGGCAAATCCGAACCACAGCGAGGCTCTCCCCAACGGAGAGCCTCGCTTCTTTTTGCCAACAGAAAACAATACACCAATCAGACCCAGCCTGTCCGCACGCCACGGGGCAATGCGGCGTGGCGGCTTATACGGGCAAGCTGGACGGGGTCAAACCGCTTAAAGCCCTTACGAGCCATGGCGACTGGACGAGAAGCTGTATCCTCCCCGCTGGAGCGCCTTCAGGAAAAGCGTGGGCGGTTTTCCGCCCCAAAAGCGCCAAGCCAACGACCGAGAGCACGGCACAGGTGATGGCGTCTGTGCCCGGGAAGCAACCGCTCGACCAGGGTCAGATCAAAATGACTTGCTGTCGCGCATGGCAGTCTGGTGCGGTTAGACTCTGGCCATCTCTCACGGGTCTCATTGATCGATCAGCGAAGGAAGCGCTCATGACCACGCCGTCCGACATTGCCCGCCACCATTTCGAAGCCGCCCTCGCGCAAGCAGCCGCGAGTCAGCAGAGCCGCGACGCCACAGTGCGCGCCTTCATCTATCTCGTCGGAGAAGCCCTGATGCGCGACCACAGCGTGGAAGAAGCCTCCCGGCAAATCATCAGCATCGCGGAGAACATCGATCCTGATGCTGATTACATGTTCATGCGACCATGAGTGAGGCTCAGCCATCGTGACACGGTGGGCTCGGCCAATCCGATGACAAGGTCAGATGGCCGCGCAGGTTGTGCTCCCGGATGGGGCTCGGCCAACGCCGCCCGCGCCTGGACCCAAGGCGGGCCCAGGGGCACATGCGCCCCTAGACCGACGCCTGTCCTAGTGAAACCATGAGCCCCACCAAACCACCCATTCACTACCGCTCCGCAGCCTCCTCCGGGGGCATGCCGAACAGCGTCACATACATCAAATCGTAGAGTGTCGTATTCTGAAGCAACGGTTCAACTTTGTCCGCGTTCATACCTTTGGCCCGCACGAGCACGCCGCCGGACACATCCGAAAACCCAGACCAGGAAATGCCGAAGCGGTGGGTCACGCCATGGATATCCGGCCCACTGACAAAGGGTGCCGTGCCGGCCCCTGCCACGCCGTCTAGAGGGGCCCCATTTCTCATGCGGGGGGGCAGCACACCGTCGGGGATGAGACGCGTAATCTCCGCAGCAGACGGTCCAACCAATGTCATGCCACCAGCATTTGAATCCGCCGCCATGATTAACAGCGTGTCCGGATGAGTATCGACAAATTGCGAGAACACACCCACCGCGTCATCCGCACGCAAAAGCGCCTCTAACGTGCCGGACGCATTGTTCGAGTTGCCCAGATTATCCGTCCCTTCTTCCTCCGCGACCAGGAGAAAGCCGTTCGGATTGCGCGAGAGAATGGTCAGAGCAGCCTCAGCCATGGCGGCAAGAGTGGGCGCATCGGGATCATACGCCGGGAGCCCACTTTCCGCGTTATCCTCTTCGCTCGCCGCATTATAGGTGTCCGCCCAGGCGAAAACGCCGAGCAACTTATCCACCTCGGTCAGGTCGAGCGCTTCCAACTCTTCGAGTCGAAAGGCAACGGTGTAGCCGGCCGCACGCGCTTCGGCAATCAAGTCGCGGCCATCGTCCCGCTCCCCCGGCCCGTGCACGCCATCCGCGCCCGCGGGCCGCAGATACCGTTCACCACCCGCCAGCAAAACCTGCGCGCCGGACGTCATCAGCTGCGCCGCAATCTCGTCGCGCATGGCCCGCGCATCAACGGAGGCCAGAAACCCTGCCGTGCCCGGTTCCGCCAAGTGGCCGCTCTGGATCAATCCGACTGATTTACCCGCCGCCAGCGCCTCTTCCATGATCGACATGGGCTTGCCCGATGCCGCGATCACCGGCTCTGTGCCGTTCTGGCCAAAGCTATCGCGCACCACTTTCACACCATAGGCATGGATCGTCGCACCACCATGGGAGGAACTGGTCAAACTGTCAGATGTATGCCCCGCATACACGCCAAGTGCCGGCAAGCGATCCCAATGAAGCGCGCCATCGGGACCGTGGCGCAATATCCGAGCGGCCGCCCAATGGGTGCTGGAACTGCCGTCCGGATGAAAGAAGATCACATTCCCGGTACGTGGGCCGGTGCTTGCGCCGGCGTTTGCAGTGCTCTCTTGCGCTGCTGAAACACCCTGCGCTGCTACGACCAAAAAGGCGCAGCCAACAATCCAGGCCGCTAAACGCATGGCCACCATTCTCGCCCCCATCGCTTCATGTTGTGGACGATGACCCTACCACATCATCGCCGCCGCATAAGGCCTCGCGCGCGGGCGTGATCGGGCATCTGTGTTCCATTCAGATGCGGCTCGCCAGCAGTCTGAACGGGCCCCCCAAAGCTCGCATACTGACTTTATTCCGGTTCGTAGCCTGCGGCTATAAAGTGGTTGGTGCGTTCTCTCGGCGTGAAGGCGTCAAGACAGCCTGCGATTGCGTTTGTGGTCTGAACCTCTCCCCCCTTCAGCACCCGAAGGACGAAGCGCGTCTCGCTACAATCTCAATGCAACAGAACCCAGTCACCCGCTGCTTGTCCGATTGCGTTTGACAATCGTCAGCGTGTGTCTCCAAATTTTACGGGTATGACGGAGATGGCCGGATCCGCATTGCGGGCCGGTCTGACCCTGATGAAAGATCTAGTTAAAGTGCGCGTGAGTAGAAAAGGGGCGTGAGCATACAGCTATAAGCCTGCAAGGCAGGTAGAGGGGGGCATATGGGACGATCGGTCGTGTCGTGGAGGACTGTTTGTGCGCTCTTTGCACTGATGCTGTTGACGGGGGTGGGCGTGGTGCCGGTGCACGCCCAGCCAATAGACCTTGAGGATCGCTGCGACGAGGGGCCTCGTCTTGATCGACGAGTTGAGATTGAGACCGATGCTGCAACGACCTGGATCGACGAGTACGGCTGTGACTTCATTCATGTCATCAATGCTTTGCATCTCAACAATGACGACGTGCTCAGCCACATCGGCGAGACGCCGCACCTGGTGCCGCGCGCCATAACGCTCTTTGGCACTGATCGCACCTTGACCCAGGCACTGACGACGGATCCGATCGTGCCAGAATTGCTGTTCGCCTATCTATCGGCGCTTGAGGCTGTGCCAGATGACGCGGACCGGCTTATGGCGGCGCTCCTGACGCTGCAAGACGATCCGGCGGCACGTTTAGAATTGCTCGCCGACCGGAATGCTCTGTTTCCGTATTTTTACGCGGCCAGCGTGGTTAGCGATCCGTCTGATGGGACTGAGATTGCAACCTGGCGCAATCGCTTTTCCGACAGCGGGTTGCCAACGGATATGTATCCGGCCTTTGCCAGCCTGCTAGCCTTGGCGCCGGTTCGCTATCCAAACTTGACCGCCGCTCAGTCCTTTCAGCGAGTTACGCGCGCTATCCGCATCCTTCAGCAACGCCGCCTGACACGCATTTTGGACGTGGATACCGGTGTTGCGTCGCTGATCTACTTTCTGCCGCCCCATGATACTGAAGTACCCCAAGTGCAGCGTTTCTCCGCCCAGGAACTGGCTGGGTTGCGGGATGATTATGTGCGCGTGATGGGCGCGGCCTTCGACGAAGCGGTGGACCAGTACAATGTCGCCTTAGCCCTTGAGTTGGTCGGTGTCTTGTCCGGGCCGCTTACCGACGCATTGGCTATCCATGGCAATGCTGAGAAGATCGAAGCGTATCTACGGGACCAGATCGGTGCCCCGGCGCTGCGCCGTTTTCTGAGGGGTGAAGACGCTTGCAGCCTTGACGACGTCCGGGAACGGCTCGCCGTGAGTTTCACCATGTTCGAACCGCGCGAAGAGCGCAGCCGGGGCGAAGGCGCCGCACCCACCTTCGAAATCAAGATCGGGCGGCGGGGCAATCTGGGCCGCATCGCCGCTTGGTATGCTGAGGCCGGACGGGATGCCAGGGCTGTGGTGAATGATCAGACGTCTGCCTTTGGATCTTATCTGGAGGCCCTGACCAATGGTCCTTCCGCCTATTTTTCCATCCGTGACGCGAACGCCCGGGATGTCTTTCAGGAACTCACCAGCACACTTGGTCCGTACCCAGCGGAAAGTTTGGCGTTTCTCACCGTAATCCATGAGGCGCGTACCAACAGCTTTGATTACTTCGCGTGGATTGGTACTCCAAATTCAGACGCTCGTGACTTTGTCGATCATCGGGATGTTGTGAGCTACGGGCGCGATGGGCCGAAATATCGATACATTCTAGAGACGTCGTTTCCGGAGCAATATGATCCGTCGATATACCAAGCGTTCCTGTCATCTGAGGACCGTGAAATCGACTATGCCGGATTGTATTGGCTCTATCTGCAGGATGCAGAAACCTTGGCGACTCATCGCTTTACACCCGGTGCTTATCGTGACGATTTCATCCGTTTCGTTATCGGGGCTATCGAGCCAGTTCTTAACGTGATTGATGTCGTCGCCATTGTGTCAATTCCGCTCACAAGTGGTGGCTCGGCCAGCGCCATTGTCGCCACACAATTCGCTCGACAAACAGTACGCAGTATGGCGCGGCAATTACCTCGCTATGTCGGCAGGCGGATGGCACGCCGCGTTTTCAACGAAACTGTTCAGGAAGCAACCGAGGCAGCCATCAGAAACGTGGCCTTTGCTGCCTTGCGGTATCAGGAGTTTCGTGGCGGTGACACGGCGCTCGCCGAGTTGCGTCGCGTGATCACAGATGTACATACCGGGATGGTGATCACAGCGACGCTTTCCAATGCTCTGCAGCCGAACTACACACCGACTTATGCGCGGGACGTGGCCTGCGATAATCTCAGATAGGGCGCATCTAGGCATAATTTGAAGGAAAAGAGTGGGGGATCAACATGGAGCCGGTTACGACGGAACTGGTCACAGGCGAAGTGAAATTTGTCCTGTGCGGGGCGAGGCAAACGGGGAAAACTGTCTATCTTGGCACATTGTTCGGTCAAGTCCCGTCCGTCGCATCAAGCGATGCGGAGACCGTGCAGTATCTGAAAAGGGTATGGGACACCATTGCTCGGGGCGAACGTCCGGCCGCCACTGCCGGCACCATCACGCCCCTGCATTTGCATTATCGGGATAAGATCTACGACCTGCCATTCACTATTCCGGACTATGATGGAACCTTCAGTCAACGGATTAGTGAAGTTGCAGATCAAATGCCTGGCCGCACCGACGATCAGGCGCGTCAACTTGTCATGCAAGACCCGGCCTATTACGAGACGTTAGCCGAATTACGCCGGCATATTGAGGAAAGCTCCGGTCTGCTTTTCTTCTTT
The DNA here is from genome assembly GCA_964625525.1 of uncultured Alphaproteobacteria bacterium. GTDB lineage: Bacteria > Pseudomonadota > Alphaproteobacteria > JAJFIK01 > JAJFIK01 > CAZVEE01. Next base: position 4,051 of record CAZVEE010000111.1, on the reverse strand, counting down.
CCATATGAAAAGAATACCAACGACGAGGCTCTGAGAGAGTTTCGCAACGAGGTGGACACCTACATTAACTTAATCCGCCAAGCGTATCCGGATCAAAAGGGCCTCCCCATCCCCGTTGCGATCGTGGTGACGAAATGGGATCGCTCCCCCCATTTTCGTGATGCCGATGAGGATGCCAAGGCGCTCGACTACCTGCAATCGGTAGCCATTTATCGTCAGTGTTACGACAAGATCACGACCTTTTTCCGTACCGTTGGCGTGTTTCCCGTCTCAGCATTCGGCAATACGGCGGATGCGGCGCAGATGGTGCCCAAGCCCCATGACGTGCAGCCGCACCGGATCACAGATCCGCTGAACTTCGTGCTTGACCACACATTCGACCGCTTTGGCCGCGCCATTGCGCACTTGCAAGAAGGCGGTTCGCTTCAGGCCCAATTCGAATATCTGTCCACGATTTATAATGTTATCCGCTTTCATAAACATGAGAACGGAACCTATGGTGATCTTTATGATCGCGTCGAGGCTGAATATGCCCAGGATGTCATCAGCCAGCTTGAAGCGGCGCGCCTGCCGGGGCCGCAAGGCGAGGTCGTGGCGGACAATGCCATGCTCGTTGAAACGGTGCGCAACCCAGATTTGCGCAAGGCGATCCAGGCAGAACTTTCTGCCGGACGGCGCCGACGCTTTCTTCAGTGGACCGGGCGGGTTCTCGGTACTGTGGTGTTCCTGACCGTGATCGCAGGAGCAGCCTATGCTGTCAACGAACGCCGAGTGGAAACGGCCCTCTTTGCACAGATCACCGGCGATGAATTATCCGAGATTGAACTGTGCGAGGTGGGTGACCAGTATCTAAGGCGCTTTAGCCCAGAAGGAAAGCCATGGCATCCCGTTGTCTTCGTCGGTCTTGATATCGACGGGCGCATTCAAGATGTACAGAACGAGGTGGATGGTGTTCGCGCCGACACCGATAACACAATTGCCCGGGCTCTTCGTGAAGTCGATGGCTATGACACCCTGATGGGCCGCATCGCATTCATCCGTGAGCAGATCGCTGTGACTGCCTGTCGGCGAGATACCGAACAAGCAGCATTGCTGCGCGATCGTCTTGAGGAATTGGAACTCTTGCGCTCAACGCTGCGCAGTGCTGCGGCGCTGGTGAACAGCGGTGAGGATTGGGAGCTTCGCCCTTGCCGCTCCTCGCAGACCCGGCCTGCGACGTTGGCGGGGCCAATCGACTCTCTTCGAGGTTTTGAAGGCCTTGAGGAAGTGGAGGATCTGCTGCCACGTCTTCGGGCCTGCGAACAGTGGGCGGCTCAGAAGGATGAGGTCCGCCAGTTACTGGCTCGGTTGCGGCAAACCGAGGACCCCAATGAATTCCGAGCCGAGATGGCTAGGCAGAATTGTCGTGATTTAGAGCCGGAAGACCTCGATCAAATCAAGCAAGTAATGGATCGTAAGTTTGCGGACTATGAGCGGGCTCTGTTCGCCGATGTGGTGCGGGATATCACGACCGAACAAGAGCTGCGCAATGTGCAGGCGGCCCTTGAGGGGCGGTCTGCCACAGAGGTTATCCCAAAGTGCCTCGGCGATGAGCGAAAGTATCAGACACCGGCAAACCTGCAAAGTCGTGTGGACCGTTTGATCTGTCGTGCAGATGTTCATGACCGGGCGTTATCACAAGGGATCGACGCAAGTGAATTCCAGTTTCGGAGTCTTGTGGAGCCAACGTCAACGCCTCTCTATTTCGAATGTGATGGTTGGTACCAACAACGCAGCCAATTGAATGTGCGATTTGGCTCTTTCAATGAAGAGTTTCCCTAT
>CAZVEE010000111.1:0-2130 GCA_964625525.1 uncultured Alphaproteobacteria bacterium | reverse complement strand
AATGCCAGGGGAGCGGGCGAAATTCCACCATGAAATGGGTCCGGCCCTTTAAGGTTCGCAGAGCAGATACCGAGATCAGCGCGTGGCTCAACTGCTGTGAGGAGGACTATCGAATAGATGGGCGGGTCAATATCACGGACGTGCATTTGTTCACCCTGCTGCGCACAGGGCGCCTCACCAATGTCCCTATTAGCAGCGGCCCATACCAAGGCAACTATGATGTGAGCTTCTCTGGTCGTCCGCTCGGGGAGACCTGCCCGTGACCATCCGTATTCCTTTAGCCCGTCATTTCTGGGCGGATCAAAAGGCGGCATCCTGGCAGGTGGCGCCGGACTTTCCCGAGGCGGTGCTCGCGGTGCTACGCCGAAATTATGCGGATCTCACCGACGAGCAGCCCGCGATTAAGGTTCTGGAAGGCGGCCTGTTGCTTCTCGCCTATAACGAGGCCACCGATGTCTATGGCCGCGAATCCCCGGAGATCACGGCCGGTTGGTTGGCTGGTGTGGAGCCCGCACCCGGTGGTGTGGCGTCTCTTGTTGATGCATATGTTGCTGCGGTGGACGCGGCCGGTGACGCGCTCCATCTTGATCTGGCCATTCCGCAGGGCACGACCAAGCCACGGTCAGATACAGCCGGTCGCTCCATCATGGGTGTGTTTGTCTGGCTCATGATTGCGGTGGGTGTCGCAACTCTGGGCTGGGTGTTCTGGACACAAATGGGCGGGCGTGATGGGACCGGTGAGGCAACGGTCATCACTGCACAAGATCCGGACGAACTGGTTTCTTCTGAAAGTCGAGGCTCGCTAGATAGCCTGGACGCTGCATTTTGCCAGCTTTGGGACGGAAGGGATGAGGGGGGACGAAGTTGCATCGCCTCCTATGTGGATCATCAGTGCGGGATACAGGCTCAGCGCGTGTCCTATCCTGGCTGGATCCTTGAGTTGCCCTGTGATGCGAGCGCGGAGCCCTGGCCTCCAGAATGTTCCACTTGCGGAACTCAAAGGCAACGATATTCACGATTTTATGGCGACTCGGTTAGAGGCGCTGTGGCGTTCTCCGATATCCGCCGCCAGGATCAGATCCTTGCCAATATTGCAAGCCGTTGGTCTGGGCAGGACTTGTGTCTCTTAGAACGGTTTTTCATCAATGATCTCGAGGCGGATTGCGGTGTCTAACGCGCGAACGGCTGGAACAGAGGAGAGCGACGATGACTAAACAGCCCGAACAGGAGGCGCCGGAAAGCGGGCGGGGCCGGAGTATGACCTGGATCCTGATTCTGCTCATCGTGGTGATCGGCGGTGGCATCTACTATCTGTACGGACGAGAAGAAGCGCCTGGTCCCGTCACCTTACCGCCGTCGGAAGACCGCTATGATGCGCTTGTCAATAATTGGAACGGGATCGTAAGCAGCTTTGACCTTGATGCCGCCTATGCACTTCGGACGGGGCGCGCGGCAGAGACACTGGGACGGCTCAACGCACATCTGAGCCTTCTTTCGGAAGGCCTTGATGCGGATGAACGAGGCCGTTTGCTGGCCGAAACAGACCGGACCGGGAATCCAGTTTTCGGGGCCTTCGCGACCTTCGTGGCCGCGCTCCCCGCCGCACCTGTGCGCATCCTGGAGGTCGAAGACAGCCTCGCCGACGTCAATGATGCCTTACAGGCCGCCACCGGAGAGGCGCGCGCTCTCGATGCCTATAAGGCTGTTCTTGCGCGGATCGATTGGTGCAGTTACTTCCGCCTTTATGGCAATTCACTGCCTGGTCTTGATCCGAACATTCAGACCTGTGACGACATGCGCGCTGTCACCAGCCCCAGTATCCTCCGGGTGATGAACGCGTTATCGGAATAACGGGGCTCAGACCAGCACACCTCAGCCGTCGCCATGCCCCGTTCCTGCTCCGCCAGAATGGCACTTCAAATTCAGTTCAGAGTTTTCCTCTCACAATGACCCTGGCCGTTTTGGAAGTGCGCTAGAGCCGTTTCAATGAAAACCAGATCATTGAAACGGCTCTCGGTCTTTGGTTTAGCGCGCTTTCCGGGCGGAAAACCGCGCACACTTTTCCTGAAAGCGCTCTAGAATGATTTCCTTGCGGTGAGACCGTATGTGCGTGGTTCGTTGGTGGTCGCA
>CAZVEE010000110.1:0-9648 GCA_964625525.1 uncultured Alphaproteobacteria bacterium | reverse complement strand
CGGGCTGCGGCTCGGGCTGCGGTTCGGGCAACGGCGCGGGCGCCGGGTCCTGCTGTAGCGGAGCTTGCGGATTCTGCTCGCTTGGCGGGTTCGGATTGGCGGGTGCTTCCTCGGGCGTTTCCGGTGCGATCGGTGCCGGCGGTGTCACCGGGGCAGCAGGCACCACAGGCGCCGCCGCCGCCGGAGCAGCCGGCGCGACCGTGCTCGCGGTTTTGGCGAAGAGCGTGATATTGGCGACCTTCTCCGGCCCATAGGCCCATGACAGGCGGCACCCGACGAATGCTTTGGCGCTATCCCCGACCGGCAGGTTCACCGCGCGCGGCACGCGCAGCTTCCAGGCTCCCGACGGTGCAACACCACCCGGCAAGATCAATGAGACATGCCCTTCCGTGCGATCGGAATAGGCCGCGACCACCGGGAAGCCCTTCGCGGCGAGATCGGCGGCACGGTCCAGCGCGGCCTGATCACCGGCCGGACCGACCCGCTCCCAGGCCTCTAACAGGCCACCGTTCAACTGCGCCGCAATGGCCGCGGGGAACATATAGCCGTCATCGGAGCGGAACTCCTCAAGGCCCCAGCCTTCGTCGAGCACTTTGCCCGCGAAATGGAGGCAGGACGCCCGCCCGCGCAGATCCTCGCCGGCCCCATCGAGACAGGCGGTCATTTCCGTGCGGATGGTCTGCTCAAGGCGTCCGTCTACCAGGTTCTGTTTCCACAGGGTGGTATTGCCCTCGCACTGATGCGCCAGGGCCGTTGTCACCGGTGCAGCGGCCAGAGCCAGGGCAAGCGCGGCGGCCCGCGCGCCGTTTTTGATCAACGTCATGTCCGTTCCCCCATGGGTTATGGAGACTGCCCGTTCGCACGTCATAGCTCACGCCCGCCTTCTTGAGGCAAGAGGCGATGCCGAACCGCGCCAACGGCCGTGCCGATGGAGTCCGTCAGACCGAATCCCCTCGCCTGCGCGCAAGTGTTCGTGCGCGGGACGCGCCGGTCAATGGGCCAGACGTTACAAATACACCACCATCGGGCGATTGCGCACTATCCGCGAGCCTCAAAATCGCCCCCGCCAATGCATCCAAAGGAGCCGCGGCAGGCGTGTGAGACTGCCCAGGCTCGTATCGGTGCGGAACGGGTCATAAGCCGGACCGTCCATGCGCGCCAGATAACGCCGCGCCAGGCCCGCATAAAGCACAGCAGGGCGCGCGTCCTCTGGCACGGCGCCGGCTTGAGCCCGGCCCGCCTCCAAATGCGCCCGCGCCTGATCCCGCAAAACGCTCAACAGGCTCAACAGCGCCGGCGTGGCACGGCCTGCGAATATGCTTTCAGGATCCACATCCGCCTCCACCAGCCGCCCTTTCGGTACAGTGCAGTGGCGCCGCGCCGCATGAAACGGCAACGCCCGCATGAGGCCGGTGAGCGCCCAGGCCCGCCCCGCCTCGATGACACCCGCCCGCGCTGGCCCGTCAAGCGATGCGCCCGCGAGCAGCCGTGCCCCAGCCAGCATCACCGCCCCGGCCGTCCCATCCGCATAAGCCTGCAAGCCTGCATCATCCTCGAAAGGCACTTCCTCCAGATCCGCCTCGCGCGCGTCGATCATGGCATGCAGATCCGTGGCCAACAGCTGGCCGCTTTGCAGCAAAGGCGCGAGCGCCTCGACCACCGGATGAGCCCGCACCCGCTTCTCGGCAATGCCATCCAGCGCATCACGCCACCATTGCAGGCGGATCTGGCCGAGCATGGGCTCGCTCACCACTTCGCGCACTTTGGCGATTTCCAAGTGAAAGGCGTAGAGCGTGAACAGCGCATCGCGCCGCTCCGCTGCGGCAAAGAGCCCCGCGAAATAGCGGTCCGGATCTGCGGCCCGCACCGCGGCCCCGACCACGCTGTCCTGTGGATCCTCGCTCACCCTCGCCTCCCGTCCCGCCATAGCCTCACCGCCAGCCGGGTTGATTCACGATCGAAAAAACCCATTGTGTGCACCAAGGCCGATCCCTCTTCCGCACGGTCTTGTCTAAAGAATTCTCCGCAAATCAGCGAGGCGACTCCCATGGCTTTTGAACTTCCCGAACTCCCCTACGCCCGTGACGCGCTGTCGGCCCATGGCATGGGCGAGGAAACCGTCACCCTGCACCACGACAAGCACCACAAAGCCTATGTGGACAAGGGCAATGACCTCATCAAAGGCACCGAGTGGGAAGGCCAGTCCCTGGAGGACGTGGTGCGTGGCTGCTACGGCAAGAACCAGCCTCTGTTTAACAATGTGGGTCAGCACTGGAACCATATCGAGTTCTGGAAGTGGATGACCCCGACCACGACGGCGATCCCGGGCAACCTGGAAAAGAAGATCGTCGAGGATTTTGGCTCGGTGGACGCGTTCAAGCAGGAATTCGTGCAAGCCGGCGTGGCGCAGTTCGGGTCGGGCTGGTGCTGGCTGGTGCTCGACGGCGGCAAACTCGCCGTGACCAAGACGCCGAATGCGGAAAACCCGCTGGTGCACGGCCAGCACACGCTCTTGGGCTGCGATGTGTGGGAGCACTCCTACTATCTGGACTTCCGCAATGTGCGCCCGGACTACATCAAGAACTGGGTCGATAACCTGGTGAATTGGGAATATGTGGCCGAGCGCTTTGAAGCCGCGTCCTAAGACCGTTTCACTGAAAACCAGATCATTGAAACGGCCCTCAGTGTTTGGTTCAGCGCGCTTTCCGGGCAGAAAACCGCACAGACTTGTCCTGAAAGCGCTCTAAGACATCATGATCTAAGACATCATGATCTAAGACACCATGATCAAGCGGGGCGGGAGTGCGATCCCGCCCTTGGCCCATGGTCCACCCAGCCTAGTCCCGCTCTTCGAACTCTGCGCCGGCGACCATGGCCCAGAAACACCCCGGCAGCCAGCCGGACGCGTCTGAGCCCTCATGGGCGCCAACAGCAAAGCCCACCCCCAGATGCGCCGCATCGGCAAGCAGAATATTGGCCCGGTGCCCGGGTGAGCCCATCCAGTCCTGGACGACCTCCGTCACGCTTGCCTGCCCACGCGCCACGTTTTCCGCCACCAGCACATAAAAATAGCCGCTGCGCGAGGCGCGCTGCGCCACATCGGACCCATCTGTACCCTGATGGCTCATGAAGCCATGCGCGGCCATGTCTTCGGCATGGACTTGAGCAGTATGATCAAGCGTGCGATGGGCGGTGAGCGACGCCAGCCCGTGCGAGGCCCGCTGCACGTTCACGGCCGCCAGCATCTCCGCCCGGAAACGGGCAAGGCGCGCGCGGGCGTCGGGCCCGGCCTCGCAGCGGCGCAAGATCCCGGACAACACAGGGGCGGTCAGAGTGACACTGCGGGTGGACGGCGACGGATCTGCCTGCACGGGCCCGGCAACCAGCGCATAAACAGCGATGAGGGCCGCCATCGCGACCCTCATCCCTATCCAGCGCCATTGCGTCCGACCGGGCTGAAGCACCGGCGCGCCTCCGCTTAGTTGAGCCGCATATTGGCGGCTTTGGTCTTGGTCTCTTCCCCGCTCCAGTCCCGCTTCACGCCGGTGGCGAGCAACAGCGGCGCGGCGACGAAGATGGACGAGTACGTCCCCACCAGCACGCCCCAGATCATGGCGAAGGTAAAGCCGCGAATCACCTCACCCCCGAACACATAAAGCGCCACGAGGGCCAAAAGAGTGGTGACGGAGGTGATGGCCGTGCGTGACAGGGTGTCATTGATGGACAGATCCAACAGCTCGCTCAGATCCATCTGTTTGTACTTGCGCAAGTTCTCCCGCACCCGGTCATAAACGACCACGGTGTCGTTCATGGAATAACCGACAATGGTCAACAGCGCGGCGATGATGGAGAGCGTGAACTCCATTTGCAGCACCGCGAAAATGCCGATGGTCAGCACCACGTCGTGCACGAGCGCCAGCACCGCACCAAGCGAAAACTGCCACTCAAAGCGGAACCAGATGTAGAGAAGCATCATGCCGACCGCGACCACAACGGCCCAGGTCCCCGCCCGCACCAGCTCGCCCGACACTTTCGGGCCCACCACTTCCACGCGGCGATAACTGATCTCCCCGGGATATTGGTCGTTGAGGGCCGCCTGGAGGCGTTGCACCACTTCGTTCTGCGCCAGTTCCTGCGCGCGGGCGTCGCCCTCGACCTCAACGGACTCCACCCGGATCAGCACATCCGTTGGTGTCCCGAACTCCTGGATCTGCACATCGCCCAGCTCCAGTCCGCCCACAATGGATCGCAGCAGGCCGATATCCGCCGGCTCTTGGGTCCCGATTTCGATGAGCGTGCCGCCCTCGAAATCGATGCCGTAATTCAACCCCTTGCCGAAGAACAGGCCGATAGAGCCCAGCATCAGCGCGCCGGAGATGATGTAGCAAAGGAACCGCACCCGCGCGAACGGCACATGGGTGTTATCGGGAACGAGTTTCAGCAAAAACATGGTGAGCCTTGAACCTCCTGCCCGATCAAATCGGCAGTACCTGCGGACGGCGGCGGCGCAGATAGGTTGCCACCAGCAGCCGGGTCAATGTGAACGCCGAAAACACCGAGGTCAGGATCCCGATAGCCAGGGTGACCGCGAAGCCGCGAATCGGCCCCGAACCCAGCTGGAACAGGATCACCGCCGCGATGAACGTGGTGATATTGGCGTCGAGAATGGTGCCAAGCGCTTTCTGGAAGCCCGCTTCCACGGCCGCCAGCGGCGTCTTGCCCGTGCGCACTTCTTCGCGGATCCGCTCGAAGATCAGCACATTGGCATCCACCGCCATCCCGATCGTCAGCACGATCCCCGCGATCCCGGGCAATGTCAGCGTGGCGCCAAGCACCGACAGCATGGCCGCGATCAGGATCATGTTCGCGATCAGCGCCACATTGGCGTAAAGCCCGAAGCGGCCATAGGACAAAGCCATGAACACAATCACCGCGACGAAACCGATGATCGAGGCCATGCGGCCGGCCGCGATGGAGTCAGCCCCCAGATCCGGGCCCACTGTGCGCTGTTCCACCGGTGTCAGGGGCGCGGGCAGAGCGCCGGCCCGCATCAGGATCGCCAGGTCATTGGCTTCTTCCGGTGTGAAATCACCGGTGATGCGTCCATCCCCGGTGAGGATTGGTGTCTGAATGCGCGGCGCGGTGATCACTTTGTTGTCGAGCACGATGGCAAAGCGGCGACCCACATTGCTTTTGGTGGCCTGGGCAAAGCGCCGCGCGCCAGCGGAATCGAAGCGGAAAGAGATCTGCCACTCGCCTGGATAATCCTGGTTCGGCGAAGGCTGCGCGTCATTCAGATGCTCGCCCGACACCACGACCCGCTTTTCGAGCAGAATAAACGGCTCCTCCGGCCGGTCGGTCGGAACCAGAATAGTGCCCGGCGGCGGCCGATTATTGCCGATGACGTCAGCGACCGGGGTCGATGTCTCGTGCATGTGGAACGTCATCTTGGCCGTGCGGCCGACGATATCGATAATGCGCTGCGGCTCGCTCTCGCCGGGCACCTGCACGATGATGCGGTCATCACCCTCGCGCTGAATGGTCGGCTCGCGAGTGCCGAGCTGGTCGATACGCGTGCGGATAATCTCAATAGACTGGCGGATGGCGCTTTCACGCAATTCGCGGATGGCGGGCTCGGTCAAGGTAACCCGGATCACGCCGGTCGTCGTGTCGCCGCGCACCTCGATATCGCGGGCACCGGTAAAACCCCCAACGCTGGAGTTCACCGGGCTCGACAGCTCGCGGATCCGCTCGACCGCGCCGTCCATATCGCCCAGGTCCCGCACCCGCACGGTCACCGCCTCATCGTTGGCGCGCAAATCGCGATAGCCGATACGGGTCGTGGGATCATCTCCGCGCAAAGCCCGGCGGACCTCGTCCTCAAGCCCGTTGAGCCGCTCAACCACCACCGCGTCGGCTTCCACCAGGAACGCCAAGTGCGCGCCCCCTTGCAGGTCAAGCCCCAGATTGATGGTCCATTTCGGCAGCCAGCTCGGTAGGCTGTCGAGGGTCGCACGGCTCATGAGATTGGGCGCGGCGAATAAGGCCGCGAGCCCGACGATCAGAAAGATCGTAATGATCTTCCAGCGGGGAAAATAAATCATAACGGACCAGACGCTGGTTCAGACACAGGCAGACACAATCGGGACGGCATCAGTCCTTCTCGCTCGCCGTCGCCGGCTCGCCCTTATTCACGACATCCGACAGGGTTTGCTTAAGGATCCGAACCTGCACACCGTCGGCGATTTCGATCATGGCTTCACGCTCATCGATCACTTTGGTGACCTTGCCCAGCACGCCGCCAGCGGTCAGCACTTTGTCGCCGCGACGGATGGCGTTCACCATGTCCTGATGCTTCTTCACACGCTGCTGCTGCGGGCGGATGATCATGAAGTAAAAGATGGCGAAGATGATCGCCATCATCAGGAAAAAGCTCAGATTCGGATCCATGGCCGTCGTACCTCCGCCTCGCGTCCCAGACCGCTGGGGTCTGGGAGAGTGGGACGCTCGCCCGCGCCCCCTTGCCCCCGGGGATGTGCGGTGAATACGTCTTTAAGATGATTGGCGGGAACTATATCGGCCCCGCGCGAGATTTGGAAATGATAACGGACACGCCCGCGGCCAAGGGGGCGTGCCTGGGAAAAGCGCACTTTGGGCGCGCGGGGCCGAAGAGCGCGTGCGGGAAAAAGATGGGCGGTGTTACGCCGGGAAAGCGCGCCAAACCAAAGACTGAGAGCCGTTTCCATGACCTGGTTTTCAGTGAAACGGTTTAGGAGCGCGCACCCAAAAACGGCAGCGGATCGATGGCATTCACCCCATGGCGCAACTCGAAATGGAGTTGCGGACGGCTGACATTGCCCGTCTGCCCCGCCTGGCCGATGGTCTGGCCCTGGGTCACCCGCTCGCCCTCCGAGACGGCATAGTCCTTCAGATGGGCATAGGCGGTCACCAGGTCGTTGGGATGGCGCACGAGAACCAGATTGCCAAAGCCCGGCACCGCATTGCCCCGATAGATCACCATGCCCGTGGCCGCCGCGACCACCGGCGTTCCCTCCGCCACCGCGATATTGATGCCGTCATTATGGGCGCCGTGCCCTTTGGACCCGAAGCCTGAGATGATCGCGCCCTGCACGGGCCAGGCCAGACGGGGCCCCCGAACAGCCGCGCGTTGCGGTGCGGACGCGCGTTGCGGTGCCGCCGCGCGCTGCGGTGTGACAGCCCGCCGGGGCGCCGCGGCGGGCGAAGCCGCAGAAGACCGGCCCCCGCGCGCGGGACTGCGCACCGCCGGCCGAGAGGACGGTGCAAAGCTGGCGCGGGTTTGCGGCGCTGCCACACGAGGATCGCGGCCGGGCTGGGGCGTATAGTAATGCCATGGCAACGCGTCTTCTTTTTTCACCGGCAACACCGTGCCGGTCGGCGAATCAGGAATGCGCAACCGGGTGCCCGGCCGCACCCAGGCCGGCGCGTCAATATCGTTCAACCGCGCCAGACGCTCGTGATCCACATCATAGAGCTGGGCGATGGAGTACACGCTCTCGCCCCGGCGCACCTCATGCACATTGGGTTTGGGCAACACCAGCACATCACCGGGACGCAAGATGTAAGGCGGCTCAGCCCGGTTCACGTGGATGAGATCATCGACCGAGACGGAGAACCGGCGTGCGAGGGCGTAGAACGTATCGCCCTCCTCCACTTTCACCACCGGGCTGTACTCGAATTGCGTACCCGGCGCATAAAGCGGGGCCGGCGTGTAGGCACACGCCGTCAAAACCCCGAACATCAGCACTGCGATGGCGTTGCCGCGCACGGCACGCTTGAAGATGAACTGTCGTCCCATGGACGTTGCGACCCCGTGAACCCATGGACAGGCCGCCTGGAAGCCGGGTCGCTAGCGCTCTTCCTCCGCGATGCCCGTGCGCAATGGCACGAAGCGGACGCGGCCGCGCACATGCTCCTCCACCCCCTCCGACGTGCGGACGATCTGGCGCAGTACTTGGCGCCCGTCCTGGGGGCCGACCGGAATCACCATGATGCCACCCGCGCCCAGTTGGGCGAGCAAGGCCTCGGGGACCGTTTCCCCCGCGGCCGTCACCATAATGCGGTCGTAGGGAGCATGTTCCGGCCAGCCCTCGCGACCGTCTCCCAGACGTAACGACACATTGTGGCACCGGAAATGGTTAAGACGACGTTCAGCAAGTGAGATCAGCGAGGCCCAGCGCTCGACCGAATAGACCGCCCCCGCCAGACGGCTGAGGATCGCGGTTTGATAGGCGGTGCCGGTGCCCACTTCCAACACCCGGTGCGTCGGCGCCACATCGAGGATCTCGGTCATGCGCGCCACGAGAGAGGGTTGGGAAATGGTCTGCCCCACTTCGATCGGCAGCGGCCCATCATCATAGGCGTAATCGCGCAGGGCCTCCGGCACGAACTCAACACGGTCGAGACCGGCCATGGCCTCCAGCACCCGCTCATCGCTGACGCCCAGGCGCCGGCAGGCGGCCATCAGCCGAACCATGCCCGCCTGCGCCTGGCTCTCCATCAGTCCACGGACCGGGTTCGGCCCGGTGGCGGTCCGTCGAGTTGCGGGCCCATCTTGGCCACCAGATCAAATTGGGTCAGATCCAGATGCAGCGGCGTGGCGGAAATCCGCCCATCATAGATGGCGCGCAGATCCGTGCCTTCCGGCGGATTGCTCAGCTGTCGGTCAAAACCGAACCAGTAATAGGGCGTGCCGCGCGCATCGAGCCGGGCATCCACATAGAGATTGTTCACATCGCGCCGCCCCTGGCGCGTGATTTCAAAGCGCGACACGTCGCCAATTTCCGCATCCGGAAAGTTCAGATTCCACAACACATTGTCCGGCCAGGGCTGGGCCAGCAGCGTTTCCACGGTGCCCGGGCCGAAATGCTCGGCGGTTTCCCACCGCATATCATCCTTGCCGCGAAAGCCCCGCGCCAGCGACAGCGCCATGGATTTAACACCGAGCACGGTGCCTTCCATGGCCGCCGCGATGGTGCCCGAATAGGTCACGTCATCGGCCAGGTTCTGACCATTATTGATGCCAGAGAGCACCAGGTCCGGCGGATGATCGCCAAGCACATGCTTGATCGCCAGCGCGACACAATCGGTGGGTGTTCCGCGCACGGCGAAACTGCGCGGCCCGGTCTCGCGGATGCGCACCGGCTCATGCAAAGTGACCGAGTGGGAGGTGCCGCTCTGATCCGTCTCCGGCGCCACCGTCCAGACATCATCGCTGAGCGCATGGGCGATGGCGGCCAGTGAAGTCAGCCCCGGCGACAAGATACCGTCGTCATTGGTCAGCAGAATACGCATGGCCCGCCTCGCTCCTTTGCCGTTACTTGGCCGCGCCGATCGTTGTCAGGCCGCCCATATAAGGATGCAGCACGTCGGGCAGTTCCACCGTCCCGTCCGCCGTCTGATATGTCTCCAGGACCGCGATCATGGTGCGCCCCACCGCCAGCCCCGAGCCGTTGAGCGTGTGCACGAAACGCGTGCCCTTGCCTTCCGTTGGGCGATAGCGGGCGTTCATGCGCCGAGCCTGGAAATCCCCACAGACCGAACAGCTTGAAATCTCCCGGTACTGATTTTGCCCGGGCAGCCAGACCTCGATGTCATAGGTGCGCGTGG
>CAZVEE010000109.1:0-9837 GCA_964625525.1 uncultured Alphaproteobacteria bacterium | reverse complement strand
TCGCCGAATTCGGCATCGATCCGGTGAACAGTTTCGGGTTCTGGGATTGGGTCGGCGGGCGCTACTCCCTGTGGTCCGCCATTGGCCTGCCCATCGCCCTTGCCCTTGGCATGAAGCTGTTCAACGACCTGCGCGCCGGCGCCTTTGCCATGGATCGCCATTTTGAAGAGGCGCCCCTTGAGCAGAACCTGCCGGTCCTGCTCGCCCTCATAGGCATCTGGCATATCAATTTCCGTGGCCACGACACGCTTGCGATCCTGCCCTACACCCAGCGTCTGCGTCTGCTGCCGTTCTATCTTCAGCAGGCGGACATGGAGAGCAACGGCAAGGGCGTCACGCGCTCCGGCGCCCCGGTCGGCCGGCACACGGCGCCGATCCTGTGGGGCGGTGTGGGCACGGATGTTCAGCATTCCTTTTTCCAGATGTTGCACCAGGGAACCGAGATCGTTCCGGCCGAATTCATCGGCGTGGCCCGGCCCGACCGCGGCGCCGAGGAACACCACCGTCTCCTTATGGCAAATTTCTTCGCCCAGACCGAGGCCCTCGTGCGCGGGCAAAGCGGCGAGGAAGCCAAGGCCTTGCTGGTCGGGCGCAACATGGAAGCGGGAGCCGTCAATGACCTGGTGCCCCATACGACTTTCCCCGGCAACCGTCCGAGCGTGAGCCTGCTCCTCGATGATGTGTCGCCCGATCGTCTTGGCGCGCTCATTGCGCTTTACGAGCACAAGATCTTCGTCCAGGGCGTGATCTGGGACATCAATTCCTATGACCAGTTCGGTGTTGAACTCGGCAAGCGACTGGCCAAGTCCCTGCTGACGCCGGGGGGGCTGGAGGACATGACGGGCTCAACCCGTGGTCTGGTCGAGGCCTACAACCAGAAATGTAAAGAGACTGAAAAACTTTAGAAAAAGAAAGTTTTTCAGAGCGCGTCATCGAGTCAAAACACAGAAGAAAGATGATGGCGCCGTAACCTTTTGGGGCGAAAGATGAAGACTGTACCCGTAATTCTGTCCGGCGGTATCGGCTCGCGGTTGTGGCCGGCCTCCCGCGCGGCGCACCCGAAACAACTCCATGCTCTGGTGTCGGATCGCACCATGCTCCAGGAAACCGTAGACCGGATTGCCACGGCCCTTGGCGGGGCAGGGCACGCGGGCGCGCCGATCATTGTGGGCAATGCCGACCATGTGACGCAGATCGACCAGCAGCTTGAAGCCATCGGTTGCAGCCAATACACATCGATCACCGAACCGATCGGGCGCAACACCGCGCCGGCGGCCGCGCTTGCCGCGCTTCTGGCAGCGGAGCAGGATCCCGAAACGGTGCTGATCATTCTGCCCGCCGACCATCACATCCGCGATGCCGCCGCCTTCAAGGCGGCCGTCGAGGGCGCCGTGGCCCTGGCCAGCGCGGGCAAGGTGGTGACCTATGGCATTGTCGCCAGCCAGCCGGAGACCGGTTATGGCTACATTCGCCGCGGTAGCGCACTTGAGGGGCATGCGGACAGTTTTGAAGTCGCGGAGTTTGTGGAAAAACCGAACCGGGAGGTCGCGCAAGGCTATGTCGCGTCCGGCGACTATTACTGGAATGGCGGGATTTTCACTGTGCGTGCCGACGTGCTGATTGAGGAAATGACGGCCTATTGCTCGGACATTATCAGCGCCTGTCGCACGTCCATGGAAAAGGCACAGCGGACCAACCGTCTTGTTGTGCCGGATGCGGAGGTTTTCTCCGCCTGCCGCGCGGACTCCATCGATTACGCCGTGATGGAGCATACGGAAAAGGCCGCCGTTATCGCCGCCGACATGGGGTGGAACGATGTCGGCTCCTGGACCGCCTTGCACGAGATCGCTGAAAAGGACGCGCAAGGCAATGCCGCGACCGGCGATGTGATCGCAATCGACTGCGCCAACACCTATGTGCGGGCCGGCAAGCGCCTCGTCGCCGCCGTAGGGGTGGAGGATCTTGTGATTGTGGAGACCGAAGACGCGGTCCTGGTGACCCGTCTCGATAAGGCCCAGGACGTCAAGTCCATTGTCACGGCCCTGAACAAGGCTGCACGCAAGGAAACCTGATGTGGCGGAACGGGCCGCCGGACGAACCCGCATGCGCCCCGATAGGGCAACCGCGTGACGAGGGCTGTGCCCATTGGCATTTACGCGCTGGTCTTCGGCGCGCTGACCCTTGCCGATTATCTCACGACCCAGGCTGGCATCGCGTCGGGCGGTGCACGCGAATTGAACAGTGTCGTGAAGGATGGGGCGGGCGGCCTGTCTGCGCGGTACTTCGCGCTGAATGCCGCCGTGGGGGTGTTCGCCCTCTGGCTTTTCGCGTCGGGATGGCCTCGGCTTACAGCCTTGAGCGCGCGAAAAATGGACGACAGCACGCGGATTATGCCGCGCCAGGGGTATGCCACCGCCGTGCAAACGGGCCTCCACCGTGTCCATTACGCCATGGTTGTGCTTGGCATGAAGATCATCGCCGTGATCAGCAACACCATGGTGCCGCTGGGCCTCATCACATTTCCAGGGCTCATTTTACGAGCCTCCGGAGGCATGCTTCCCGACTGGGCGGTGCTCATCTTGATGATCACGCTGTCTTTCTCGGTCAGCGTAATCATGATGCTGCCCGTGACCAGAGCTCTGGTGCCGCTCGCCCGCCGCGCGAGCGACGGGTAGGGTCTCAGACCGCCTCGGCGAGTTGGTCCTGGCCGGAAGGCAGGGAGTCCTGCTTTTCCCAAGCAAAAGCCGTCTCGATGATTTCCTCAAGGGTATTGTGCCGGGGCCGCCAGGACAGGTCGCGGATCAACGCCGTGCTGTCGGCGACAAGTTCCGGCGGGTCACCGGGGCGGCGCGTGTCGTAGTGATAGGGCAGGGGGATGCCCGTCACGGCACTGAACGTCTTGACCACATCCATCACGGAATAACCGCGTCCATAGCCGCAATTGTAGGTGCGCGACCGGCCGCCGAAGCGCAGATATTCAAGTGCCAGATAATGGGCATTCACCAGATCGGTGACATGCACATAGTCGCGGACGCAGGTCCCATCCGGGGTCGGATAATCGCTGCCAAAGATTTTAAGCTGGGGGCGCAGGCCAAGGGCAACCTGGGACGCAATCTTGATAAGATGGGTCGGCACAAGGCTGACCTGGCCCGTGCGCAGGTCCGGATCGGCCCCGGCAACATTGAAGTAGCGCAACACCACCGAGCGCAGCCCATAGGCCTGGTCGGCATCGGCCAGCATGGTTTCGGTCATCAATTTCGACCGGCCATAGGGCGAAATGGGATCAAGCGTGGCCGTCTCCGGGATCGGCGTCCGTTCCGGCGATCCGTAGACAGACGCGGTCGACGAGAAGATCACCTTGTCCACGCCGGCCTCACTACAGGCCTCGATGAGGGCGCGTGAGGCAACGGTGTTGCGATCGTAATAAAGCAGTGGATTTTGCACCGACTCCGGAACGATGATGTAACCGGCGAAATGGATGACGGCGTCCACATCATAAGTGCGGCACACGTCCGCCACCAGCTTGCGGTCGCCCGCGCAGCCGCGTACGAGGCTTGCCGAAGAAGGGACGAGATCTATCCGCCCACGGGATAAATCATCCAGAACCACCACCTGCTCGCCCCGATCGGCGAGGTAGTGGGCCATATGGCTGCCGATATATCCGGCGCCGCCTGTCACCAAGACCGCCATGAAACTGCTCCCGCCCCCGCTATGTTGGCCCCAAAAGCCCTGTCCCGGGCGGCTTGACGCCGCGTGCGTTGTCCTGACAGGGGCGGTGCGTTCCTCCGGATGCCCACCGCCCAAAGGAACCTCTTTCACGGTAAGTGTGACGGGACGGCGTTTAAGAAAGACTTATTTGAATCGAAATCGCGGACGGGTCTTTGGCTTTTGCACTGTCCCGATTTTGATCGATCCACAGTGCACCTATGGTCCGTATGGAGCTGGTCGGCACAAAGGCGCCGGGCCGCGGTCGCGGCCCGTGAGCGCGTTGCGGATGTATCGCCACGCGCCCTAAAAGCGAACATAAAAAAGGCCGCGCGGGTCGGCGCGGCCTTCAAAAAGCGCTCGGTACGGGCGCGGTCAGGTGCTCTTGGCGCCTGACAGATTAATCGGTGTGCGGCTTGGGATGCCCTGCAGAAGATTGCGGCGCATCTGCTCGTCGAAATAGGCCACTGTCTTTTCGACGCCGGCGCGCAGCTCCACATTGGGAGACCAGTCGAGGAACTTGCGCGCCTTGGTGATGTCCGGCTGGCGCTGTTTGGGATCGTCGGCGGGCAGGGGCAGATACTCCACCTTCGATTTCGAGCCTACGACCTCGACGACGAGTTCGGCCAGCTCCCGGATCGTGAATTCGTTGGGATTGCCCAGATTGATGGGTCCGGTCACTTCGGCGGGCGTGTTCATGAGGCGGATCAGGCCTTCGACCAGGTCTTCAACAAAGCAGAAGGACCGGGTCTGGGCGCCGGTGCCATAGATTGTGATGGGTTCGCCGCGCAAGGCCTGCACGATGAAGTTGGAGACCACCCGGCCGTCATTGGCCTGCATGCGCGGCCCATAGGTGTTGAAGATCCGCGCGACCTTGATCGACAGGTTGAACTGCCGGTGATAGTCGAAAAACAAGGTTTCCGCGCAGCGCTTGCCCTCGTCGTAGCAGGCGCGCACGCCGATGGGGTTGACGTGCCCCCAATACTCTTCAGGCTGCGGATGGACGGTGGGATCCCCATAGACCTCGCTGGTCGACGCCTGGAGGATCGGAATTTTCAGGCGCTTGGCGAGCCCGAGCATGTTGATGGCGCCGTGCACGCTCGTCTTGGTCGTCTGGACGGGATCGAACTGATAGTGCACGGGAGAGGCTGGACACGCCAGATTGTAGACCTCATCCACCTCAACAAAGAGGGGCATTGTCACATCGTGGCGCAGCAATTCGAAATTGGGGTCGGAAAGAAGGTGGTGCAGGTTGCGGCGCGTGCCGGTGAAGAAATTGTCGACACACAGCACTTCATGACCCTGTGCGAGCAGCCGCTCGCAAACATAAGAACCGATAAAGCCGGCTCCCCCCGTCACTAGAATACGCTTAAACGCTTGCATCATCGTTTGAATCCCGTAGTGGCGCCCCGACGTCGACAACGGACCAGTTCCGTCGCGGTCTGGGCAAAGGCCCGCCGCTTTTCAGCGCTAAATCCCCCGAATACCCGATGCCGGCCCGCGTTGCCGGGGCGTGGTCGTCCCGGTCGCCGCCTTTTGTGCGCCCTCTCGGTACCCTGCCTGCCCGCGTGTGTCCATGAGAAGGCACGGGCATCGCATGGCGCTTGGACCGGTTCACAGTTTGAGGGAGAACGGCAACAACATGTTAAGCGCTGAAGGATTGTGATAGCGCGAACTGTGGAGTACGCCGTTCCCGAGGGGGTAATGTGCAGCGCAGCATGTGAGGATGAGTAGGCGTAATGTGCGGTATTGTAGGCATTCTTGGTCAGACGCCGGTGGTTCCACGGCTCTTGGGCGCGCTCCAACATCTTGAGTATCGCGGATACGACTCCGCCGGTATCGCCACCATCCATGACGGCCGCCTCGACCGGCGCCGGGCGGTGGGCAAGCTGGCCAGCCTCGACACCGTGCTCGCTGATCAGCCCCTTGAAGGGCGGGTGGGCATTGGTCACACCCGCTGGGCCACCCATGGCGCACCGTCCGTGCGCAATGCCCACCCTCACCAGGTGCGCGATGTGGGTCTTGTCCACAACGGCATCATTGAGAATTTCCGCGATCTGCGCAGCCGGCTCGAAGCCGACGGCGTCGCATTCGAAACCGACACGGATAGCGAGGTGATTGCCCAACTGATCGCGCGCCAGCGCGAGCAAGGGGACAGCCCAGAGGCCAGCGTCCAGAAAACGTTCGACCAGCTCCACGGGGCTTTCGCCCTTGCCGTCATTTTCGAGGGCGAAGAGGAACTGATGATCGGTGCGCGCCGGGGCAGCCCGCTGGTGGTCGGCTACGGCGAAGACGAGATGTATCTGGGCTCGGATGCCATTGGCCTTGCCGGTGTGACCCGGCGGGTGGCCTATCTCGACGAAGGCGACTGGGTCATCCTCAGCCGCAATGGCGCTGAACTGCGGGACGCCTCGGGCGGACCGGCAAAACGGGCCGTGAAAGTAACCAGCATCTCACCCAATCTGGTGGGTAAGGACAATTATCGCCACTTCATGGCGAAGGAAATCCACGAGCAGGCCGAAGCCGTGGGCCATACGCTCAGCTTCTATCTCGATGCGGTCACGGACCAGATCGGTTTGCCCGATGCCCTGAACTTCAAGGGCGTCCCCATGCTGAATATCTCCGCCTGCGGCACGGCCTTTTACGCCGGTCTCGTGGCCCGCTACTGGTTCGAGAAGATGGCCCGCCTGCCGGTCGATCTCGATGTGGCCTCCGAATTCCGCTACCGCGAGCCGCTGATCATCCCAGGCAGCAAGGGCCTGTTCATTTCCCAGTCCGGCGAGACGGCCGATACCCTAGCGGCCTTGCGCTACTGCAAAGGCGAGGCGGCCGAGACGGTGGCGGTCGTGAACGTACCGGAGTCCACCATGGCGCGGGAGGCGGACCGGGTCCTGCCCACATTCGCGGGCCCCGAGATTGGTGTGGCCTCAACGAAAGCCTTCACGTGTCAGTTGTCGGTTCTGGCGGCCCTTGCCATTGCGGCGGGGCGCGACCGGGGCGTGCTCGACCGGGAAAGCGAAGCCGATCTGACGCGCCATCTGCTGGAGGCGCCGGGCGGTATCGCCAAGGCCCTCGACCATGAGGAGATCTACGAGGCGCTGGGACATGAGATTTCGAAGGCCCGCGACGTGCTCTATATCGGGCGCGGGATCACCTATCCCATCGCGCTTGAAGGGGCGTTGAAGCTCAAGGAAATCTCCTACATCCATGCCGAGGGCTATGCGGCCGGCGAACTCAAGCACGGGCCCATCGCGCTCATCGATGAGGAGGTGCCGGTCGTTATCCTGGCGCCGTCGGATGCCCTTTTCTCCAAGACCATCTCCGGCATGGAGGAAGTCATCGCCCGAGGCGGCCGGGTCATCCTGGTGTCGGACGCCGATGGCATTCGTGAAGCCGGCGACCGGGCCTGGCGCACCCTTGAGGTGCCCAAGGTGCATCCCCTGATCACGCCGCTTGTTTACGCCATTCCCATGCAGCAGCTAGCCTATTGGACGGCCGTCGCGAAGGGCACCGACGTGGACCAGCCCCGCAATCTCGCCAAGTCGGTCACGGTCGAATAGGGCCGGCGCCGGCACCCTGAGGGTGCGCGGCATCATGGAGACGATGCTTTGACCAAAAAGCTCTTCGGCACGGATGGCATCCGCGGGCGGACCAATACCCCGCCCATGGACGCGCAGACGGCCCTGCTCGTGGGCATGGCCGCGGGGCGGCGGTTCATTCGCGGCGATCATCGCCACCGGGTCGTGATCGGCAAGGACACTCGCCTGTCGGGTTATATGCTGGAGCCGGCCCTCACGGCGGGCTTTACGGCCATGGGCATGGATGTGTTCCTGTTCGGCCCGCTGCCGACGCCGGCCGTGGCCATGATGACCCGGTCCTTACGCGCCGATTTGGGCGTGATGCTCTCCGCTTCGCATAATTCCTATGAGGACAATGGCATCAAGCTGTTCGGTCCGGACGGATACAAATTATCCGATGATGCCGAACGCGAGATCGAAAGCCTCGTGGCCAAAGGGTCGCTTGAAGATCTTCCGCCGCCGGATCAGTTGGGGCGGGCCAAACGGGTCGATGACTCCCAGGCACGCTACATTGAGTTCGCCAAAAGCACCTTTCCGCGTCACCTGACCCTTGAGGGCCTGAAAATCGTCATCGATTGCGCCCATGGGGCCGCTTACAAGGTGGCCCCGGCGGTGTTGTGGGAGTTGGGCGCAGACGTCATTCAGCTCGGTGTGGAGCCGGACGGCTTCAACATCAACGGCAATTGCGGCTCCACCTCACCCCAGCTCATGTGCGAAACCGTGCGCCAGACCGGCGCGGATCTTGGCATTGCCCTTGATGGCGATGCGGACCGGGTGATCCTCGCCGACAACACCGGCACGATCATCAATGGCGACCAGATCATGGCGCTGATCACGCTGACCCGTCATGAGGAGGGCCGACTGCAGGGCGGCGGCCTCGTGGCCACCGTGATGTCCAATCTGGGCTTGGAGCTGTTCCTGCGCGGCCATGGGCTGTCGCTGCTGCGCACCAAGGTGGGCGACCGCTATGTCATCGAAGGCATGCGCCAGGGCGGCTTTAATGTGGGCGGAGAACAATCGGGTCACATTATTCTGGGGGACTATGCCACGACCGGCGACGGGCTTATCGCGGCGCTTCAGGTGCTCGCATGCTTGATGACCAAACGCCGGCCGGCCGATGAACTGTGCCACCTGTTCGATCCGCTGCCTCAGATTCTAAAGAATGTGCCCGTGGCGCGCATGGGCGCCGGGCCCATGGAACACCAGCGCGTGAAAAGCGCGATTCGGGACGGGGAAAGCCGTCTTGGCGCCGAGGGCCGGGTCCTGGTGCGCCCATCCGGCACCGAACCTCTGATCCGGGTCATGGGCGAGGGGCGTGACGAGGGCTTGGTGCGCGCGGTGGTCGATGCCATCGCGGCCGAAATCGAAGCCGCCGCGTAAAATTCACAGGTTCATTTCGGCTCAAACCGGCGTTTTGAACCTTTTGTACAGGTTTCGTTAGTATTTCCAGCCATTGTGCTTCCTCAAGTGGGGAATTACCTACGCAAATGTCGCGCAAGGGATCCCTGCCGAGAACACACGGCGGTGCCCGCCTATGGCTGGCCGCGCGATCCGCCGAACAACGGCCGAGAGATCAGGAAAGGAGCATCATGGACCGGTTGGACCAGCTCGAAAGCCAAAGCATTTTCATTTTGCGAGAGGCTTTCAATCGGATCGATAAGATCGCCATGTTGTGGTCGCTGGGAAAAGACTCCAACGTCATGATTTGGCTGGCCAAAAAGGCCTTCTTTGGTCATGTGCCCTTTCCGGTGATGCACCTGGACACGGGCGCGGAGTTTCCCGAAACCTACGCATTCCGCGAAAAATATGCCAAGGAGTGGGGCCTGCATCTCATCGCCGATGAGTGCCCGCCCATCGAGGCCGTGGACGACAGTCTGCCGCCGGCCTCGCGCTTTGCCGCCCGCAAGACCGAGGGCGTGAAAGAAGCGGTCAAGAAATACGAACTGGGCGGGCTCATCGCCGGCATTCGCCGCGACGAGCAGGCCATGCGCGCCAAGGAACGGGTTTTCAGCCCGCGGACCGAACAGGGTCAGTGGGATTTCCGCGACCAGCCGCCCGAGTTCTGGGACCAGTACAAGACCGATTATCCGCCTGGGACCCATATCCGGATTCACCCGCTGCTTCATTGGACCGAGCTTGACGTCTGGCGCTACATTCAGCGCGAGGACATCCCCGTGGTTCCGCTTTATTTCGCCCGGGAGGGCAAGCGTTTCCGCTCCCTCGGCGAGGTCGGCATCACCTTCCCGATCGACAGCACGGCCTCCAATCTCGAAGAGATCATCGAGGAGCTTGAGTCGATCAAGACGGAAGAACGCGCCGGGCGCGCCATGGACCATGAGTCCGAGGACGCCTTCGAACGTCTGCGCAGCGACGGTTATATGTGAGGGACGATATGCCGAACCAATCATTGCAACTTGCCACCGTCGACGGCGAACGCGCCGAGCGTATCCGTGACCTGCTCCGCATCGTGATCGTTGGCCATGTGGACCACGGCAAGTCGACCCTGGTCGGCCGCCTCTTCCACGACACCGGCAGCCTGCCTGAGGGCAAATAC
>CAZVEE010000108.1:0-9984 GCA_964625525.1 uncultured Alphaproteobacteria bacterium | reverse complement strand
CGTGATGTAGAGCTAGCCGTTGGCGTCGAAGCGATCGACGAAGCTCATGCCCTGATGGCGCAGATAGCTCTCCACCTGAAAATCCGCATCGAAACTGAAGGAAAGGGTCTGGCGATCTTGAAGAGAGCGGCCAAATTTGCGCTGAAGCGCGGCGTCGGAGAGATACGTGATATGCGCGGCCATGCGCGCCACCCCGAGGCCTTTGCGCGGCAGCGTGCCGGCCTCTAGATAATTGCCCTCGCACCATTCCGGGTCGCTCATGATCGCCTGACGCCCCAGCTCGTGGAAGGCGATGTTCTGGGCGCTATGACGCGCGGCGGCCGCGATGGGGATGACCGAGCGCACCCGGCGCGGATAACGCGCCGCCCATTCGAGTGCTTGCATGCCGCCCATGGATCCGCCCACCACGCTCAACAGCTGGTCGATCTTGAGATGATCGATCAGGCGCACTTGCGCACGCACCATGTCGGGGATGGTGATCACGGGAAAACGCAGCGCATAGGGCCGGTTGCCGCCCGGCTCGGTCGAGGCGGGGCCCGTGGAGCCCATGCAGCCCCCCAGGGTGTTCGCCGCGATGACGAAGAAACGGTCCGTATCAATGGGCAGGCCGGGGCCGATCATGCCGTGCCACCAGCCGGGCTTGCCGGTTAAGGGGTGCGGGCTCGCCGCATACTGATCGCCGGTGAGGCCGTGGCACACCAAAATCGCATTGCTGCGTTTGGCGTTCAGCATGCCGTAGGTTTCATAGGCGAGGGTAAAGGGCGCAAGGGCGCTGCCCCGGTCAAGGGTGAGGCCGGGGGCGTCGAAGGTTGCGAGCGCGGAGGTCGTGTCCATGACCTCAAGGGCCTTTCTTCGGGTGGCGCGGGACGCCTACACTGGGTTTGAAAGACCATGAGCATAGTCCCGGCGGCCGCAAGAGGCGAGTGGGACGCGCAACACAAGACGGACCGGAAAGATAGCCTATGGACCAACCTGCTTCCATGGACGCCGTGCGGGCGCGGATTGATGCCATTGACGAAGCGGTCCATCGGCTTTTGATGGAACGTGCCGCCGTGGTGGCGCCTTTAGCGGCCCTGAAGGCCAAGGCGAGTCCGGATGGCGGGCGGGGTGACTTCATCCGACCCGCGCGCGAAGCCCTCATCTTGCGCCGGCTGGTGGCACGGCACGAGGGGCCGGTGCCGGCGTCCGTGATCGTGCATGTGTGGCGGGAACTGATTGCGGCCAATCTGCATCTTCAGGGGCCGTTTTCGGTCCATGTGCCGGCCGGGGATTTAGACCTGCGCGATCTGGCGCGGGCGAGTTTCGGTGTCATGACACCGCTCGCGGATTACGCGCGGGCCGAGGCCGTGCTGGCGGCGGTGGCGAGCACACCCGGCGCGGTGGGTCTGCTGCCGGTACCGGTGATGGGCACGCCACCGTGGTGGCGGGGGCTTGATGCTGCATCGTCGTCCGCCGCCGAGGCGCCCCGCATTGTGGGGCGTTTGCCGTTTCTGGCCGCCGATCCGGTCGCACCGGCCTATGTGCTGGCCTGCGTATCCTTGCAGGCGAGCGGGGCGGATACGACCGTGGTGAGTGTCTGCGATCCTGCGGCGCTGGCCGCCGCGGGGGGGCGGATCATTGCCGCCGCCGATGGCGCGCCGGCTTTGGGCGAGATCGCGGGCTTTCATCCGGATGCGGCGGAGCGCATTCCCGGGGTCCAGGTAATCGGTGCTTATGCGGATCCGATCCCGGCTTAATCCTGATGCCGATCCTTGCTCAACGACCGTTTTCGAAGAACGATCCGGTGCGGCCAACAGACACGGTTGAGACGTAGACCCGGCCGTCTTTGAACTTGACCGGCAGGCTCATGGCGCCGGCCTGATTACGGGCCAGCGGGCCGAGCAGTGCAATCGCCCCACGCAGCAGCTCCGCCACCTCTTCGCCGACCACGTCGCCGTCTTCCAGCGCGTCCACCAACCCTTCCGGCCGGTTGGTCTCCACGTCGATGCGCCCACGCGGCCGGCCGCGACGGTCAAGCTTCACCGCGCCCTGTGCCGCCAGATCCATGGGCGCCCAATCCACGGTGGCGTTCTCCAGATAGAGCTTGCCGCCATTCTCGCGCCAGGCGCGCAGGGTGTCCTCGTGCTCGACGCCGCGCCGGCGCACCAAACGCTCCGGAATGCCCGTAATCAGGAGGCGCAGGCGCGCGTCCTCAATGGCGTCACCAAGACCGGGGATGATGTGGTTGCCCCAGACAATGCCGTTCGCTTTCACCGCGATGCGCCGCGCTGGCCCGACCGCCGTCGCGCCGGGGCGTTCCTCGTCATCCTCCGCGTCGTCCGGCACCCGCTCTTCCACGGGCACGGCGATTTGAAGGGCGGGGTCGTCACTCGTCTCGCCCCGGACGGAATGGAGTTGCAGGCGCTCCATGGTCAGCGTTTCCGTGCGCTCCGGCGCCAGCGCACCGTCCAGTGCCTCGAAACGGGAGACGCGCGTTCCGTCGAGCGCGCGGATATCCACGGCCAGACGATCGAACAGGCCGTCAGTCCAGACGAGCGAGGCGCGGGCGCTCTCGGCCGTGCCCTGCAGGCGTTCCACGACCGTGCCGTCACCGGTCCGGGCGCGGATGGTTGCCTGCTGAGGACCGCTCGCCATGACGATCACATGGGTGATGCGATAGGGCAGGGCGTGCGCGCTCAGTTGCGCACCGCGCCACGTCCAGCTCACATCGCCGCCCTGCGATTCCAGCTCTGGGTTTTCCAGCACCATGTGCATGCGCAGGGGAAAGCCGCCCACCTCCAGGCTGTCATAGCGCACGGTTAGACCGCGTTCGCGCTGGTCCTCGGCCCAGTCGAGGAATTCCCGTTCGATGCGCGCGGCCGCGTCGAACCAGAGCCAAGTGTAGCCGGCGGCCACAAGGCCGAGGATCAGAATGGGGACATAGACTAAGCGCATGGGGCTTGCCTCAAGACTGGACATTCAGGCCGCCGGTGCCTACATGCGCCGGCATGGGCCAGGACCATATCACCCGCCGCCCCCGGGGGGGTACCCCCGCGACGTTCCGCGCCGATCCGCCCGGCGCGCGGGATGAGTATTGGGTGTTCGGCTATGGCTCGCTCATGTGGCGGCCGGGGTTTGATCATCTGGAAGCGGTGCCGGCGCGCCTGTTCGGCTATCACCGCGCCTTTTGCGTTTACTCCCATGTGCATCGGGGCACGCCGGAGCGCCCGGGCCTGGTCCTGGGGCTTGACCGGGGTGGCTCATGCCGGGGCATGGCGTTTCGGGTGGCGCCGCAAGACTGGTCGGCGGTCACCGACTATTTGCGCGAACGGGAACAGGTGACGGCGGTCTATCAGGATATTGCCGCCGCGGTGGCGCTCAGCGATCCGGCCCGCCCGCCGCGCCTGCGCGCTCTGACCTTCATTGCGGACCGGACCCATCATCAATATGCGGGTGTGCTGAGTGTCGAGGCGCAGGCGGACCTGGTGCTGAGCGGACACGGGCGTTCCGGCCCCAATGTGGAATATTTGGAGCGCACCCTGGCCCATCTGGAAGAGCTCGGCGTGCATGACGCCAATCTGACAGCGGTGCAGGCCCGGGTGCGGGCGCTGCGCCCGAACCGTGGAGCTTAACTACACGTCGAATAACCGCAATTGCGGCAGGAATCGCAATTGTCCACCCGTAACAGCGCGGGCTGGCCGCAGCGCGGGCACTGGCGCGGGCGCGGCTCGCTGCCGTGGATGCGGGCGCCGCTGCCTCCGGCGCTTGCGCGCAGATTATGGTTGATGTGCGCCACATTGGCTTCGTCCGGCAGGAAGCCGTCGAACGTATCGGGCAGGAAGCCGATGGACACGAGATGCTCTTCAATCACGTCGCCGATGGCGGCCAGAAGCGAGGGCACATAGCGCCCGCTCATCCAATGACCGCCGCGGGGGTCGAACACCGCCTGCAACTCGTCCACCACGAATGTGACGTCACCGCCGCGCCGGAACACCGCCGAAATCATCCGGGTCAAAGCCACGGTCCAGGCGAAATGCTCCATATTCTTGGAGTTGATGAAGATCTCGAAGGGCAGGCGGCGCCCGTCTTTCACGATGTCATTGATGGTGATGTAGATGGCGTGGTCGGATTCCGGCCAGCTCACCTTGTAAGTATTGCCCTCCAACACGCCCGGTCGGTCCAAAGGCTGGCTGAGGAACACGACACTGCCGTCCTGCTGGGGGGCGGCCGGCAGGCGGGGCTCCGGTTTTGGTGGTTCCGGGGCGGCGGGCGCTTGGCTGGTGGTGAGTACCGAGCCGGTAATGTCGTTGGGGCGATAGGTGGTGCAGCCTTTGCAGCCGGTCTCATAGGCTTGCATATAGACCGATTTGAAGTCCTCGAAGGAAATCGCTTCGGGCACATTGATGGTCTTGGAAATGGCACTGTCCACATGCGGCTGGGCGGCGGCTTGGATCGCCACATGATCTTGCGGTGAAATAGTCTGGGCGCTTACGAAATAATCCGGAATCGGTGCATCGGCGCCATGCAGTTCGCGGTACAGGCGATAGGCGTAATCTTCCACCGTGTGTTCCTGGTGGTCGCCGTCGGGCATCAAGACCTTGCGCGTATAGGTGAAGCTGAACACGGGCTCGATGCCGCTGGAGATGTTCTCGGCAAAGAGAGAAATGGTGCCCGTCGGCGCGATGGAGGTGAGGAGCGCGTTGCGGATGCCGTGGGTGGCGATGGCGCTGCGTAACTCTTCGCTCAAGCTTTTGACAGTTTCGCTGGCTAGGAACGCGTCTTTGTCAAACAGCGGGAAGGCGCCTTTCTCTTCCGCCAAGCGCACACTCGCCCAATAGGCCGTGTCTTGAATACGCGCCAGCCAGTGGCGCGTCAGCTCCACTGCCTCGGCCGAGCCATAGCGCACGCGACACATGATCAATGCGTCGGCAAGCCCCGTGACGCCGAGGCCGATGCGCCGCTTGGCGCGGGCTTCTTCTTGCTGCGCTTCCAGCGGATAGTTGGACACATCAATGACATTATCCATCATACGCACGCCCGCGCTCACCAGCTCTTCCAGGGCATCAAGGTCGAGGCGGGCACGTTCGGTAAACGGATCGGTGACGAGGCGCGCCAAGTTCACCGAACTGAGCAGGCAGGCGCCATAAGGGGGCAGCGGTTGCTCCCCGCACGGATTGGTGGCGCGGATGGTCTCGCAGTAGTGCAGATTGTTGAGGGCGTTGATCCGGTCAATGAAGATCACGCCCGGCTCCGCATAGGCATAAGTGGCCTGCATGATCTGGTCCCACAACGCGCGGGCGCGCAAGGTCTTGTGGACCTGACCGTTGAAGACGAGGTCCCATTCGCTGTCGGTTTTCACCGCGTCCATGAAGGCATCGCTGATGAGCACGGACAGATTGAACATGCGCAGGCGCGCGGAATCGCCTTTCACGGCGATGAAGGCTTCGATGTCGGGATGATCGCAGGCCATGGTGGCCATCATGGCCCCGCGCCGGGCGCCAGCGGACATAATGGTGCGGCACATGGCGTCCCACACATCCATGAAAGAGAGCGGGCCAGAGGCATCCGCGCCCACGCCCAGCACAGGCGCACCTTTGGGGCGCAAAGTCGAGAAGTCAAAGCCGATGCCGCCGCCCTGCTGCATGGTCAGGGCGGCTTCTTTTAAGCCATCAAAAATGCCGGTCATGTCATCGGCAAGAGTGCCCATGACGAAACAATTGAACAGGGTCACCCGCCGCCCGGTACCGGCGCCGGCGAGAATGCGGCCCGCCGGCAGGAAGCGGAAATCCTTCATGGCCTGATAGAAGCGGCGGCCCCAGGTCTCGCGCTCCGCCGGGGCTTCGCCTTCCGCGAGTGCCGCCGCCACCCGGGCCCACGTGTCCTCAATTGAGCGGTCGATGGGCGTGCCGTCGGCGGCTTTGTGGCGGTATTTGAAATCCCAGATGTCCTGGGAGATGGCGGCTCGGGTCATGGGGCTCGCTCTCGCGGTTTGCGCAGTCAGGTGCTGGCGTCGGCGGTATGGTGGTCTTTCCCTGCGAGAGCGTCAAGCTTCGTTCTCTTTTCGTTCTTTCGTCTTGCACGCTATGTGTGTAAACTCAGGGGAAAAGTGCACAGTTTTCGCGCTGACCCCAGGACACTTGCCTTATCCTATGGCTTATCCACAGTCCTGGCGCGGGGACTGAAGCGTTGGCCGATGCGAACGGGGATATGTCATCGAACAATGTGCGTTGTTTCTCATAGCAATGCTTGCAAAAAGTGCTCTTTGATCGAATTGCTATCTTTGCGAGCTTTGCCTTGTGGGTATCTCTTGGAGAAGGCGGTCGCTTGCGGTCTCAATGCGTTCGCGTAAGGTCTCCAGGAAGGCGTGCCGGGGGAGACCAGGGGGAATTGGCTCCAAGACGTCCAGCGTGATGGTGCCGGGCCGGAAGTCAAAGCCATGTCCAGGCCAGCACAGGCCGGAATTGAGCGCCACTGGCACACAAGGCACATTTAACTGGCGATAAAGGGCGGCGACGCCCGGCTTGTAATCGGCGGGGGCGCCAGGGGCTGTGCGGGTGCCTTCGGGGAAGATGACGATGGAGCGGCCCTCGTCCAGGCGTGCGCGGGACTCAGCCACCATGCGTCGCAGCGCCGAGGCATGGGCGGCACGGTCAATGCCAATCATGCCGAGCTTGGTGGCAAACCAGCCATAAATGGGCAGGAACAACAGTTCGCGCTTTAAGATGACGGCCGGATGAGGCAGCAAGTCGAAGACTTTCACCGTGTCCCACATGGCCTGGTGCTTGGACGCAAGCAGCACGGGCCGCCCATCTGTGGGTAAGTGGTCTTGTCCCCGCACCACGACGTGCACGCCAATGATGGTGGCGAAGCCCCCCAAAACGGCGCGGACCCAGATGTCATAGGGGATCCAGGCGAAGCGGCGCGGCAGGGCGAGGAGAGGCAGGCCCACAAGGCCCAGCACTGCTGTCACCCCTATCAGCCAGGTCATGAACACCGCTGTCCGGATCTGCCGCATGGGCGCGCCCCCTTTATTCAGGCGCGACTATACGGACAGGCCCACCAGGGCGGCGAGGAATTTCGTGTATTCAGCGATGACCAAACGGCCGGTGGCGGCATGGTTCCACCAGCTCTCCATTTCCACACCACCAGGAAAAACGGGATGGGGGATCAGGTCCATATCCGGCATGGCCCGACGAAACTCCAGCAGGCTGCGCGGCATGTGATAATGAGCGGTCACGACAATGAGCGAGCGATAGCCATTGCGCTCGGCCCACAAAGCCGTCTCCTGGGCATTGCCCCACGTGGACAGTGCCTTGTGGTCGAGATCCACGCAGCAATCGAAGCGCCCGGCCGCGTCGCCCACTTGGCGGCGCAGCACCTCGCGGCTTGTGTCCACATGAACCCCGGTGATGAGCAGGCGCGCGCCCTGGCGTTGAGACAGAAGATCCACGCCAGCCTGAAGGCGATTTTGCCCCCCCGTGAGCACGACAATGGCATCCGCTTTGGGGAACGGCACGTCCACGGCGGCCGGCGCCGGACGGGCCGGCCCGTCTACGGTGCGCGGGATTTGGGCAATAAAGACCAAGAGCCCCAGAGTCCAGACCAGGGCCAAGGCGCCACCGACTTTGAGCAGTCCTCTCATCGCCATCCGTCGCAGTTGCGGGTCGCCGGCAGGTTAGAGAACCCGCCCAATCACCGATAAAGCGGTCAATCTAGCCGTAAGCATGGCGACAAGCCCACTGAGCAGCGGAACTAACAACAAGGCGGCATAAGCTTCCCATTGCAGGACGAGGCCGGGGATAAAGAATTCCGCATCCGCGCCTGCAACTTGGCCCACTAAAAACAAGGTCGCCGCCGCGACCGCCGCCCCGGCGAGCCCCGCCCACAGCCCCAGGCGCATGAAATGGCCCTGGAACTCCGAGGCGATGAAACGGTCCTCCGCGCCAATGAGATGCAGCACCTCCACCACCTGTTGATTGGCAGCCATGGCGGCGCGGGTCGCGAAGGCGACAATGGCAACAGCGGCCAACACGATCAGCATCAATGCCGCCACCGACATGCCTTGCAAGGAGGTGGAAAAGGCGAGCAGACGGGATTTCCAGCGGGAGTGATCATTCACTTCCGCGCCCGGGACCTCCGCCGATAATCTGGCGGCCAGCTCATCCAAGTCCGGGGCATTGTTCTGGTCCAGACGCAGATCGATCATTTGCGGGATCTGTACATCGGCCGGCAGGTTGCCCCGGCCGATGTAAGGCGCCACCAACGCTTCCGCCTCCTCGGTACTGATGGGGGCGATGTCATAAAGTCCTGGCGTGGCCTCCAGCAGCGCGATGGCGCGCGCCATTTGCTGGTCTGGGTCCGCCGCGTCGGAGGGTTTGATCTGGATGGTCACCGTGCCCGACAGGTCCTTGGCGTATTCGCTGGCGAGCTGGCGCACGGTCAAGGTCAGGCCGAGGGTCAGGCTGGCCAGATAGCACATCACCGCGACGACGGCGTAGAGCGAGCGCCCCGATGCGGCGCCGGGTGGAATGATGGTCTTCACCTGGGCGGTCAGCACCTGAAGCTGGGCTGCCGCGCCGGCGCGCAGGCCCTCAAGGCTGGTCTGAGCAATCATGAGCGGGCTCCCTCGCGCGGATCGGAGGTGTCTGGGGAAGACGGTGCGGTGCCGGTGGGATGCGAGCGCATGGCGCTGCGGGTGCCCCCGCGCGGGGTCGCGCGGTGCGAGGCTTTGCGCACCTGCTGCAAACGCCCTGCTTCAATATGCAGGTTGGGTCCGCCCACTTCCGCGACGATGCCCGTGTCGTGGGTGGCCACGAGCACCGTGGCCCCAAGCTTGTTCAGTTCCAGAAACAAGTGCAGTAAACGCCGGCCCAGATCCGGATCCACATTGCCGGTCGGTTCATCGGCCAGGATCAGATCGGGCTTGGCGACGACGGCGCGGGCGATGGCGACGCGCTGTTTCTCTCCCCCCGATAGCGTTGGGGGGCGGGCGTCCACCCGGTCGCCCAGGCCCACCCAGGTCAGCAACTCGTGCACATCACTTTCGTAAGTCTCCGGATCCATGCCGGCGATCTTCAGTGGCAATGCCACATTCTCGAACGCGGTCAGATGTTCAAGCAGGCGGAACTCCTGGAAGATCACGCCGATGCGCCGGCGCAGAAAGGGCAGGTGCTGGCGCGGTACGGTCGCCATGTCTTGGCCGAACATCGAGATCAGGCCGCGTGACGGCCGATGGGCGAGATACATCAGCTTCAGCAGGGACGTCTTGCCCGCGCCCGACGGCCCCGTGAGGATATGGAAGGTCCCCGGTTCCAGATCGAACGTGATGTCGCGCAGGACTTCGGGCCCGAGACCATATCTCATGCCCACATTCTCAAATCGGACCACGGCGGCTTTCCCTTCACGCTCACCCCGCCCTATGTCCATCCATCTTGGATGTCCATGGGACGGCACGAATTGGGGCACTTTGCGGTGGCCATGCCGGGGCCGAAACAGCTAGATTAGTAATAACCAACCCGTTTCGGAAGAACGGCCCGGCCGCGGTCATGGCGCCTTTGGCTCCATGACGGTCCCCCGCTTATGGGTAGACCGATTCCCGGCCCCGGGTAACGCGTGCCTAGGCGAGCTGATGATACTGACGTGCCCGGCCTGTTCAACGAGGTATCTGACCGACGCGAGCAGCTTCGCGCCGCACGGGCGGACCGTGCGCTGCGCCAAGTGCAATCACGCCTGGTTTCAGGAGATGCCGGATGATGCGACCGTGCAGGCCAGTGCGCAGTTGTCGTCCGGGGCGCTGCAAGGGCTTGTGAATGCGCCCAAGCCGCTCAGGCCCGAAGCGGTACTGCCGCCGCGGCGGACCTCCAGCATGGTGCCCGTGGTGATTTTCATTGCCTTGGGGCTGATCTTCCTGGTGGCGGCGCTCTATCAGTACCGAGCCCAGGTCGTGGCTTCGACGCCTGGCGCGGCGCTGTTCTACGAGACCCTGGGCATCGAGACGGGCGCGCT
>CAZVEE010000107.1:0-10174 GCA_964625525.1 uncultured Alphaproteobacteria bacterium | reverse complement strand
GAGGGTGTGTTGCCGTGGGGAAGGCGCCGAAGCGAAGTCTGGATTGAACCAGCACACCGAGCCCCTCGCCGTCCTCACCCCTTCGCGATCCGACGGGTCAATTCCGCTTTCAGGACGTTTTTGCTGGGTTTGAAATCCTGGGCGATCCACCAGTCTTCCAGCGCCTTGAGATGGGCGCCGACTTCCGGGCCTTTGGGGACGCCAGCGGCGGTGATGTCGGCGCCTTTGAGGGGGAATTCGGGAGCGTCCCAACGACGCAGAGCATCGAAGGTGTCGGCAACGGCGTCGGCGCCGCTGTGGCAGGCGGCGGCCGCGAGAAGGCGCAGATCGGCGGTGCGGTCAACACCGGCATCATAGATCAGCACCCGGAGCGCCGCCCCTTCGGCCTTGTCGATCATGTCCCAATCGCCGATGAGAAGGCCCGTGAGGCGGGTGCGCACGGCATTTGACAGCTTCAACCGCGCGGCAAAGCCATTAGGCAGGCGCACCCGGTCCGACAACAGGCTCGCCAGCCGGCGCACCGAATCGGGCGGCAGCATCAACTCCTGTTCGATGGGCACCAGCGCGGCCAGATGATCAAGGCTTTTGACCTCCGGCAGCACCCCCTCCAACACGCCGCTTTCGGCCATGGCCCGCAGAGCCGGCACCGGATCATCCGCCTGGAGTAGTTTGAAGAGTTCTTTTTGCACTCGCTCGCCCGAAAGACCCGCAAGCCCCTCGCGCTCGGCCGTAATGGCGGCGAGCGCCTCGGCATCGGGCTGGCTGCGACCGTACCAGGCCTGAAACCGGAAAAAGCGCAGAATACGGAGATAATCCTCGCGGATCCGCGTCACCGCATCACCAATGAAGCGCACCTGCCCCGCCTCTAGATCGGGCAGACCGCCAAGCGGATCATGCAGGGTCCCGTCGGCGCCAGCATAAAGCGCATTCATGGTGAAATCGCGCCGACGCGCGTCCTGGGCCCAGTCCTGAGTGAACGTAACCTGCGCGTGGCGTCCGTCCGTGCGCACATCCTGGCGCAAGGTGGTGATCTCGAAGGGTTTGCCGAAAGCGATGCCGGTGACCGTGCCATGATCAAGCCCCGTGGGCACAGCCTTCAGACCCGCCGCCTCTAGCCGGGCGATGACGGTCTGAGGCTCAAGCCGCGTGGCGATGTCCACGTCATCAACGCCGCGCCCCAGCAGCGTGTTGCGCACGCAGCCGCCCACAAAGCGGGCCACTTCGTCCGTGTCCCCGGCCTGAAGCGCGGCCACCACAGTCTGGGTGGCCCGAGCACGGATCCAGCGGGCAGTGTCGAGCGCGAGAGAGGTCATTGGGGCCTGTCGTCGTCGATGCGTCCGGGCACCAGCTCGCCATCCTCCATGCGCGCGGGAATATAGTCCCCGTCCGGATCACTACCGGTGTTGAAGGCGAGCGCCACGAAACTGATGGCGACAATGGTGGCGCTGACGGCAAGCAGGGCCGTGAGCGGCGCGGTGCGCCACGTGCGCCGATCCGTGATGTCTTCGCCCTTCACGAAATGCATGTACGCGGCATAGAGCACGAAGGGGAGGATGAACAGCAGCAGACGCACGATAAGAATGCGGATCATGGACCGAACAGCCTCTTGTGAAAGTTGACGAGCATGGCCGCCGTAGCGCCCCAGATGTAATAGTCACCGTAAGGAATGGCGTAGTAAAGCCGCGGTTGACCCTGAAACTCGACCTCGTGAGTTTCGTGATTGTCCGCGTCCATCAGAAAAGCAAGTGGCACTTCAAACGCTTCGGCGACCTCATTGGGATCGATGGCCAGCTCGAAATCGGGCCGCACCAGCCCCACCACCGGCACCACCTGAAACCCGGTGACAGTTTCATAGGGCTCCAGAAACCCAACGATGCTCACATGCTGGGCTGGCAGGCCCACTTCTTCCCACGCCTCGCGCACCGCCGCGCCCGCATAGCCGGGATCATCGGGCTCAACCCGCCCGCCGGGAAAGCTGATCTGGCCCGCATGGGCCTTCAAATGCGCCGCCCGCCGGGTCAGGAGCACGCTCAAGCCGTCCGCCCGGTCCAGAATCGGGATCAGCACAGCAGCCGGGCGCAACGCCACCGGGCGGGTCCGCGGCAGATGGGGATTCAGGTCGAAATCGCTCGACGAGGGTGCCAGATCGGCGATCAGTGCCTCATCCAGCGGCAATCGGTCCTCGATCCGGCGCAGAAAGTCGGTTCTCACAGGCTCACATCACTTGCCGGAGCAAACGGGAAGAAGCTGCCAGCGCTCCAGACACCAAACAGCTTTTGACCGTCGATATCATACTCACGCGCCAGATCCACAAGGTCGTACCAGACCGCGCGGGCAATCAGCGCCTCCAACCGGGCCCGCACCAGCACATAAGGCGCTGGTTCCCCGCCCGTGGGATCACCGGCAATGCGGATGGGGTGCAGGGAATCGGCGCGCACCGTGTCGCCCACGCTGGTCCGAAAACTCAAGCTCTGGTGCCGCCCCTCGCCCTGCGCCTCCAGGCCGACGGCCAGGAACGGCGCATCATCCACAGTGATTCCGACCCGCTCTACCGGCGTCACCAGCACATAGCTGCCATCAGGTTCCCGGCGCAAAATGGTGGAAAACAGGCGCACCATGGCCTGCCGCGTGATAGGCGAGCCGCGATACTCCCACACGCCGTCCCGGCGGATGCGCATATCGATCATGCCCTGATGCGGCGGGTTCCACAGATGCACCGGGGGCAGGCCCCGCGTGGCCTCATCACGCGCTGCGTCAAGCCCGCGCACGGGCGGGGTTTCCTCGCTGGAGCCGGTCATCGGCCTTCTCCTCACCTCATTCGGGCGCCGGTTCGCCGCAGATCCGGCGTTCAACCTTGCGCTCGTCATAATGCAGCCCAGCTTCTGAGCAGG
The DNA here is from genome assembly GCA_964625525.1 of uncultured Alphaproteobacteria bacterium. Taxonomy (GTDB): domain Bacteria; phylum Pseudomonadota; class Alphaproteobacteria; order JAJFIK01; family JAJFIK01; genus CAZVEE01. The sequence continues at coordinate 7,283 of CAZVEE010000107.1, read as the reverse complement.
CTCGCAGGGTGGCCCGTGGGTGGGTTCGCCCCGTCGCTGGTCTCACCCCGTCGCTGGCGCCGATGTGATAGCGATGACAGCCCGCGCAGTCTGCTAGACTGCTCAACGCAGGCGAATCGCGCCATGCCCATGGGCACGGTACAAAGATGCTCGGTTGAGCACGAAAGACGATCATACCCCCGGGCAAACGCCCAGGCCCTGCCTCCCGGGGCCCCACACAAGTCATGTGGACATCAGGATGCAAGTTGTCGACTCCGCACAAGACGCCCCCCCCCAAGACAGCGTGGCGGCTGTAGAGCGCGCCGGAGACCGGCTTAGCGCCGTGCGCGACGCCGTCGGCAGCGTGATTTTCGGTCAGGACGCCGTAATCGAGCGGGCGCTCGTGACCATTCTCTCTGGCGGTCATGCGCTGCTGGTGGGGGTACCGGGCCTGGCCAAGACGCGTCTGGTAGAAACACTGGCCACGGTGCTGGGGCTGGCGGAAAAGCGGATCCAATTCACCCCAGACCTCATGCCCGGCGACATTCTGGGCTCGGAAGTGCTGGAAGAAGGCGAGGACGGACGCCGCCATTTCCGCTTCATCCAAGGGCCGGTGTTCTGTCAGCTGCTCATGGCCGACGAAATCAACCGCGCCAGCCCGCGCACCCAATCCGCTCTGCTCCAGGCCATGCAGGAGCGCCATGTGACCGTGGCGGGCGTGCGCCATGATCTGCCCCGCCCGTTCCATGTGCTGGCGACCCAGAACCCGCTGGAGCAGGAAGGCACCTATCCGCTGCCCGAAGCCCAGCTCGACCGCTTCCTGATGCAGATCGACGTGGACTATCCGGACGAAGACGCGGAACGGCGCATGCTGCTGGCCACGACCGGGGCCGACGAGGCCGCACCGGAAGCGGCCCTCGACCCGGAAACGCTCATGGGCTTGCAACAACTCGTGCGCAGCATGCCGGTGGGAGAAAAAATCGTGAACGCGATCCTGGCGCTGGTGCGCGGAGCTCGGCCCGGAGCTGGCGCGGACGAAGCGCTGGGACGCGACATCGCCTGGGGGCCGGGGCCACGGGCATCACAAGCACTGATGCTGGCGGTGCGCGCGCGGGCCCTCATAGACGGGCGCTTTGCGCCATCGCTTGATGATGTGGAACAGCTCGCCCAACCGATCCTGAAACATCGCATGGCGCTCACCTTCGCGGCCCGGGCTGACGGGCGTGCGGTGAGCGAAATCATTTCCACCCTGACAAGCAATATGGACTGACACGAGTGAGCGAGCCAGCAGACAGCGCGCCACTGGGCGCCGCGCGCTTGCGCGATACGGCTGAGCGCATTGCCGCTGCGCTGCCGCCGCTGCTGGTGGAAGCCGAGCGCGTGGCCATGAGCTTGACGCCGGGCGTGCACGGGCGCCGACGCGCGGGCACCGGCGAAAGCTTCTGGCAGTACCGCCGCTATGGCGAGGGCGACCCAGCAAGCGCCATCGACTGGCGCCAATCGGCACGCACGGATCATCTCTATGTGCGCGAGAACGAATGGGAGTCCGCCCATAACGTTCTGTTCTGGTGCGACACCTCGCCCTCCATGGCCTTTCGCAGCGACACCGCGCCGTGTAGCAAAGGCGAGCGCGCCAGCGTGCTGCTGCTGGCATTGGCCAGTTTGCTGGTGCGCGGCGGCGAGCGGGTGGGTCCACTGGAAGGCCAGGTGCGCCCAAGCGGCGGCGAGACAGCGCTAAGGCGCCTGGCGAACCTACTCACCTCGGAAACGGGCACGGCCTTGAGCGATATTCCGGCACCAGACCGGCTGCCGCGCTTCAGCCGCATCGTCCTGATCAGCGATTTCCTGATGGACCCGGCCCTCGTCAATCAGCGGCTGGGAGCGCTTGGCGGCCACGGCGTGCGCGGTCACCTCCTGCAAGTGCTGGATCCGGCGGAAGAAACCCTGCCCTTCACGGGCCGGGCCCTGTTTGAAGATGTGGAAGGCACGGACACGTTCCTGGCGGGCCGCGTGGAAGCGCTACGGCCCGATTACACGGCCCGGGTCGAGGCCCATCGCGAGGCACTGCACGAGGCGGCGCGGCGCTGGGATTGGACGTTCGCCAGCCATACGACGGACCGCGCCCCGGCCGAGCCGCTGCTGGCCCTTTATGATGTGATCGCGGGTGCGCGCGGTCCGGTTCACGCATGAGATACGCCGCGCGGTGGGGAGCCGCAATCCAAGCATGCTGACCATCGGTGCCCTGAGCTTCACCACCCCCTGGCTGCTGGCGGGCTTTGTGATCCTGCCAGTGCTGTGGTGGCTGTTGCGCGTGTCGCCACCGGCACCGCGCCGGGTCCCCTTCCCGGCTCTGCGCTTGCTATTGGGGCTCGACCGAGACGAAGAAACGCCGGCGCGCATGCCGCCCTGGCTGCTGGCCTTGCGAGCGGCCCTGGCAGCCTTTGTCTTGCTGGCGCTGGCCGGACCGTTGTGGAACGCGGCCAATTACAGCGCCCGCACAGGACCACTTGTGCTGGTTGTCGATACGGGCTGGGCAGCGGCGCCTGGTTGGCGGTTGCGCGACGCCACGCTCAGCGCCCTGATCGAAGAGGCCGTGCGCGAAAACCGGCCGGTGGTGCTTTTGCCAACAGCAAGTGCTCGCCCGCCCGCCATCACGCTGATGGCCCCAGGCGATGCCCGGCGCGCGGCCGCCGCGCTGACCGCCCAACCTTACGCCCCGGATCGCCAGGCGCTCCTTGACCGCCTGCCGGATCTGGCAAGCCTGCTCGACGGGGCGGAGACCGTGGGCCGGGAGAGCGACATCATTTGGCTTAGCGACGGCCTGGATTACGGCGCCGCGCGGCCCTTCGCCGAAACCTTGAGCGCGATCGCACCGCTGACCGTCCTGGGCGAGGCGCCGGGCCGTCTGGCGCTGGCACTGGAGCGTCCGGAGACAGAAGGCACGGCCCTGCGCTTTCCGGTGCTGCGCCCCATTGGCGCCGCGGCGCGGGCGCGCACTGGCACACTCAGCATGAAAACCGCGGAGGGGCGCACCATCGCCACGGCCCGCTACAGTTTTGACGCCGATGCGGTGCGCACGCTCGCCACGCTCGATCTGCCGGTGGACCTGCGCAACCAGGCGGCACGGGTGGAACTCGATGGGATGCGCTCCGCCGGCGGCGTGGTGCTGCTTGATTCCAGTTGGCGGCGCCGGCCGGTGGGGCTGGTGTCTGGCGCCGGCGGCGGTGAGGAACGTCCGCTTCTCTCTGATCTTTATTATCTCCGTCGGGCGCTGGAGCCTTATGCGGATCTGCGCGGGGAATCCGTGGGCGACCTGATCGCCGGGGGCCTGTCGGTGCTGATCTTGTCGGATGTGGGCCAGATCGTGGGTGAGGACCAGGCCAGCGTCGCAACTTGGGTCGAGGACGGCGGCGTGCTGATCCGCTTCGCCGGGCCGCGTCTGGCGCAGCGCAGCGATGCATTGATTCCCGTGCCTCTCAGGCGTGGCGGGCGGGCGCTGGGGGGTACTCTGTCCTGGGAGACGCCCCAGGGCCTTGCCCCCTTTGCCGATGACAGTCCCTTTGCGGGCCTGGAGGCCACTGACGAAATCGTCGTCGAGCGCCAGGTGCTGGCCGAGCCGGGTCCGGACCTGGAGGAGCGCATCTGGGCGCGCCTGGAAGACGGCACGCCGCTGGTCACGGCCACGCGCCGAGGCACCGGCTGGCTGGTGCTCATCCATGTTACGGCGGGGCCGGAATGGTCGAGCCTGCCGCTCTCGGGCCTCTATGTGCAAATGCTGCGCCGGCTGATCGACTTGTCTCAAGGCATCGCCGATGCGGGCGGCACCAGCGCCCCTGGCACGGCACTCGCGCCCATCCGGGTGCTGACGGGGGCTGGCACGCTGGAGCTGCCGGGCCCTGCTGTGCAACCGCTGACCCGCGACGCCTTGAACCAGGCCCCGGATGCGGCGCACCCGCCCGGGCTTTATGGACGCGAAGGGGCGCTCCGCGCCTACAACATGTCCGATGGACCAGTGCTCTTGCGCGCGCAAAGCATGTTGGATGATCTGGCCACCACCGGCGGCTATCTGCGCGATACAGCCACGGATCTGCGACCCTGGCTGGGTCTGCTGGCACTCGTGGCGCTGATCGCCGATCTCATCGCCACAGTCGTCCTGACCGGTCAAGGCGACGCGCTGCGGCGCAAGCTGTTCCCGGGCATTGGCGCGGTGGCGCTGGTGATCGTGCTCCCGGTGCTGAGCATGGGGGCAATGCCTGCACAGGCGCAGCAGGCCGTCGCCGCGACGTTAGAGACGCGGCTGGCTTACGTGCGCACGGGCAATGCGGCATCGGATACCTTGACCGCACAGGGCTTGGCGTCCTTGAGCCGGGTGCTGTTCGCGCGGACCGCCTTTGAACCGGGCGATGCGGTGGCCGTCGATCCGGCCCAGGATGATCTCGTCTTCTATCCTCTGCTTTACTGGCGCGTGACGCCGGGCCAGGCACCGCTGAGCCCGCAGGCGCTGCGGCGCATCGACACTTATATGAAGAACGGCGGCACCATCCTCTTCGACACAGCCGATCAGGGCGATCCGCTGACCGCGTCGGGCGTGACGGCGGCGCAAGGGGCGCTGCGCCTGCTGCTTCGCGATCTCGATGTTCCGCCACTGGCGCCGGTGCCGCAAGATCATGTGCTGCGCAAGGCGTTCTATCTGCTTGATGAGTTCCCGGGCCGGTATGCGGGCGCCGATGTCTGGGTCGAGGCCCCCCAAGACGGCGCCGCGCCCTCGCGCCATGATGGGGTCTCGCCCATCATCATCGGTGCCGCCGATTGGGCCGGTGCCTGGGCGCGTGACGCGGACGGGCGTCCGCTGGTGGCCACCGCACCGGGCGGCGAGCGCCAACGGGAGCTGGCCTATCGCTTCGGCGTGAACTTGGTCATGTACACGCTGTCGGGCAATTACAAGGCGGACCAGGTGCATGTGCCAGCCATTCTGGAAAGGCTGGGGCGATGAGTTGGTCCGTGTTCCTCAGCCCCCTGGTGCCGGTCTGGGCACTGTGGCTCGGTGCGCTGGTGGCACTGGCCATGGTGGGTGTCGGTCTGTGGAGTGGCCGGCGCAGCCTGTGGGCCCGCGCGCCGTTCTTGCTGCTTTTGACGACCATGCTGGCCAATCCGAGCCTGCGCGAGGAAGAACGCGAGCCCATTCCCGATATCGTCGCGGTGGTGCTCGACGAAAGCCAGAGCCAGAGCATCGGCGCGCGGCAGGCCCAGGGCGAAGCGGCCCTCAGCGCCCTGACAGAGCGACTGGAGGCGGCCGGCGATGTGGAGATCCGTGTGGCGCGCACCGGCGCGGAGGACACCAGTCCCGAAGCGCAGGCCAGCACGCGGCTGTTCAGCGCGCTCGATCGTCTGACCGCGGATGTGGCGCCGGACCGGCTCGCGGGCGCTGTGCTGATCACGGACGGTCAGGTGCATGACGTGCCCGCCGACCCTGCCGCCCGCCCGACCGGAACGGCCCCGGTGCATGCGCTGTTGACAGGCCGCAACGACCTTGGCGACCGCAAGCTGACAGTGGAGACCGCGCCCGTGTTTGGCCTTGTGGGCCAGTTGGCGGGTGTCAAGCTGCGCATTGACGATCTGGGGACGCAAGGACCATCCGGCATGGCGCGGTTGACGGTGCGCCTCAATGGCGAGGCCATCGCCCAGCGCGGCGCCCCGGTAGGCCGCAGCCTCGACATCCCTGTGCGGATTCCCCATGCGGGGCGCAATGTGCTGGAAATCGAGGTGGAGCCGGGCCCGGAGGAACTGACGCTCGCGAACAATCGCGTGGCGCTGAGCATCAATGGCGTGCGCGACCGGCTGAAAGTACTGCTCGTTTCCGGTGAACCCCATGCGGGCCAGCGCACCTGGCGCAACCTGCTCAAATCGGACCCGGCCGTGGAGCTGGTGCATTTCACCATTCTGCGTCCGGAAGATAAGCAGGATTTCACCCAGCCCGACGAGTTAGCGCTGATCGCCTTCCCCACCGATGAGCTGTTCAACCAGAAACTCTATGATTTCGACCTGGTGATTTTCGATCGCTTCCGCCAGCGCGGTGTGTTGCACATGGCCTATCTGGGCAATGTGGCGCGCTATGTGGAACAAGGCGGTGCATTGCTGACCGCAGCGGGGCCAGCTTTCGCGACCCGCCTGAGCCTCTATGAAACACCCCTTTCGGCGGTGTTTCCGGCCGCCCCCACGGGCCAGGTGATCGAACGCTCCTTTCGGCCCGGCGTGACCGCGCTCGGCGCCCGGCATCCGGTGACCGCCGGCCTTCCTGGTGCGCAAGGCCCCTCTGGCGAGGGGCCCGGCTGGGGCCCCTGGTACCGGCTCATCGAGGCCCGCGCCCTCTCGGGTCAGACACTGATGACCGGGGCGGACGGCCACCCGATCCTGGTCCTCGACCGCTTTGGCGAGGGCCGTGTGGCGCAGCTTCTGTCCGATCACCTATGGCTCTGGGCGCGCGGCCATGAGGGGGGCGGGCCACAGCAGGAATTGCTGCGCCGTCTTGCCCACTGGCTCATGCGCGAGCCGGAACTGGAGGAAGAGGACCTGAGCGCCGAAGCGCGCGGCCGGCGCCTTGAAATCAGCCGGCGCACCATGGCCGACAGCGCCCCGCCGGTGACCGTGACCGCCCCGTCCGGGGCAAGCCAGACGGTCGAGCTGGAAGAACAAGCACCGGGCGTCTGGAGTCGCAGCATCGATACCGATGAAATCGGCCTCTATCGTCTGGAGAGTGGCCCGCTCGCGGCCGTGGCGGCCATGGGCCCGCTTGATGGCGAGGAATTCGCGGATGTGCGCCCGACCGCGAGCCGTCTGGCGCCGCTGGGTCGTGCCACGGGTGGCGGCCAGTACTGGCTCGCGCCACGCGGCGGCACGGCCGTCAGCCTGCCGACCATCCGGCGCGTGCGCGCGGGCCGGGAAACCACGGGGAGCACCTGGCTGGGCCTGGTGGATAATCAACGGTATGAGGTGCGCTCCACTCGCGACATGGCGCTGGTGCCGCCCCTTGTTTGGGCGCTGCTGCTGCTGGGAAGCCTGCTCGCCGCCTGGCGTTATGAAGCGCGGTGACCCCACGCCTCGGCGACGCGCCGCATGGCGGCTCCCTCCTCCGCGGCCCCGAGTTGAACAAGATAAAGCCCCGTAGACACGCGTTCCACAAAGCCCCAATCCCAGATAGCCGCCGCCTCGACACCTGTCAGGGTACTGAGCAGTGCACATTGCTCCCGCCCGAGAGCCGTTTCAATGAAAACCAGATCATTGAAACGGCTCTCGGTCTTTGGTTT
>CAZVEE010000106.1:0-10282 GCA_964625525.1 uncultured Alphaproteobacteria bacterium | reverse complement strand
GCCGCCAAACAAGCAACAGCCCGCCACGCTCCCAAAATCATATTGTCAAAGAGCAACACTGAAACGAACGATGCCCCTGAGGGGCCACCAGGTTTCCGCGCTAATTGTCTTGAAGACATGACATGCCAGAGAGATCTCTGAAGGCCGAAGCCCGGCGCGGTCCAGCACGTGGGCCGCATGCATGTGCGTCGTCGAGACCGCGACTATCTCAAAGCGGTTAACGCGCGTCAACGACTTTTTTGTATTTTCCGCCGAGAGTGCAGCCGGTGACCCTGAGTTGACAGAGCCAGGCGATATCGCCACGTTCTGTATCTCCGTAAGAGACCGAATCAGTCGAGGAAACTCGGTTATCAAAATGCGGCCATCGCCCAATCCGGCGCGGGTTATGCAAGGCCCTGAAAGAACCGGGATTTTTCGGTTCCAGGTAACACAAGCCGCCCGGCTTGGTCCGGACAGTCGCCAGCCAGCCCCAGTGACAAGGCACCGGCGACGGGCCAAGCAGGGGTCTGGCAGGGGATAACGGCACGCCCCCACGGATCATGCTATCCTTAAGGACATGACCGCGGGCGCGTCGACGACGAGGGATGCGGGTGCCTGCGCACCACATCCCAGGCGGATACCCCCATCCGCCAACCGATGCGAGGGGATGATCGCGCGCACCATCGGGTGCCCGCGCCGACGGGAGGTACTGCTAGCGTATGACTCGGGGACCCAAGACCGTGTTGGCCAGCGCCAAGCGCTTGACGCTCGCCAGCCTGTTCCTGGCTGGCTTCCTTGTCGGCCTCATTGTTCTGCATGCGTTGGAAGAAGACACCCAGCCAGCCCATGCGGCCACGCCCACGGCGCCATTCGGCGAAGCCTTGAAAACACATCTGGCGGATCGGGACGCAGCGCTGGCGTCCCGCTCGGGCCTGATCCCAACGGCTTTGAACACGCATACTGGCGTCCCCATGGCGCAAGCGGCGGTGCCGGAGACGGACGACACAACACTGCTGCCAAGCCTGCGCGGCGAGACCGCCTTGTGGCCGGCGCTGCCGGACCAGCCCGCAGGTCCCCGCGCGCGGATCGAGACCTTCACGGTCAAACTCAGCGACGGCGATACGCTCATGCAGCGGTTGCTCGATTCTGGCGCCAGCCGCGATGACGCCAATGCGGTTGTGCGCGCCACGAGCACGGTGAAGAACCCACGCCATCTGCGCGCCGGACAACCCCTGCACTTGATTTTCCTGACCACGCCGGTCACCCCCACCCCGGCAAACCTGACCGTGCAAGCCAGCTTTGTGCCCACCGCCCCGTTGCGCTCCGAAGCCCCAAGCTTTGAGTCCCAACTGGTGGGCGTGCGGATGAAGACGGATGTGGACTCCGAGGTGGTGGTCAGCCGGGACGATGCCGGGGCCTTCAGCGCCGAGATGGTCCAGCTGGAACTGGACGAGCGTCTCTACCGCGTGCAGGGCACTATCCGCTCGAGCTTGTTCCGCACCGCCCGGGATTTGGACGTGCCCAACGGCATCATCGCTGAATTCGTCCAGATCCTGGCCTACGCCATCGATTTCTCCCGCGAGATCCGGGCCGGCGACAGCTTTGAGATCTTCTACAGCCAATATGTGGATGATGCGGGCCGCCCGGTGAAAGCCGGAGACATCGCCTTTTTGTCCATGACCAATGCGGGGCGCACCCGCGCGCTGTATCGCTTCGAGGCAGAAGACGGCGTCGATTACTTCGATGACTCGGGCCAGAGCGTGCGCCAATTCCTGATGCGCACGCCGGTCGATGCAGCGCGGATTTCATCGCGCTTCGGCCGCCGCTTTCACCCGATTCAAAAGCGCTGGAAGGCCCATAACGGCGTTGATTTCGCCGCGCCCACCGGGACGCGCATCTATGCCGCCGGCAATGGGGTCATCGACTTTGCCGGCACCGGCCGTGGCTATGGCAACTATATCCGCATCCGCCATTCCAATGGCTATGAGACGCGCTATGCCCATATGAGCCGGTTTGCCACAGGTATTCGCAAGGGGCGGCGTGTGCGCCAGGGCGATCTGATCGGCTATGTGGGGTCCACAGGCTGGTCTACAGGCCCGCACCTCCACTACGAAGTCCGCACCGCCGACGGCCCGGTGGACCCCTTGTCCGTCCGTGTGCCGACAGGGCGTAGCCTGACAGGATCGGAATTGGCCAGCTTCGAACAGACGATGGCCACCACCCAGGCCCAGATGGCGGCCATGCCGCTGATCACGCAAACGCAAACGGCCCTGGTAAGCGAGTAACCGCCCAGTCACGTCTCGCCCGGTACCATCCTGTGCGCTCCGGCGCCGGACGATTAAGCAGATCCAAAAGCACCTGAGCCCTTCAGCTCAGGTGCTTTTTTTGACGACCTCACCTCACCCGAAGATAAGGCCGTCGGCTCCAGCGCCCACGGTGACTGTTGATCCATCCACGATATCACCGCGCAACAGCCGTTCGGCCAAGGGGTCCTGCACCGTTTTCTGAATCACCCGCTTGAGCGGCCGCGCCCCGTAAGCCGGATCGAAACCGGCCTCGGCAAGCCAGCCTCGCGCGGCGTCATCCAGCGTCAACGTGATCTTGCGATCATCAAGCAGCTTTTGCAGGCGCGCCACCTGGATGTCGACAATGGCATCCATTTGCGCACGCGTCAGGCGGCGGAAAACAATCATCTCATCAAGCCGGTTGAGGAATTCTGGCCGGAAATGCGCCCGCACTGCCCCCATCACTTGCTCGCGCTGCAACTCCGCATCGCCGTCCGTAGCCAGAAACTCCGAGCCCAGATTGGAGGTGAGGATGATCAGCGTATTGCGGAAATCCACCGTCCGCCCCTGCCCGTCCGTCAACCGGCCATCGTCCAGCACCTGCAGCAGCACATTGAAAACGTCATGGTGCGCCTTTTCGATTTCATCGAACAGGACCACCTGGAACGGCCGCCGGCGGACCGCTTCGGTCAGTACGCCGCCTTCCTCATAGCCCACATAGCCGGGAGGCGCTCCGATAAGCCGCGCCACGGAGTGTTTCTCCATGAATTCTGACATATCGAGCCGCACGATTGCCTGGTCGTCATCGAACAGAAAATTGGCAAGCGCCTTAGTCAGTTCCGTCTTGCCCACACCCGTGGGGCCCAGGAACAAGAACGAGCCGATGGGCCGTGCCGGATCCTGAAGCCCAGCCCGCGCCCGGCGCACCGCATTGCTTACGGCCGTCACCGCTTCGTCCTGACCAATGACCCGGCCGTGCAGGGTGGTTTCCATGCGCAGCAGTTTATCGCGCTCGCCTTCCAACATTTTGTCCACTGGAATCCCAGTCCAGCGGGAGACAACCGATGCGATATGCTCCTCCGTGACCGTCTCGGTCAAGAGCGATTCCGTCGCCTCGCTGGTAGCCCCGGCACTGGCTTCAAGCGCTTTCTCCAGGTCCGGAATAACGCCATAAGCCAGTTCCCCAGCCTTGGCCAGGTCGCCGCGCCGCTGCGCTTGCTCCAGTTCCACCCGCGCCTGATCAAGCTGCTCGGTCAACCGTTGAGACTGACCAATCTTGTCTTTCTCCGCCTGCCAGCGCGCCGTCAACGAAGCCGAAGCCTGTTCCAGATCGGCGATTTCGGTTTCAAGCTTGGCAAGACGATCCTTGGACGCCGGATCGGTTTCCTTCTTTAACGCCTCCTGCTCGATCTTGAGCTGGATGATGCGCCGGTCAAGCTCATCGAGTTCTTCGGGTTTGGAATCGACCTGCATGCGCAACCGGCTCGCCGCCTCGTCCATCAGGTCGATAGCCTTGTCGGGCAGGAACCGGTCGGAGATATAGCGGTTCGACAGGGTCGCGGCGGAGACGATGGCGCCATCGGAAATCCGCACCCCGTGATGAAGTTCATACTTTTCCTTCAGACCCCGGAGGATCGAAATCGCGTCTTCCACCGCCGGTTCGTCCACGAACACCGGCTGGAAGCGCCGCGCGAGCGCCGCGTCCTTCTCCACATGTTTGCGATACTCATCAAGCGTCGTGGCACCGATACAGTGCAACTCGCCCCGCGCCAAAGCAGGCTTGAGCAGATTCGAGGCATCCATCGCCCCATCCGCCTTCCCCGCGCCCACCAAAGTGTGCATTTCATCAATGAACAGAACGATCTGGCCATTACTAGCGGTGATCTCTTGCAGCACCGCACGCAAGCGCTCCTCGAACTCACCGCGATATTTGGCACCCGCGATCAACGCGCCCATGTCCAGCGCCAGGAGGTCCTTGTCACGCAAGGATTCCGGCACATCGCCATTGACGATGCGCAATGCCAGTCCTTCGGCGATCGCGGTCTTACCAACGCCTGGCTCCCCGATCAGCACGGGATTATTTTTCGTCCGCCGGGAGAGCACCTGGATGGTGCGCCGGATCTCCTCGTCTCGGCCGATGACCGGGTCAAGCTTGCCTGAGCGCGCCGCGTCAGTCAGGTCACGGGCGTATTTCTTCAGGGCATCATAGGCATTCTCCGCAGTGGCCGAATCGGCCGTCCGGCCCTTGCGCACTGCGTTAATCGCCGTGTTCAGAGCCTGGGGCGTCAGGCCGGCCTCTTTGAGAATGCTGGCCGCGGCACCGTCCGCCATGCTCAGCGCCAGCAGCAGGCGCTCAGCGGTGACGAAGCTGTCGCCGGCCTTTTTGGCAATCTCGCTTGCTTGCTCGAACAGACGCGCGGTTTCCGGCGCCAGGTAAAGCTGGCCGCCACCGCCATCCACGCGCGCAATTTTGCCCAGCGCCGCCGCCACCCCGGTCCGCACCGCGCCGGGATTGCCGCCCGCCGCCGCGATCAGATTGGCCGCCAGCCCCTCCTCGTCATCAAGCAACACTTTCAGCACGTGCTCGGGCTGAAACCGTTGATGACCCGCACTCAAGGCCGCCTGTTGCGCCGCCTGGATGAACCCGCGCGAGCGCTCCGTGTAATTCTCGAAATTCATCTCAAGTCCCCTCTGGGCCCTTGGCGCCGCGCCAGCCATAGGGCCTGGAGCGGCGCGATCTTCACCGAACCCCGGCCTCGAAAGCGCCGGATGTTCCAGATATGGTGTGACCTGGAAAGCACACAAGCCGAGATGAGAGAGGATTGCTCCTTCAGGCTCGGGCCGTTGAACCACATCAAGAGGACGCCATGACCGTATCGCCTTACGCCGGCCCGCATGTTGCCGCCTTGCAGCGCTTTCCCGTGAAGGGACTGTCGCCGGAACCGTTGGAGCAGGTCGCGGTCACGCCGGGCGAGACCCTGCCAGGGGATCGGCGCTGGGCCTTGGAAAACGGCGGCACCCGCTTTGATCCAGAGGCGCCGCGGCACTTGCCCAAAATCGCGTTCCTGGTGCTGATGGCGCAGGAACGGCTGGCCGAGCTCACCACCCGCGTGGACCTGGAGCGGGAAGAACTCACCGTCACGCGCGGCGGTGTCGAGTTGGTGCGGGCGAGCTTGAGCACAGCCGATGGCCGGCGCGCCATTGAAGCGACCTTCCAGGATTTCATGGCAGAGGATGCCCGTGGCCCCATCCGCTTAAGGGACGCCCCCGGCCACGCCTTTACCGATGTGCCCGTCAAATGCCTGCACCTTATCAATCTGGCGAGCGTGCGCGACCTGGCCGCCGATCTCGGCCGGCCCATCGATCCGCTGCGCTTTCGCGCCAATATGCATCTGGAAGGGCTTGAGCCCTGGGTGGAGCAAACCTGGATCGGCCGCACCGTGACCATCGGTGCTGTGCGCCTGGACGTGCTCGACACCACCACGCGCTGTGCGGCGACCAATGTGGACCCCGCCACTGCCCAGCGTGATATGACCATCCCGGATGATCTGGATCGCCTTCACGGGCATCGGGATTTCGGGATCTACGCGACAGTGCGGACAGGCGGCACGCTCGCGGTGGGCGCCGCCCTGACCCTTGAGTGATCCTGTTCACACTGGATCGCTCAGGCACGCTGGATCGCTCAGGAGCCTGAGCGCGTATCAAGGCCTAATTGGAACAGATCTGCTTCGGCGTCGCGGCGCCGCTGGAGGCCGGGAAAGCGTGTGACATGGCGCTTCATCGCGCGGATTTGCGCGGGGATCCCATCAAAGCGCTCCTGATCCATCAATTGCGCGATGGTCCGCATTTCCACATAATGATCGCCAGAGCGGGTAAACCCGCCACCGCCAGTGTTGTAGACGATCGATACCAGCGCCCCGAAACTGTGAGGATGCAGCTTGTCCGTATTGTCCAGCAGGCGTTGCGTCCGATCAACATAGTGCGGGATCATCCGTGTCTCGAACACTGTCAGCGCCACACCCCAGGGAATGGATATATCCGCATAGCCCGTGATCAGCTGCTGCACTTGCGCCCGATCGCGCACTCCTGCCGCTCGAGCCAGGCGCGCCAGATGATCCGTACTCAGCGCATCGCCCCAATCCGCGCGGAACTGGTCCGGCGTCACCGCACCCAGGCTGTAGCCCAGGCCGATCAAGACACCACCGGACCCACCCCCCGCATGGGGACGCCCGCCCAGACGCCCTTCATAGACCGCGCGTCCGCCGACTTCATATTGGATGATCAGATCAAGCGCTTCGCGGGACACCGGCAAATCGTCCGCTGCCGCACTGCTTGCGGGCCTTGCGACCGGCTCAGGCACAGGCGCTGGCGCCATCCCGGCCGTGTCAGAGGGCTCTGGAGCATCCGTGATGGCGGGTGTCTGACACCCAATCACACAGGCCAGAGCAAAAATCCCCAGCCCGGCCAGCACCCATCGTGTCCACCCCATCACGTGTTCTCCCCTCGCTTTACACCTTTTCAGGAGTGTGGGCGATCAGCGAGGGGGATACAAGACGGGGATCGATTGCAAGTTGTTCAGGATCAGGCGCTGGCTTCCGCCGGAGCATCCGCCTCGCGGTCGAGCGCCAATTCAGGTTGGGGCTGTGCCGGTTCATCCGTAGCCGGTTGCACGACGGCCGGGCGCCGGCGGGTGCGGCCGGTGCGCGTGGCGCTGCTGCGCCCGCTCTTTTCCGCTTTGTCACCGCGTTCGGTGGACCGGCTGGAGGATTTACCCTCACCGCGCGGCGCGCGCTGCTGCGGCTGGGGTTCCGGCACTGCTGCCACGGCGGGCTGCTCTTCCTCGACACCCTCTTCCACCTCTGACGCCCGCGCACCATTCGCACCGGGCTGGGCCGGGTTGGTCGCGGCGGTCTGCAAAGCGTTAATCAGGCGAAAATAATGCTCAGCATGCTGAAGGTAATTCTCGGCCATGACCCGATCGCCGGAGGAATTCGCGTCCCGCGCCAGGGCCTGGTACTTATCATAGATGTGGGAGGCAGTACCGCGGATCTTCACGTCCGGCCCGTTACTGTCCATCGTGCGGCTCAGCTGATTGACCATTTTGCGGCCGCGGCCGCGAACACGTTTTGCGTTTTGAGCTTGCCTCATCGGTCCTCTGCTCAGTTTACTGAAAAACCATCTGTGACGGCACATTTTGGGACGGCATATGATACCCCCCCTCTGAAAAAAAGTCACGGACCCGCAGCACAGGCGATTCTCGTCCACGGCCTCACCTTATCGTGACGCCTCCTCCCATGCCATTCATCGCCCGGTCTCACACGCGCTGACGGCAACGGCACGCCACAGCCAGACCGGCTCAATCAGGCATTTTACTCCGTACCAGGAAAGCTGGCGCGGAATGGACGGACCCATTTTCCATATCCCCCAGGCCGCGCACCATGATCAGGGCACGCATGGCCAGAAAGATCAATCATCGGAAACGGATTTTGTCATGACATGTCGTCAGTAAACGGCCAACCACGTGAACCATGCGCCGGCGGACCAGCGCGACGATCGGGATTGCGCTCATAGTGCGCATGACTCACAGCCATGAGCCGCACGGGAGCGATGACCAATCCCTGCACACAGTTCTCTGACTCGCTTTCACGGCGCATCAGCACCAGTGTCATCCCGCATGTGACGACAAGATCGTCACGAAACGGTCAAAGTCAGAGTACGGATTCCAATGCGATGACAACCCTTATCCAATCAACCACGCACCACAGCAGGTCTAAAGCTGGATTATGTGATCGGGGAACGCCGCGTTTGAGGCTGGTTGCCTGCGCCTGCACGCCCATCGCGTCCCTGCACCAAGACCCTAGCGACTACCGCGCGCCAATCCAACCCCTTTTTTTCCGCATCAATGCCAAAGGCGATAAGCGTTTCTTAACCCGTCGAAGAGAACCACCTGCCCCCTTAGAGCACTGCGCGTTTGACGGTGACACAGCGGTCATGCCCGGCCAAATCAGGATGGGCATGGCAAGCGTCTAGGCCTGGTTCTGCAGCGATCAAGTCTTCAACCGCCGCACGCTGATCGTATCCGAATTCCAGTCCCGCAACCCCGCCCGGCGCCAGCAGACGCGGCAAGGACGCGACAATGATCTGCAACGCCTCAAGCCCATCTGGACCGCCATCAAGCGCAGCCCTGGGCTCATGATCGCGCACATCCGTCGCCAGAGTATCCAGATCCGCGCGCGTTATATAAGGCGGATTGGCGACGATTACATCGAATGATCCGATGATCGCTTGCCCCCAATCCCCTTGCACAAAATGAGCACGGGCACCAAGGCCTAATGCACGCGCATTCCGTGCCGCAATCGTCAGTGTAGACCAGTAGCGATCAATACCCAACCCAACCGCGTGCGGACAGTCTGTCAGCAGTGCCGCTAAAAGGCAGCCACTGCCCGTACCCAGGTCCAGAACGCGCCGCACCACACTCCGGTCGAGTCGCCCCAACAGGGCCTCAATCACCGTCTCACTGTCCGCACGAGGAATAAGCGTATCCCGAGTCACCTGCACGGGCAGGCTCCAGAACTCCTGACAGCCGGTCAGGTACGCCACCGGCTCGCCCGCCGCACGGCGCTCCAGCAGGTGGTCAAAGCGCGCGGCGGCGGCGGCACTCACAGGCGCTTTGGGAGCCCGCAAAAAATCAGCAGCCGACCATCCGAGCACATGGCCCAGCAGCACCCGCGCATCAAGCGCCGGCGCGGAACAGCCACACGCGGCAAGCCGGGCCATGCCCGCGCGCCGCAATGCCTCCACCGTGACCATATGGGCGGGAGTATTCACGCCCCGGCCGTTTCGTCAAGAGCCGCCAATCGCCCCGCCTGATCATCAGCGATCAACCCGTCAACGATCTCGTCCAGCGCTTCGCCGGTCATAACCTTGTCGAGCTTGTACAGCGTCAGATTAATACGGTGATCGGACACCCGGCCCTGTGGAAAGTTATACGTGCGAATCCGTTCCGACCGGTCGCCACTGCCCACTTGATCCTTCCGGCTTGCGGCGCGTTCGGCTTCGCGACGCTCACGCTCCATCTCATAAAGACGGGCACGGAGGATTTTCATCGCCTTGGCCTTGTTCTTATGCTGAGACTTCTCATCCTGCTGGGCCACCACCAGGCCCGTGGGCAGATGGGTGATGCGCCCCGCGCTGTCGGAGGTGTTCACATGCTGGCCGCCCGCGCCGCTGGAGCGGAACGTGTCGATGCGCAGGTCCTTGTCCTCCACCGCCACATCCACCTCTTCGGCTTCCGGCAAGACCGCGACTGTCGCGGCCGAAGTGTGGATGCGCCCGCCGGCCTCCGTCTCCGGCACGCGCTGCACGCGGTGCACACCGGATTCGAATTTTAGCCGTGCGAACACGCCGGCCCCTGAAATGGTGGCCGTGACTTCCTTCACCCCCCCCAGATCGGATTCGCGCGCTTCCATCACCTCGACCCGCCAGCCGCGACTTTCCGCATAGCGCTGATACATGCGAAAGAGGTCACTGGCGAACAGCGCCGCCTCATCGCCGCCGGTCCCGGCGCGGATCTCCAGGATCACGCCGCGCGCATCCGCCTCGTCCTTGGGCAGCAGCAGCACGCGCACCTGATGGCGCAGATCGGGCAGTGCCGCCTCCAGGCGCGCCCGCTCTTCGCGAGCCAATGCCGTCATATCCGGCTCACCGTCCTCGGTATCGAGAATATCGATGACGCCTTGCAGGTCATCTTCGGCCGCGCGCAAATCGCGGATAGCACCGACCACCGGGAACAGCTCGGCATATTCCTTCGAGTGCTGAACATAATCCTCGGGCGACACACTGTCCGATGACATGGCCGCCTGCACCGCCGCGAAGCGATCCAGAAGCTTTTCCAGTTTCGCGTCCAAAAATCTCGTATCCAGCTTGCTGCGGGTCCCAGGCGCGAGGCCCGCGCCCGCCCGCCTTATTCCGCCGCGGTTGTGGTGGCTTGGGCGTTGCGGTCTGCTTCGATTTGGGCG
>CAZVEE010000105.1:7656-10816 GCA_964625525.1 uncultured Alphaproteobacteria bacterium | reverse complement strand
ACCCCTACACCCCCAGTGTAGTGCGCTACCAGGCTGCGCTACGCTCCGACCGAGAAGTCTCGCAAGACCTTGCGAGTTTGCTGGGTGTATCAGATCCGCAGACGGAAGGCAAAGCAGTCCTGGAGGCCTGCAGCCGCTCAGGTGTCTCGCCGCGGCGAGGGGACCGCAGTGCCCTGCCCCGGCAGCGATCCGCCGCACAATGGACACCGGCCAATAGCACGGCCCTCGGCCAGCAGGCGCTCCACATCCTCTTCGGAGAGGTAAAACCGCTCGCGCAGATCGTCGAGCGACTCCGCGCAGTGTTCCACATTGGCCGCGCGCGCCGCATCCACGAACTGCGAGCGACGGTTCTCCAATTCCTCGGAGAAGCGCGAGGCCAGCAGGCCCGCCGGCAACGCCACCATGCCCACGCCCAACAACATGATCACCACCGCAATGGCCTGGCCCATCATGGTGACCGGCGTGACATCGCCATACCCGACTGTGGTCAGCGTGACCGCCGCCCACCACATGGCATGGGGAATATCCCCAAAGGCCTCCGGTTGGGCCTGACGCTCGGCGAAATGCATCATGGATGCGGCCACCACGATCAGCACCATCATCACCAGCATCGTCACCAGCAGATTGCGGGTTTCCGCTTGGATCACAGTGCCCAGCACTTGAAGCTCTGGGAAATGCCGCGTGAGCTTCAACAGGCGCAGCAAACGCAAGGCCCGCAAGGTCCGCAAATCGACGCCGAACAATGCCCCCAGCAGCGACGGCACAATGGCGATGAGATCAATGATGGCCAGGGGCGTCAGCGCATACCGCCAGCGCGGTCCCGCCTCGGCGCTTGCCCAGAGGCGCGCCAGATACTCGACCGTGAAAATCGCAACACTGACCGCCTCGAACACATCGAGGGCCGGCCCGTAAACCGCCCGGATCGAGGCCACGGAGTCGAGCACCACAGCCGCCACATTGGTGACGATCAGCATGATTAGAAAAAAATTGACCAAGCGGGGCCAGAAGCCGACTGGCTCCGGACTTTCCAACGCCAGCCAGACGCGCTGGCGCAGTGTCATCACGTCGCCGTCCCGCATGCCCGGTCCTCCACTGCATCAGGGGCCGCAACCCCGTCCCGCGCAGGACCTTAGGACGAGCGCCTTGAGATTGTGAAGTCACGACTGATCCCAAGGCCAACCTTGGCGTCAACGGTCCTGTGAGGGGTCCGTGTCGTCCTCTCCCCGCAGGCCCACATGCGGCAGCGGGTCTTGAAGCAGAGGCGATCGCTCGCGCTCCCCTTTGGACGGGCGCGCGTCGAGATACCGCTTTTCCGCGATCTCCGCCTTGGCATCCGTCAACGCGTCCAGCACCTCCGCCAGCCGCTCCCGCTGCGACGCGGTCAGGGCCGGACCTTTGGTGAAGGGGCGTTCCACGGCAATGCGCGACAGGGGCATTTCCGCAAACGTGTTTTGCGGTTTCGAGGGCTCGGCGGGTTTACTGGCCGCCTCCCGCGTCGGCTCGGGTCCGGAGGCCGGTGCTGCGGAGGGGGGGGCCGCGGGGGCCGATGCTTCGGCGGGGTGAGCTGGGACGACTGCAGGCGCGTCGGCCTGCGGCTCGGGCTCTGAGTCCGGCGCCGTCTGACCCTCGGGGGCCGCTTCTGGCGCCGCAGGCTCTTCTTGCGTGTGCACGTCCCCTTTGGCCGTCACCGGCCCAGCGCTCTCCGGCTCGCCCGTTTCCGTATCCGAAGCCGGGTCATCACCATCGCTGGGCACGGGTTCATCGGCCGGGGCCGCATCCTCCGGCGCTGGCGTCTCCACGTCTCGCGCCTGCACCGGCTCCGGTTGCGCCACCGGGGTGACAGCCTCCGGGGTCGGTGCGTCGGCTTCGATTTGGGGCTCAGGCGCAAGATCGGGTGTCACCGGATCTTCCGGGTCCGGATCGCTGACATCGTCTTCAAGCGCCGAGGGCCCATCGGCATCCGGGATAACGCGGTCATCGGCCGGGTCGTCCTGCAACGCCTGCCCGTCACCGTCTCGCCCGTCACCGTCTCGCCCGTCACCGTCTCGCCCGTCGCTATCTCGCGCGTCACCGTCTCGCCCGTCGCTATCTCGCGCGTCACCGTCTTGCACGTCGCTATCGGGTGCATCCGGATCCGCCACATCGTCACACCGAGCAGCAGCACTCATCGTGCCCAGCGACAGATCGCGCGGCTCCGGCGCGCTGGACGCCCCCTGCGGCAACAGCCCATCAAGCACATTAAGCCGGCTGGCCTCGACCAGCATCTGCGGCCCATGCTCGTTCAAAATACGTTGGACGATGCGGATCGGCAGGCGATTGCGGTGCAACAGGGTCTGGATCGTCGCGACCAGATTGATGTCCTCGGGCCGATAATAGCGCCGCCCGCCACCGCGATAGACCGGCTGAATCTGCGGAAAGCGCGTTTCCCAATAGCGCAGCACGTGGGGCGGAACGCCCAGCTCATCACTCACTTCGCTCAGGGTTCGGAACAAGCGTTCCTGCCTGTCGATGGGCGGTGCGCTGGCAAAGCCCAGCGGCTCGGACGCCGCCGCCTCGGGCTCGCGGTTCGTTTCGACATCAGACGCCGGTTCGGCTGCCGGTGCCGCCTGAGGGGCTTCCGCCACGCTGTCCGCCTGCGGCCTCTCTTCAGTTAGGGGCGCTGGTTCATCCGGCATTTGGGTGGCGCTGGCGGCATGATCATCCGCATGGGGTTCATCCACAGTCTCGGGCACGGTCTCGGGCACGGTCTCGGGCGCAGGTCTGTCGTCCGGCGTCGGCGTGTTGTCCCGTGGTGGCGCGTCATCCGGTGTCGGCGTATCGTCCGGTGCCGGCGTATCCTGATAGGCTTCGATAGAGGCCAGAAACGCCTCGACCGGATCCTCTTCCGTCACAGCCTCGCCGCTGTCATCCCCGTCACCGTCCAGTTTCGGCGGCGCCGGCATGGTGGTCGCGGTTTCGTCCGGCGCTGCGGGGCTGGCCTGGCTTTGAGGCACGGTCACGGCATCAGCAGGCGCGGGCGTCTCGGGGGCCATCGCGGCGTCCGGCGTCACCACTTCGGGCTCATCCGCCGCCTTCTCGGCCGCCGTCATATAGGCCGCCGCCGCCGCCGCCAAAGCGGCCGCATCGCCATCGCTTTCGAACTCGTCCAGATCATCCGCCA
>CAZVEE010000105.1:0-7556 GCA_964625525.1 uncultured Alphaproteobacteria bacterium | reverse complement strand
ATCCGCTGCCAGATCCGCTGCCAGATCCGCCGGCGCCTCTTGGGGGGCGCTGCCAAGCGGTCGGGCCGTGAGATCTTCAAAGGACGGCATCATCATATCGTCCGCATCCGCCTCATCCGCTGATGCCGGGCTCAATGCGTCTGCCATCGCAGGGCTATCTTGCGAAGGCTTCTGCGAGGCGACATCGCTCAGCGGCACCGACACGGCTTCGGTGGCGCTATCCACCACCGGCATGGAGGGCGCACCGGCGGGCGCGCCGCCGGGTTCGGAGGCCTGGTGCGGCTGATCCTCGGTCTGCGACGCTGAGGCAACGGCTGGTGTCTGCGGCTCCGCTGTCACCGGCGTGGGCACGGCCGGCGCATTGGTCAGTTGGAGCCCGGGAATGCTGAAGGGCGCGCCCGCCGGCGCGGCCGGTGCTTGGGTGGCCACCTCTGGGAACGGCAGTTTCGGCCCTTGTGCCGCTGCGGTCGAGGTTTGCGGGGCGAAGACCTCGGGCTGCGGCGGAATCGGCGCTGGCGACACGGGTGCGGGAGCATCCCCTGCGTTTTGGGTCGCCTGCGGCCCTGCACCGGTCAGGCTACGGATCTGCTCTTCGAGCGGCGATGTGCTGGGCGCGGCTGTGGGCGCGGTCGTCTCAGGTATCGCAGCCGCCGCCGGCGCTTTCGGAAGCGCGGGCTCGTCCATGATGGATTTCAACGCATCGAGGACGGACTCGCTGCGCTCTGCCAAGCTCTGGGCGCCAGCGCTGAGGCTGTCCACGGCGTCCGGTGTCGGGCTTTGCGCGCTGCGCAGACTATCGGCGAGCAGATCCGGCATATCCGGCTCGGGGGGCAATGCGGCATCCGGCGTTGCGGCATCCGGCGTTGCAGCATCGGGCGTTGCAGCATCGGGCGTTGCGGCGCCCGTGGTCTTGCGCGTTGGGCGCAGATGCAGGCCCCGCGCAGGCGAGTCAGCCGCGTCGTCCAGACCCTCGGCCTCCGGGGTCTGGGCCGGGCTCTCAGCGGTCTGGGGAAGGATCTGGGCGGCCGCCGGCGCCGGCGATTGGGCCACCGGCTGCGCTGGCGCTTTGGGTGTTGGTGTTTTTGGGGGGGTCTCCGCCTCTTTCGCGGCTGTTTCGGGCACGCGGTTCATTTCTGAGCGCAGAGCCGAGAAACGGCGATTGAACGGAACCGGTCCGGTGTTCCAGATGCGGGACTCACTCATGGAAGCTTGTCACCCCTGATTGCTGCTGCGGCGAACGCGATCGCCCGCCTGGTCACCCGACACCCCTCACCTGGCCCCTTACCAACGGTGCCCGGCCCCACGCGATTGTTTCAATCCGGCATGGATGCAACAACCGTTCCGCCCGCGTTTCAGTCCTGCTCCCGCTTATCGGTGAGCGACGCGTTCACCTGATCCTTCAGCACATTGGACGGGCGGAACACCAAGACCCGGCGCGGCTCGATGGGCACTTCTTCCCCCGTCTTCGGGTTACGGCCAATGCGGCTGCCCTTGTCACGCACGCAAAAGGAGCCGAAGGATGACAGCTTAACATTCTCGCCCCGTTCGAGCGTCGATGCGATCTCTTCCAACACGGCTTCCACCAGCCCCGCGCAATCGCTGCGCGACAGCCCCGTTTCGTCGTGAACGGCGTCGAACAGATCCGCCCGTGTCACGGTTCTCTCCGGCATCACTCAGCCTCCTGCGCACATACCCAACGGCACGGTAAGGATGGCCATGGCGAGGGTCAATACAAGGCATATCCAGAATAGCTTAACAATTTGAGAGACTTAATTGGTGCGCTCAAAGTGCGGCAAAGATAAGTACAAAAAAAGGCACCCGAAGTCTCGAAGACCAGACCGACGCTCGTTCAGATGTGTCCCAATCGAGGGAGGCGCGTATCCTTTTGGAACGCCGCCTGTTTCAAAAGGGTCACCCTTGTCCCAAAAGGGCTACCCGCATCGCGCGTTACCAGCGCACCAACACTGAGCCCCAGGTGAAACCGCCGCCCATGGCCTCCAGCATCACCAGATCACCGCGCTGAATGCGGCCGTCCTCCACCGCCTCGCTCAACGCTAAGGGGACCGACGCCGCAGAGGTATTGCCATGTTTAGCAACAGTGGTGATCACCCGTTCAGCGGGAATTTTCAACCGCTTGGCGGTCGCATCGAGAATACGCTGATTGGCCTGATGGGGTACGAACCAAGCGACCTCATCGACACCGACCCCCGCATGCTCCAGCGAGGCCTCGATCGCCTCGGCGATGTTGACCACCGCATGGCGGAACACTTCGCGCCCCTGCATGCGCAAATGCCCGACCGTCTGGGTAGAGGATGGCCCCCCATCCACATACAGCAGTTGGCAATGGCGCCCATCGGAGCGCAAATGGCTCGCCAGCACGCCGCGATCGGCCATGCTGCCATCGCCCGTGCCCGCCTCCAGCACCACAGCCCCGGCACCGTCGCCGAAAAGGCCGCAGGTGGTGCGGTCGCTCCAATCCAGAATACGCGAGAAGGTCTCCGCGCCGATCACCAGCGCCCGCTGGAACTGGCCAGCGCGCAGCAGGCTATCGGCCACGGTCATGGCATAGACAAAGCCCGAGCACACCGCCTGCACGTCAAAGGCCGCGCCATGATGAATGCCCAGGGCCGCCTGCACATGGGTCGCGGTGGCGGGAAAGGTATGATCAGGCGTCGCCGTCGCCATGACGATCAGGTCGATATCCTGAGCGTCGGTCCCCGCATGGGCGAGGGCCCGGCGCGCCGCTTCGATGGCCAGGTCGGAGGTCTTCTCCCCCTCCGCCGCCACATGGCGTTCGCGAATGCCGGTGCGCTCGATGATCCACTCATCGCTCGTATCCACCAGCTTGGCCAAGTCGGCATTGGTGAGCACCTTGGCCGGCAGATAAGCGCCACAACCGGTGACAATGGAGCGCGGAACAGTGTTTTTTAGAGTGTGAGACGCGGTCACGGGGTGCTGTCTCCTTCATGGCTCGGCCCCCCGCCGGGTTTGCCCTTCAATGACGCGCCCAGCCCTGCGGTCGCGGCCTCGATATCGCGGGTGAACGTACTGCGGCCCATATCGATGGCCAAGTCCAACGCACTGGCAAAGCCGAGGGCATCGGTGCCGCCATGGCTTTTGACCACCACCCCATTCAGCCCCAGAAACACGCCGCCATTCACCCGGCGCGGATCCAGGCGCACGCGCAGCGTGGCAAAGGCCCCACTGGCGATCAGGTAGCCGAGCCGAGAGAAAAACGACCGGCTCATGGCCGCGCGCAGATAGTCACCGATCTGGCGCGCCGTCCCCTCTGCCGTCTTCAGTGCCACATTGCCGGTGAAGCCGTCAGTCACCACCACATCCACCGCACCCGCACCGATATCGTTGCCTTCCACATAGCCCCGATAATCAAGACCCAGATCGAGCTGGCGCAGCAGGTCATCGGCCTCGCGCACGCTGGCAGTGCCTTTCAGGGCTTCCGAGCCCACATTCAAAAGCGCCACGGACGGTTTTTGCACGCCCAGAACGGTACGCGCATAGGCTTCCCCCATGATCGCGAAATGCACCAGATCCCGCGCATCGCTGTCCACATTGGCGCCCACATCGAGCACCACGCTTTCCCCGCGCGCCGTTGGCCAGATGGCGGCGATGGCCGGGCGGGAGATATCCCCAAGCATGCGCAATTGTAGCTTGGCCATGGCCATCAACGCGCCGGTATTGCCGGCGGAAATAACGGACGAGGCTTCACCCGTCTTCACCGCATTGATGGCCAGTCCCATGCTGGTGTTCTGGCCGCGGCGCACCACTTGGCTGGGCTTGGCGTCCATGGCCACACGCTCAGGCGTATGGCGCAGCTCGCTCGCCGCTTTCACGCGCGGATAGCCGTCCACCAGCGGTTTGAGTTGGGCTTCGTCGCCGAATAGGAGAAAACGGGTATCCGGATTGCGGATAAGGGATTGGTCGAGACCGGCAATCTCGATCTCCGGAGCGTGGTCCCCGCCCATGGCGTCGACCGAAACCACCCGATCACGGGACAAACCGTGTCTCCTCTCCATCCCGACCGGCCGGCGGCGTAGGCGGTGGGCGCCCCGCCGCTGTCTCCAGCCGCTTCTTTTGCCGTTCTCGCTTGGCACCGCGCGCCCCACACGCACGGGCCCGTCGCGGCCCAGTGCCGGTCGCTATCTCAGTCCCCGGACCGTGCCGCGCCGTCAGAGTGTCACGCGCTGGCCTCGGTGACCATCACTTCGCGATTATCATAGTGGCCACAGGCCGGACACACATGGTGCGGGCGCTTCAGCTCGCCGCAATTAGAACATTCATTATACGCCTTCGGCGTCAGGGCGTCGTGGGCGCGGCGCATATTGCGCTTGGCCCGGGTCACTTTACGCTTGGGTACAGCCATCACTCAGTCTCCGACATCACAGCGGCCCGGCCTCGCAAGGTCCATTGCAATCGGTCCACGCAATCGGTCCATCGCAATCGGTCCATCGCAGGGGGCGGACGCCCGGCAGAACGGCCAACAATGGAGACGGGCGAGACAGTGGCCCCACCGCACGGCCCCGGCATCCAGAGCCCCGTTTCCATAGCCGTCCTGAAGAATGGTAAAAAACACACTGGCCGCGTCGAGGCAGCCCATCGGCTGGACAATACTGATTTAGCGCCGGGATACAAGAGCAGCGGCACACGGTTGTGTCCGGTCCCGTCCTCGCCGCCCTAGGCCTGGTCCTTGCGCGGGCGCAAGGCCGCGAGTTGGGCAAAGGGATTCTCTTTGCCCTCGCCGGACGGGCGCGGCCCTTCGGGCGTGAACTCCTGATCCTCCCAGGCTGCGCCAGGCGCCCGCGGATATTCGGGAATGTGCAGGCTCAGGGTCTGGGCCAGAAGCTCACCCAGATCCACCGCGCCACCCTCATCGAGCGGCTCCACATCCGGCTCGTCCTCATCCCCCGCCAGCGCGTCGGCCCCTTCGGCAGCCGGCGCGTCACTGGCCGGGACCAGATCAATCCCCAGCGCCGCCCTGACGACGCTCGCCACCGGCTCCACCGTCACAGTGCAGGCCTGGGTGAGCTGCGCCTCCAACTGGCCAGTCAACCGCCCGCCCTTGCCGGCGCGCGCCACGGTGACCCGCCCTTCCAGGTGTTCGATACCAAGCACCCCAAAGCGTCGCGCCAGCGCTGCCCGCTCGCCCGCCTCGGCCGTCAGCGTGACCGTGCGGGTCTCGCCCGAGCGCAACGCTTCCACTTGAAAGGGACGAGAGAATTCCGGCGCGGCCGTCATACTGCGTCTCCAGCACGCGCAGCCGGCGTCGCTGCGGTAAAGCTCGGCGCCGTGCCGAACACCGCCCGCGCCGCCAGCAGCGCCGCATCATCCATCTCCGACAGCCGCGCATCTTGGGCATGCATGTAGCGCGCGAGCGTTTGCGCCTCGGGCCGGGTTTGCCCCTCGTCGCGATAGACATTGCGCGTCAGCGCCGCCGCCAGCGCCGCCTCGCCGGCCGCAAATCCCTTTTCATAGGCGTCGATGCGCCCATAGACCGCCTCAGACATGGTCTGAATGCGTTTGGGTACCGCCAGATCGCCTACGCCCATTTCGCGCAGAGAATCGTCCATGTTGCCGAAGAAGGTATCGAAGACACGTTGCCCCAAAGCCTTGTGCGGCGCGCCTTTCAGGCGGCGCAGCACCAGCACCAGGTGCAGCACGATCATATCAAAGCGCCCGTCCACCGTGTCCGCCACCTGGCCCCCGGTATAAAAGGCCGGCTGGCGCGCCTGTTCGACGATCGCCGCGAACAACCGATCCGCCGTAGCCTGGGTGTCCGAGGCGCCAAACCAACTGCTGAAGACCATGAGCCTTGTTCCCCTTCGCGAATCCACTGCCCTCGTTTATAGTACGTGGTATTATCAGGCGGCCACAAAGACCGGCGCGGCTGACCGCCGCTTCTCCGGGCCTCTTGCGCTCGCCCGGACGGACGCGGCCCGTGGGGAGCCTCATGGTGAAGGCTCCCGGATGGGATGACGACCAGTAGTCTTGAGGAGATAGCATGATCCGGCTTTCTGGACATGGCCCCCGTGCAACCGGCGCGCGGCGCGCGCGCAGCCTGGCGGGTACCGTCAGTCGTGTGGCGATGGTCGCGGTCCTGCTGGGCCTGACGGCCTGCGGCGGCAAGATGCTGCGCCCGGTCGTCAGCAAGCATGGCTTTGTGCCCGATCAGGAAAAGGTGGATGCGTTGCAGGTGGGCGTGACCACCCGCGCCAGCGTGGC
The DNA here is from genome assembly GCA_964625525.1 of uncultured Alphaproteobacteria bacterium. GTDB lineage: Bacteria > Pseudomonadota > Alphaproteobacteria > JAJFIK01 > JAJFIK01 > CAZVEE01. Next base: position 1,319 of record CAZVEE010000105.1, on the reverse strand, counting down.
CGAAAGCCTGGGCACCCCATCCAGCATGGCGACGTTCGATCCAAACACTTGGTATTATATCTCCTCCACACGGGAGACCCTGGCCTTCCTCGACACCGAGACCACGGACCGCAAGATCCTGGCTCTGCGCTTTGATGAACGCGGCACGCTCAACGCCATCGACCGCTATGACATCAAGGACGGGCGCATCGTGAATTATTCCGGTCGCGAGACACCGACCCGGGGCCGCGAGTTGACGTTCCTGGAACAGATGTTCGGCAATGTGGGCCGGGGTCTGCCGGGCCCGGCCGGCGGCGGCCAGGGCGGTCCGGGAGGACCTGGCGGTCCTGGAGGTCCTCCGGTGCGCTAAGGGCGACCGCACCGCATACGGATCAAAAACACCGGGCCCCGCGCCCGGTGTTTTTTTGTGCCATCCGTTTTTTGGGATCTTCATTTCTTGGGATCATCGGCAACCGGGGGGGCAACCGCAGGATCACCGCATCCCGCGGCTCGAGTGGCTCTGATCTGGCGACACCGCTCTCAAGACCGCTCTGGCGCGGCCCCGCCAAGCGCTTGGCCCCGCTCTGCGCATGACAAACAAGCTGCTCTCTCACGCAAAAACCCCCGCAGCGTCTGTGCGGGGGTTTTGCTTAACCGAAATTGATTGCTTAGTAGCTTGTGGCCACTTGCTGGCGTCCGTTCGAGGTCGCCTCGGCAATGAACTGGGGATCATCGTAATCCCACACGGTCTTGCCACGCACCAGGCAAGATGGCTTGGGATCTTCGCAGTACACGGAGTAATCCACGTAGACACTGCGCTGCTGCCCCGCACCGGCCTCAGAGAAGAAAACCACGGCCGCCGCATTACCGGTGCCGCGATGAACAGGCACAGCGGCCTGATGAAGAAGCTGCGCACCCGGATATTCCGCACGCACCATATCTACAGTGCGTTGCAGCGCCTCTTGCTGCGGGTCAACTTCTACTCGCATGGAATAAACAAGGTAGACAACCGCCGCAAAAATCGCCCAACCCAGCAACGCGCTCGCCCGCATGAACCCCTCCGTTTGTTCGCCAGGGGTTAATCTAACTGGCGTGTAACGATATGCAACGGAATAATCTTGCCTAAATGATCCCATTCCGGGATTTCTTCGCTTGCGAACCGCCGGGTTTTCCGTTCCAGGCCGTTCAAAAAGGATTGGGCCCCGCCGATCCGGCGAGGCCCTTCCCTTTTTGGCTTTAGGCGCGCCGCGTCATCCCGCCAAAGTGGCAATCAGCAGCAATGCCACGATGTTCGTGATCTTGATCATCGGGTTCACGGCCGGGCCGGCGGTGTCCTTGTA
>CAZVEE010000104.1:0-11392 GCA_964625525.1 uncultured Alphaproteobacteria bacterium | reverse complement strand
ATGTGGATCTCCGGCGGCGAGCATGAGCTGGCGGAAACCATCGTGCATCTGGTGCTGGCCAAGATCCCGGGCGGACCGCCAGGGGTGAAGGGCATTTCCTTGTTCATCGTGCCGCGGAACCTGATTGAGGCGGATGGCTCGGTGGGCGCGCGCAATGATGTGCGGCTCGCAGGCCTTAATCACAAGATGGGGTATCGCGGGACCGTCAATACCGTCCTGAATTTCGGGGAAGCCGATGGGGCGGTCGGCTATCTGGTGGGCGAGGCGCATCAGGGCCTCAGCTACATGTTCCAGATGATGAATGAGGCGCGCATCGGTGTTGGCCTCGGCGCGGCCATGACCGGATATGCGGGGTATCTCCATGCGCTTGAGTATGCCTGCACCCGGCCGCAGGGGCGCTCACCAGAGCAAAAGGACCCCACGACACCGCAACTGCCGATCATTCAGCATACGGATGTGAAACGCATGCTGCTTCAGCAAAAGGCCTATGTGGAGGGTGGGCTGGCGCTCTGTCTTTACTGCGCCCTGCTGGTGGACCTGGAGCACACGGCCGAAGACGCGGGCGAGAAGGATCGCCTGCGCCTGCTGCTTGAAATCCTCACTCCCATCGCCAAGTCCTGGCCGTCGGAATTCTGTCTGGAGGCGAACAAGCTCGCGATCCAGGTTCATGGCGGCTACGGCTACACCCGCGACTATCCGGTGGAACGGCTTTATCGTGACAACCGGCTGAACCTGATCCATGAGGGCACCCACGGCATTCAGGGTATGGATCTGCTGGGGCGCAAAGTGGTGATGGAGAACGGCGCAGCGTTTATGGCGCTGGTCACGGAAATGCGCCGCACAGCAGAGGCGGCGGCGGCGATGCCGGCGCTGGCGGAAGAAGCCGCGGCGCTGACACAGGCCACAGCTTTGCTCGAACGCACGGTAGGTGTGCTCACGGGCGCAGCGGCGCAAGGCGAGATCGGGTGCTTCCTGGCCAATGCCACCGTCTTTCTCGACATGACCGGGCACATGGTGATGGCGTGGCTGTGGCTGCAACAGGCGCTGGCGGCGGAGGCCGGTCGGGCCGGCGCGGGCGAGAAAGATCTGGCGTTCTACGAGGGCAAGCGTGCCGCGTGCCGCTTCTTCTATCGCTATGAACTGCCCAAAACAGGTCCGCAAGCGGCGCTGCTCATGAGCCTAGACGATACGTGCCTCAGCATGCCGCCCGCGTCCTTTGTCTGACGCGGGCGGGCCAGCGGTCTTTGCTCCGTCTTACTTGTCGAAGGCGGAGCGGATGAAGTGCGCGATCGTGATCACGATGAAGAACGCGATGAACGAGACCAGCAGGTCCCGCAGTGTCAGGCTCAGAAAGGCGTCGATATTGCTGGTCAGCCAGCCGGACAGGTCGGTCCGCCCGCCGCGGAACAGATTGATGATGGCGACCACCAGGGCGAAGGCGAACAGCGCGTAGACCGTTTGGAAAATCGCCTTGCCGAATTCAAAAGTCTTCATCAAGAAGCCGAATGTGAATGCGATCACCACGGCGATGACCGCCAGCAGCACGTCGCGATTCAGAAAGGTCAGCTCCAGCGCTTGGGTGATGTTGCTGATGATGTCTTGAACAATTTCCATGTCGAGTCCCCCTCCAACAGGCCATGCGGCGCGCACCATGCGGACCGCGCCGGGCGTGCAGGCCGGAGTCGCCGGCTGGTTGCATCGCGCCCGAAATGCGGGCGGCACTGTATCGCAAAGCCGGCACCGGGGACAGGGAAATGGCTCAGGGGCGCACTTGCGACCGGTAGTGCTGGAGGCGGGTGGTGCGCAGGCCTGGCAGGCCGTGGCGTTTGATGGCGGCTTCCCAGGAGGAGAATTCTTCTTTGGTCAACGCATAGCGCGTGCAGGCCTCATCCAGAGTGATCAGGCCACCATGGACGGCCGCAACCACCTGGGCCTTGCGCCGAATGACCCAGCGCGTGGTGTTCGCCGGAGGCAGGTCGGCACGGGTGAGCGGCCCACCATCAGGGCCGATGACATAATGCACCCGTGTCTCTTCCCGCAGAGCCTTCACCGCCGCCATCACGCCAACTCCCTAACCGTCGCGACCCCTCGATGAGCCTAGGGCTGTGCGTTTAAGGAACGGCTAAATGCAGCGGTTAGTATGAGGTTAACGAAAGGGCCGAAAAACGCCGCCGGTTTTGCCCGAACTCATCCGGCTGGCGGCGTCAAAGCGGGTGACGCTTGCTGCGGGGGCGTCAGTCCTTATATTCCGCAGCTATGAGCATTGATCTGGCGTATCCCACCCCCGCCCATGCGGCGGGCCTGAACAGTCTGGGCCTCGATAAGGCCCCGGGCGACTGCCGCGTGGTTGTGGCCATGTCCGGCGGTGTGGACTCCTCCGTCACGGCGGCCATCCTGAAACAGGAAGGCTATGACGTGGTGGGCATCACGCTCCAGCTCTATGACCACGGCGAAGCGGTGCGCAAGAAGGGGGCTTGCTGCGCGGGGCAGGATATTCACGATGCCCGGCGCGTGGCGGAAAGCCTCGATATGCCTCACTACGTCCTCGATTACGAAGCGCGGTTTCGGGCCGCCGTGATGGACGATTTCGCTCAGTCCTATCTGGAGGGGGAAACGCCAATCCCTTGCGTGCGGTGTAATGAGCGGGTGAAGTTTCGCGATCTGTTGGATACCGCCCGAGACTTGGGTGCCGAGGCGCTGGCCACCGGCCATTATGTGCGCCGCACAGCCGGGCCGGGCGGCGCGGAACTGCACCGGGCGGTCGATGCGGACCGGGATCAGAGCTATTTCCTCTTCGCCACCACGCGAGAACAGCTGGATTTTCTGCGTTTTCCCCTGGGCGGGCTGCCCAAGAGCGAGACCCGGGCGCTGGCGACCCAGCTTGGCCTTGGGGTCGCGGCTAAGCCCGATAGCCAGGACATCTGTTTTGTGCCCACCGGCAAATACACCTCGGTGATCGAACGTCTGCGCCCGGGCGCGGCCGAGCCCGGTGACATCGTGCATGTGGACGGGCGCGTGCTCGGCCGTCATGAGGGCATTATCCACTACACGGTGGGCCAGCGGCGCGGCCTTGGTATCGCGACTGGCGAGCCCCTTTTCGTTGTTGGTGTGGATGCTGCGCGATCGCAGGTGCTGGTTGGCCCGCGTGAGGCGCTGCTCGCCACGCGCATTCGCCTGAAAGATGTGAATTGGCTGGGCGACGGTGATCCGGACGGTCTGGCGGTGACGGTGCGCGTGCGGTCCACCCGGCCACCCAAACGCGCCCGCCTCACGGCCGGCCCCGACGGCATCGGGGTGATCCTTGAGGAGCCAGAAGAGGGGGTGGCGCCGGGACAAGCCTGCGTCTTCTATGCCCCCGGCGCGGGTGAGACCGGCGATGCGGGCGGCACCCGTGTGCTGGGCGGCGGTTGGATCACCGATACGGTCAGCGCCTTCTCGGCGGACGCCTAGCCCGCTTTTCCTTTTCACCATTCAGGATCGGTTTGCGCGCTGGCTTTGTGCCGCGTGCAAACTCACTCATTGCCTAGTCCTGGCGTGCAGCGCATAGTCTGTGTAGGTGCACAGAATTTGGGTGCGATTTATGTGTATGCACACTTAAATTCGTTTGTGGATGATCTCGTTTTTCGGAGTGTTCTTCCGGTTCTTGCAAAAATTGTTTTACCACCCGCGTAAAGCTCTTCAGAGCTGTGATCGTGTGTTGCGGATTTGCCTCAAGTGCATATGCATGTTTAAAGCTGTACACTGATAATCTGTCATTCTTGAGCGTGCGCTCCATACGCCTTTGGTCGAAATCCTCAGAAAACAATGGGTTTTGGGCCAAGGGCTGATGGTGGTTGCCAGCGGGCGTGCGGGTTTCAGCCCTCTGAGCCGGGCGTGAGCCGTTCCATGCGGCTCAAATTGTCATTGATCCGACTTGGGATTTCGCGGACGCTTAGATTTGAGCTTCGTCTGTAGACGACTTGATTTTGTGCGATTGCGAAAAATTTCGCATCTGCACAATGACAGTTTGTCCGTTCCGGACGATTTGGGGAGGCATGGCTGCGGCGATGGGGCGCCTGAAGCAGCCGCGAACCGCCGCGCAGTTTTCCGTGTACGGCCCTCTGGCGGGTTGCGATCGTGAGATCGGGTCTTGCAAAGGGTTGGCGCCACCAATTGGTAACGCCAACACGGCATTAATGATCATGGTCACGACCTTTTCGGTCAGGGGCATGAACCGGCAACAGTGATAAAGGGGCCGCGGACGAACCGCTTAGGCTCCAGTGGGACGAGGGAGATCCGCAATGCTGAAACGCGATACGATTCACCGCCACCTGATGTGGTCCGCGGCCGGTGCCGCGCTTCTGGCCGGCAGTATCGCCGTGCCGGCTGTGGCCCAAGAGACGGAGACGGACGACCGAGTGGTTGTTACGGGCTCGTTCATTGCCGGCACGCCGGAGGACGCAGCCCTGCCGGTGGATGTGACATCCCGTCAGGATCTGGAAATTCTCGGCACGCCGACCCTGACCCAGTTCATCCGGAACCTGGGTGTCAGCTCCGGCATTGACGGCGAGACCAACCAGTTCACCTCCAATGGTCTGGAAGGCTCGGCGAACATCAACTTGCGCGGCCTCGGCCCGGCGCGGACATTGGTGCTCATCAACGGTCGGCGTCAGGTGGCCGCGCCGTTTGCGCTCGCGGAACAGGCTCAGCTCTTCGTTGACACCAACCAGATTCCGGTTTCCGCCATTGGCCGTATCGAGATCCTGAAAGACGGTGCCGCGGCGACCTACGGTTCGGATGCCATCGCGGGTGTGGTGAACATCATTACGCGGAACGATCTCGACGGCTTTGAAGTGAGCGGCGACTACAGCTTTATCGACGGCTCGGATGGCGATTACTCCGCGTCTGTCTCTTATGGCTGGCAGGGTGACGACGCGAACTTTTTCCTGACCGGCAGCTTCCAGCACCGCAACGAACTGCCGACCCGTGAGCGCGACTTCGCGCTGCGCTCGTTTGAGGAAAATCCTCAAGGCGGGTACTCGTCCATCGGTAATCCGGGGACGTTTGTGTCTTCGAACACGGGTGCGTTCATTCCCGACACGGGTTGTGAAGCGGTGGGCAATACCCTGGCGGCCGGCTTCTGCCGCTTCCAGTTCACCGAGTTCGACAATTTGGTGGAGATCGAGAACCGGTATCAGATCTACACGGAGTATAATCAGGTCATCTTTGGCGACGTGAATTTCCATGTGGAAGGGCTCTACGCCAAGACCGATGTGCCGGACTGGAAAACCTCGCCGTCCTATCCGCCGCAGATCCTGACCGGGCAAGTGGTGTTGCCGAACCATCCCGGGCTCATCGCGTTCCAGGAAGACAATCCGGAGCTGGCGCAGTCTTTCGCCGCTGGCGCGCTCTTTTTTGGCCGTGGCTTCGGTGCGGGCGGTTTCCCGGGCAAAGGCGCCCAGGAAGGCAGCCGCGAGCGGGAGATGTTCCGCATCAATGCGGGTCTGAACGGCACCGTCTGGGATGATATCGGCTGGGACTTTGCGCTGACCTACGCCAACTCCACCGCCTCCGTCATCTCGCCGGATATCTTCATCAACAATTTTTCGCTGGCGCTGCAGGGCCTGGGTGGTCCGGACTGTGATCCGGCCACGGGCACGCCGGGTGTGGGCGGCTGTCAGTATTACAATCCGTTCTCCAACGCCATTGAGCAGAATGCGTTTGGCGGTCCGGTCAATCCGCAGTTCCGTCCGGAGCTGGCCAATTCCCGCGAGTTGGCGGAGTGGCTGACGGGTAACCAGTCGCTGAATGTGGAAACCGACCTCTTTGTCGCAGATCTGGTGTTCAATGGCGACACGGGCATCGATCTGTGGGGGGGCTCCATCGCCTGGGCCGCCGGCGGTCAGTTCCGTCGCGATGGCTATGAATCCGCGCCGGATGTGTTGTCCGATCTGACGCGGCGTCCGTGCCCGGTCGAAGGGGATTTCACCTGTGACTCGCCCACGGGGCCGTTCGGGTTCCTGGCCGGCACGACGCCGTTCGAAGATGATCGCAATGTCTACGCGCTCTTCGGTGAGGTGGCGTTGCCGGTGACCGACACATTCGACGTTCAGGTGGCCGCACGCTTTGAAAGCTATTCAGGCGATGTGGGCTCCACGTTCGACCCGAAAATTCAGGCGCGCTGGCAAGCGACTGATTGGCTGGCTTTGCGTGGGTCGGCCCAGACCACCTTCCGGGCCCCGACCTTGAACCAGTTGGCGGGTCAAGCCACTACGCTGCAATTCGTGGCGCCGACCTCGGCCTTTAAGGCGGTGGACCAGATCGGCAACCCGGATCTCGAGGGGGAAACGGCCTTCACCTTTAACCTCGGCGCGCTTGTTGATCTGGGGAACTTCCGGGCGTCCATCGATTACTGGTTCTACGACTTTGAGGACCCGATCATCGTGGAGCCGCAGGAAGCCATTGTGAGCGCGGTGATCGCGGAACTGGCCGCAGGGAATGTGGACGCGCCCATCGTGCAGCGGATCACGTTCAATGGCGATCCGGCTCCGGCCAATATCGCCCGCATCGAGACCAATGTGATCAACGGTCCGAACATTCAGACCTCTGGCATCGACGGCTCTTTCGAGTTCACCTATGAGGATCTGGGCCCGGGCGTGCTGACCATCGGCGGCGATATCAGCTACACGGTCGAGTATGAAGTGGACGCCTTCTCCATCGAAGGCGTGCAGGTGTCTGATGCCTTCGACGCGGTGGGTCAGCTCAACCGCTCGAACTTCCTGCGCTCGCTGCCCCAGTGGAAAGGGAATGTGAACCTCGGTTACGAGCTTGGCCGTCACAACTTCCTGGCGGTGGTCCGCCACGTGGACTCCTATGAGGACGAGCGTCCGGAGATCTCTGGGAACGGCCAGGAGATCGACAGCTGGACGACGCTCGACCTGCACTACAACGTGACGCTGCCTTACGACATTCAAGGGTCGCTGTCGGCGGTCAATGTGACGGACGAAGATCCGCCCTTTGCCCGTCTAGACCTGAACTACGATCCCTACACCCATTCCGCCGTGGGCCGGATCATCAAGGTGGGCCTGACGAAGCGCTTCGGCGGCTTCTAAGCGGCGCGGCTTGTAAAGAGACGAAGGGGAAACGCCGGAGGGCTGCGGCCTAAAGGCGGTCCCCGCCCAGGCAAACGCCGGGCGAGGGACCAGAGACGGGAGCGGGGGCTGTGTGCAGTGCGCAAGTGTTTGCGCACTGCACAAATCACCTCAACCGTGCGGATTTTGCACCTATTGCCGACTGCAACTGATGCAGCCAGGCAACATGTTTGCGTTTACTTTATACTGACAAATAATCACCCTGGTTCATTCTTGAACAGTCGTGAGATCTGAGAAATGGTCACCTGACGCGGCGGCATGTGGCATTCGCCACGGCCGGGTGAGTGATCATGGTTACGGATCATTTAGCCGGGAGCGGTAAACTTGCGGAGCCGTGCCGCCCGGACGGGCAGGGCCTCTCGGTCAAGAACGACTGTGACAAGAGACTAGGGAAAAATGAGCATGAAGCTGAAGCATCTTCTGTTGGGCGGCGCGGCGCTGGCGGGCGTCCTCCACGCAGCACCGCAGACGGTTTACGCGCAAACGGCCACCGAAGCGCTGACCGAGCGGATAGAAGTGGTGGCGCGCAAGCGCGGTGAGGCAGAGGCGCTTCAGGATGTGCCCATCGCCGTGACCGCGTACAATGCCGAGCAGCTTGACGCGCTTTTCTTCCGTGATCTGCAGAGCCTCAGTTTTTCCGTGCCTAATGTGCAGTTGGAAGACATCGGCACGGCGCGCGGCACCGCCAACTTCTCCATTCGCGGCCTCGGCGTGAACAGTTCCATCCCCTCCATCGACCCGACCGTGGGTGTGTTCGTGGATGGGGTGTATCTGGGCATCAATGCGGGTGTGGTGTTCGATACCTTCGATCTGGAAGGCATCGAAGTCTTGCGCGGCCCGCAGGGCGTGCTGTTCGGCCGGAACGTGACCGGGGGCGCGGTCGTGGTGAAGACCACGAAGCCCACCGACGAGTTCCGCGTGAAGGCAAAGGCCTCGGTGGAGTCCGGGATTAACCAGAGCTATTCCGCTGTCGTCTCCGGACCGATTGTTGAGAACCTCGTCGCTGCCAAGCTGGCCGTTTACTACAATGATGATCAGGGCTATTTCGAAAATCTCTTCGACGGCAATGACGATCTGGGCGCAGCAGAAACCTTCCTGATCCGCCCGGCCATCACCCTGACGCCCACGGATGATCTGGAAATCGTCCTACGCTATGAGCACGGCGAGACTGACGGCGATGGGCCAGTGAGCCAGAACCGCGGCTTGTTTGATCGCGATGGCTTCGACGTGTCCATCGACGAGGAAGGCTTCATTGATGCTGAATGGGATCAGTTCACGGCGGAGGTGAACTGGGACGTGGCCTTTGGCAACGGTACCATCACCAATATTTTCGGCTGGCGGACTTATGAGAGCCGCACGCTGGGCGACATTGACGCCACGCCGGACTTCGTGTTCCACGCGCCGGCGTTCACCGCTCAGGAACAGTTCTCCAACGAACTGCGTTATGCGGGCCGCTTCTTCGACAAATGGAGCGTCACTGCGGGCCTCTATTACTTCACGCAAGAGCTTGAATACATTGAGCAGCGTTTGCTCTTCGGCGGGACGCTCGACCTGATCGGCGGTGGTATTCAAGATCAGACCACGTTCGGCGCATTCGTGAACAACGATATCGATATTCTGGACAATGTGATCCTGACCCTCGGCCTTCGCTATACGAAAGAGGAAAAGGAAGTCGATATTGTTACGCTGAGCTCGGCTGGCTTCTGTTCCATTGCTGATGAAACCTGTACGAACTTCGACTTCTCCGATGAGGAAGACTGGTCGAACATCACGCCGAAAGTGGGCCTGCAGTGGTTCGTCGACGACAGCACCCAGGTCTACGGCTTCTGGACCCGCGGGTTCCGCAGCGGTGGCTATAACTTGCGTAATACGTCACCGACCGCCGCGCCGGGGCCGTTTGACGAAGAGAGCCAGGACTCTTTTGAAATTGGTTTGAAAACGTCGCAATTCGACAATCGCATCAGCCTCAGCTTGGCGGCGTTTTACAACCAAGTGGAAGACCTGCAGCGGGAGGTGAACCTGCCAGACCCGACGACAGGCGTGGTGCAGATCATTCAGAATACGGCGGATGCCACTATCCAGGGTATCGAATTCGAAGTGCTGGCGCTGCTGGCTGAAGGTCTGGTTTTGAACGGCTCTGTCGGTTACGTGGACGGTGAGTATGACGAAGTGCGCTTCGACATCAGTTCCGACGGGGTTGTGGATGATCAAGACCTGGAACTCGACCTGCCGCGTCTGGCGCCGGTGACGTACTCGGTCGGCTTGACCTACGATTATGAGTTGGGCGGTGATTTGGGCTTCCTGACGAGCCGCGTCAATTTCAGCCACCGCGATGAATCCGCCTTCACGGATAACAATGCAGGCTTCTTCAACGCGGTAGACATGCTGGATGCCAGCATTGCGCTGACCACATTTAATGAGCAGGTACGGCTGTCCGTGTACGGCAAGAATCTGCTGGATGAGGCCAGTGCCGGCGGTGACACCCAGCTTGGGTTCTTCCCTGGCTCCACCTTCTCACCGCTCGACAAAGGTCGGATCATCGGTGGTGAGATCGAGTTCAACTACTAAAGCGCTTTCAGAAGAAGGGCGTGCTCTTTTCCGCCCGGAAAACTGCGACCGCGACTGAGATTGAGCCGTTTTAATGATCTGGTTTTCATTGAAACGGCTCTAAATCCAGCACTTGCTTATGACAAAGGGCCGCGGGAGACATCCCGCGGCCCTTTTTTGTCCGCCCGTCCGGCCGGCTAAGCCCGCCCTTGATGCGCTGGGCTTATCCCAACATGCAACGAGTAGGACTCATTGCACGTTTTTGGCGCTCAAGCGCCGCGCAGGCTGCGCGCCTCAATGGCGCTAGAGCGCTTTCAGGAAAAGTGTGTGCGGTTTTCCGCCCGGAAAGCGCGCCAAACCAAAGACCGAGAGCCGTTTCAATGATCTGGTTTTCATTGAAACGGCGCTAGTCCTCGCCCTGCGGGCTCGTCCATATCCGATTTGGAGCGGTGAGTGTCGCTTACTGTGTGGTGCTGCCCCGGCCCATGCGGCGTTCCTGGTTGATCACCGCGTTCACGCATTCCCGCGCGGTGTTCTCCAGCAGCAGCGGGGCGCGATCCGGGTTATTGGCCAGCGCGTTCTGAGCCACGGTCAGACCATTGATCCAATTCTGTTCGACAATCTCCGGCGTGGGCTCGGCTTGCAACTGCGGATCGGCTTCGATTCGTTCCATCATCAGTTGGCGCAACGTGGCCAGGAAGTTTTTGGCCAGTTCTTCGCGCGGGCTGTCATTGGTTTGCACAGCAATCTGGCGATAAGCCTCGCTGACACCCGCGCAGGCGCCGAGCACGCCCAGATAAGGCTGCCCATTCCAGCGTGCGAGCAGGCCCGCGGCCCCTTCCGGCTCTTGGAATACTTCATCGGCGGGGAGGGGGGCCCCCTCCTGAGCCGCCGCGGGTGTGGCGACGGTCGCGAGTGCGATCAGCGCGGCGCCCACGACACCGCGCAGAGTCGAAAAACCTGTGTGAGCCATAATCCCACTCCCTGGACGATTCAGACTGAACCCTATAGCGCCAAGGGATAGCAGGTGATGCGGTCGCATCCAACCGCGCAGCCGTCACGCAATGACGGTGCGGGTTTTCCGACAGGCGATAGCCTCAAAGTTGGCGCAAGGATCTCTCGTAAATGCGCAGGCTGTCGACGAAAAGCTGCTTGGTGATGCCCTCGGCACTGATATCCATCTCCAGGCGCAGCTTGTTTTCCGCACTGAGATACACCTTGGTGTATTTCATTTCGCGGTTCCATTCATTCACCGTGTCCATGGCACGGCCTTGGTCGAATTGCGCCACAAAGGTGACCGTGCCGAAGCGGCCACTTTGCAACCGGTCCTGCAGGAAGATCAGGAAGATGTAGCCGCCGGCGTTGGACGACAGGCAGCACAGATCCCGCTCCTTGGTCTCCCGCTTGAACGTCCAGTTGATCTCGCGGAGCATGCTTTCCACGTCATCGAGGCTCAATCCGTTAAAAATGGCTGCCATGGCCTTGTCCTTCCCTCCAACCTGCCGTCCGGTCCGGCGCCTGTGTTCGCGTAAAACCATACGGTGCTTGGGCAGCAGGCGCCATGGGGAATGGCGTTGACCTCTAGCCGGCGACTGTTATTGAGTGAAGCCGGGGTTCGGGACAGGAGAGCAAAGAGCATGATGATAGGTTCACGACTGCTGGGCGTGTTGGTAATCGCCCTAAGCGTGCTGGCGAGCCCAGTGGCCGCGCAGCAA
>CAZVEE010000103.1:1323-11683 GCA_964625525.1 uncultured Alphaproteobacteria bacterium | reverse complement strand
CTAGAGTGCCGCCCGCGCACCTGCGCGCAGTAGTCAGTCAAGGCCCGTCCGCGTGATGAAAAAACCGGTGCTCTTCGCCATTTCGGCCGTCGATCAAGGCCTTTTGAGCGCCTTTAATCTGGGCATCACGATCCTGTTCATGGCGCAATTGCCGGCGCGTGATTTCGGCGTTTTTGCGCTGATCATGTCTGTCGCCATGGCCGCCATGGCGGTCCAGAACGCGCTGGTATGTTCCCAACTCACCGTGTTGCGCGCCAAGACCAAGAGCGACGGCGAGGACACCCGCCTGATCACCACCTTGTGGTCGGTCAATGTGGTCGTCACTGTCGTGAGCGCCCTGCTGATCCTTCCCGTCTTGTGGTTTTACGACACACAGGAGCGCGGGGCCCTGCTCTATGTGGCCACACTCTTCGTCGCTGTGACGTTGTTTCGCGAATATGTGCGGGTTTACTTTTTTTCAGACTTGCAGATCGCATCGGTGACCGTTTGTGACGCGATCTATCTCGCGGTGGGTGTGGGCGGACTGGCTTTTCTCCATATCCAAAGCGGGTCTATTGATCTGAGCAGCGGCCTTTTGGTCCTCTCCGTGGCCGGAGCGTTGTCCTTTGTCTTTGGGGCCCTGCTGCGGCCTGGCCATTTTCGCGTGCGCACGGACCGCTTCGCGCGGCGGGATTATCGGGAAATTTGGCGCGCCCATGCCAGTTGGGCGCTATCCGGCGCCGTGGCAGGTCAGGTGCAGATGCGCGGCCATGTGTTCCTGGTGGCCGGTGCCTTTGGACCGGCGGCAGCGGGTCTTCTTCATGCGGGACAGATGGCGTTCCGGCCGGTCTTCTTCATGATGACGGCGTGGCAGAAGATCGCCATGCCGCTTTTCGCCAAGTACACATGGCGCGGCGATCCGCGTGCCGCCGACCGCCTCGCCCATGCGAGCGCTGCCCTCTTGTTCCTGCTCAACGCCCTTTACACCGGCGCCATCTATCTGGCCTGGCCCTATCTCGAAGCCCATGTGCTGTCAGACGAGTACGACGCCGTCGGCGGCACCTTGCTGCTTTGGGGGCTGCATCAGGGTGTGGTGCTCGTGAAGACGGTCTATGTGGGCCAGTTGCAGGGCCGCGCGGCCTTCCGACAGCTCGGTATTTTGGGAATTGCGGCGGCCGCGCTGACACTTGTGGCACAGATCGGTGTGATCGTCAGCGGCGGTCGCTTTATCTACGCCATTCCCGTGGCGATCTTCGGCGAACTCTTTGTGCTGATCGCCGCGCTTTACGTGCTCAGATCGCCCGTGGCCTTGGCAAGGCCGTCAGATCGGGACGGGTCCTGAACCGGATCGGTATCCCCGCCCAGCAGCCGCGCCAGATCCGCATTATAGGCGCGCACATGCGGCCCCGCTGAAAAGCGGTCGCGCAGCATCTGGTGATGCTCCAGAAGCCAGGCCCGGTAGTGATCCTGCTCGCGAGCCAGCCGTCCCAGCGCCGCCGCGATCTCGTCCACAGACCGCGGATCGACCCCGACCGAGGCTTCCACATCGTCCACATAACCTTCGATCCCGGTGCCGCGGGAGTACAGGATCGGCACCCCGGACAGGAGCGCCTCCACATAGACCATGCCGAATGTTTCGTTATGGGACGGCAAGCACATGGCCGCATAGCCACTCAGATGCGCCAGCATCTCCTCATTGGGCATCCAGCCCAGAAGAGTGATGCGATCCTGCATGCCATGGTCGCGCAACAGCGCTTGAATGCGAGAGATCGTCTGCGGCTCGCCGCGCCCGATCACGTCGAGCCGCGCCTCGGGCACGTCCCGGCAGAACCGCGCGAAGGCCGGCACCAGGCGGTTCAGGCCCTTTTTCTCAAAAATGTCGAGATGCAGGATCGAGACAAAGCGATTGCGGGAGAACTCCGCGCTCGTGCGAATACCGTCCATATCGACGAAATTCGGCAACAGCCGTTCCTTCTCGTCAGGAATGGCGAGCTTGTCCTTCATGGCCGGGCGGAACCAAGCGGAAACGTAATAGATCAATTTCGCCTGCCGCGTGATCCAGCGGAAAAGCGGCATGTAGTGGGGCATGAACGTGAAGAATTTCCACTCAACCTCGCCCCGAATAGAACAGATCAGCGGCAGCTTCAGCCAGCGCGACAGGATAAGCCCCGCGATCCCTTCATAGGCCATTTTATGGGCGTGGAGGATGTCCGGCCGGATTCCCCGCTGGCGGAGTTCATCGCGCGCATTCCAGGCAATGATCACCATGGACAATGCCGTGAACAGGCCCAGCGGCAGCCCCCAATAGCGCTTGCACAGCACCAGCTGATTGTCACGTCCGGGCTCGGTAATGTCCACGAATGGCGCGAACAACGCACGGGGATCGGCAGTGCGGTAGAGCGCCAGCACCACGTGATCGACGCCCTCATTGGCATCAATGAAATTCTTCACCGCACGGGTCATGCGCGGTTGATTGGGATCGGGATATTCGCGGGCCAGGTGAAACACCACAGGCCGAGCCTGCCGCGGCCGCGTCTCTGCGGGCCGTGCGGACGTGTGTCCCGGTTGCTGTGTAGTGCCAGACATGATTCCTGATGACACGCCGACAGAAATGAACCCGCATGGATCACACGGCGCAGGCGCCGCTAATCCGCTCTTTCATAATCGGAAACGATAAACGGCCCGGATCGCTCCGTCCGGTTAAAGTCCCCTCACCAGCGCCTGGCCAACCGGAAACCCTCGTAACGAGCCCAGCCTGGCCCAAGTCCTTAGAGCGGCCACACCGTTGTAAAACGCCGAATGCGTCCCCCTCTTCAGCCCACTCTGGCGCTCTGAACTCTATCGGAGAGGTCGGAGCGTGCCAACCTGTTAAACGGGAAATACTTAGGCCATATGACAGCTTAAGCGATATCCCCGCTACATTCGCGAAAGATCAACGCAAGCATTACAGATTAGGCTCCGGTTCAGGTTTTAGTCTTGGCAGACCGCATGGCCTTGGGGAAGATGCGCCCGCCTAAAGAGGCGCAGGCAAGGCAACGCACCGTGGGCAAGGCAATGCACCGTGGGCAAGGCAAGGCACCGTGGGCAAGGCAAGGCACCGTGGGCAAGGCAAGGCATAGTGGGATCAGACACACCATGACGAGACGGCGGCGCAGACTGATGGGCACACCCATCGACCCGCTTTCTCGCACGGACGTGCTGGAGCAGCTGCGGGCGCGCGCCCCCGGTGAGGCCTTCACCTATGTGGTGACCCCCAATGTAGACCATGTGGTGCGCCTCAACCGCGACGACTTCCGGCATGCCCGCCTGTATGAGCGCGCCTGGCTCTCCACATGCGACAGTCGCATTCTCGCTGGCCTCGCCCGGCTCACGGGCACATCGCTACCAGTGGTGGCTGGTTGTGACGTGGTGCAGGATCTTTTGGATCACGTTATCTCTCCTGATGAACCGGTCACGATCATTGGCTGCGAGGACGAGGTGATCAGCGCCTTGCGCCGCCGCTATGGTCTCAGCCGGATTGCCCATCATTATCCGCCCTTTGGCTTTATGAACCGCCCCAAACAAGTGGACGCGGCAGTGGATTTCGTCCTCGCGAACCCATCGCGCTTTGTTTTCCTTGCGGTGGGCTCGCCGCGCCAAGAGCTGTTGGCTGATCGCATTGCCGCGACGGGCCAGGCGGTCGGCACGGGCCTGTGCGTCGGTGTGGCGTTGCATGTGGCGGCGGGTGTGCGTTCTCGCGGGCCGGTCTGGGCGCGGCGGCTGGGCCTTGAATGGGCGGCGCGCCTGGCACAAGAGCCGGGGCGGCTGTGGCGGCGCTACCTGATCGACGGACCTTCGGTCTTCGTCTATTTTGCGCGCCATCATGTGCTGCCGCGCGGCCGGGGGGCCAGCGCCGGGGGGAACGGGGGCGAGCGCGATGACTGAGTTGGTATCGGTGTGCATTTGCACTTACCGCCGCCCCTATCTGGCCAAGACCTTGGAAAGCCTCGCCGCCATCCGCATTCCGGATGGGTTGAGCGTCGAAATTGTCATTGCCGACAATGACGCCGCCGGCTCGGCCGCCGCCATCGTGGCCGCTGCGCAAGCACAAACGCCTCACCCCATCCGCTGCGAGGTCGAGCCGCGCAAGGGCCTTGCGGCGGCGCGCAACCGGACACTCGCCATGGCGCAAGGCGATTGGCTCGCCTTCATGGACGACGATGAAATCGCCGAGCCTGCCTGGCTTGAAACCCTTCACGCCACCGCGCTTGAGACGGGCGCCGCAGCCGTCGTGGGCCTGGTGGAACCCGATTTCGAGAGCCCGCCCCCGGCCTGGGCCTTGGAGGGGCATTTTTACGATCGGGCGCGCCCGGCCACGGGCACTGTTTTAGAAGATGGACGGACCGGCAATGCGCTGGTGCGCGCCGCCATCGTGCGCGACAATGATCTGCATTTCGACGATGCCTATTCGACCACCGGCGGCGAAGACACGGCCTTTTTCCAGGCCATCCGCGCCGCCGGCGGCACCATTGTCAGTTGCCGGGAATCGGTGGTCTGGGAGACGGTGCCCGCCGATCGGGTGTCCATGGCCTATCTGCGCAAGCGCGCTTTGCGCCAGGGTGAAAGTTACGCCCGGATTTTCCTCGCCAACCGCCCGCCCCTCTCCTACGCCGCGTCCCTGGCCGACAGCACCGCGAAGCTGGCCGCCGCCAGCCTGATGACGATCGCGACGGCGCCCTGGGGGCTGGGGCGCTACGGCACTCATCTTTTGGCCGCCATCCGCAACTACGGGAAGTTGCGCTACTTGCTGGGTGTGCGCCCCATCGACATGTATTGAGACCCATCGCGTTCACAGGAGGACTTCAAAATGTCGGACCAGATCCTGTCACCTTATGTGGCCGTCAAAGACGCAGCGGCCGCGATTGAATTTTACAAGAATGCCTTTGGCGCCGAGGAAGCCGTGCGCCTGGAGAACCCCTCTGATGGCCGGATCGGCCATGCGGAAGTGGTGATCAACGGCGCCCGGCTGATGCTGTCGGATGAGTTTCCCGATTACGGCGCGGTGAGCGCGGAGACGCTCGGCGGCTCGCCCGTGAAACTGCATCTTTATGTGGACGATGTGGACGCGGTGTTCCGCCGCGCGGTCGCGTTGGGCGCGAAAGAAACCCAGCCCGTGAGCGACCAGTTCTACGGCGACCGCAGCGGCTCGCTCACCGACCCCTTCGGCCTGTCTTGGGCCATCGCGACCAAGAAGGAAGACGTCTCCTCGGCCGATCTGAAAGCGCGGTGGGACGCCTTCAACAAGGGTTGATCACCCTCAACAAAGCCTGACGCCCATACTCATCAGCCGCCGCGATGCGCCGGGCGCGCCGCGGCGGCGGCCTGATCTTGATCCAAATGCATGCGGATGCTGTGCGTCCAGTAGAGCAACACCAGGAACAGCACCCATTCCTGCGTATCCTGGCGCAGGAACGACGTCTCGGTGATGTTGGAGAACAGGAAGAAGAAGAAGATCGACCAGATCATGAAGCTGTAGCGCTGGGAATAGCTCGACACCCGGCGCAGCGAGGCCAAAAAGGCCCCGATCACAAGAATGAACAGGGTCGAGCCGATAAAGCCCAAATTGACGATCACATCCAGGTAGCCATTGTGGGCCTGGTTCACCACACGCGCAAAAGGCAGTGGCGCGCGGGCGGCAGGGGATTCAAAGCCAATCCCCCAGAACGACTGGAACCCAAAGCCGAACAGCGGCCGCGTGGCGATCTGCTCGCTCGTGAAATCCCACAGGAATGTGCGCCCTGTGAACGTCGGATCCTCCATGGTCGCGTTGAGGATCTCCTGCACTGAAATGCCCATGCCCAGGACCACGAACAGCCCGATCATCAAGGCACCGATCAGGCCATAGAACATCATGACGACGCGGCTGAATGGGATGACCGTGCGCAAGCCGTTCATGATCAACAGCACCACTGGCACCATGATCACCAGACCCAGCGCTGTCTTAGAGCCGGTCATGATCAGGATCAGCACCGCCGCGCCCATGTAGTAAAACCAGACGAGCTTTTCCAGCAGCGGCGCCTTTGCCCGCCAGGCGGCCGCCCCCACGAACAGCGCCATGGTGCAGATACCGCCGAGCTGGTTCTTATGCGGCTGGATCCCGCGAAAAAGACCCTCCCCCGGCCCGAACGCGCCCCCCAAGTGGTAGGACGACGGCAGCGGGATCGCCAGCAGATTGGCCGTCAGCGCCACCAGGAAACTGAGATACACAATGGTGAACACGCGTTTGGGATTCTTGGCGTAAAGCACCGCAAAGCCAAAGACGAGCGCCACAATGGTGAACAATATGCCCCGTCGCAGCGAAATCTCCGGCACCAGCGCCCAGGTGCTCGACACCAGGATGTAAACGCACAACACCAGCATGGGTGCGGCCAGCGGCAGGAACATCACGAAACGGCGCGGCGCGGACAACAACATCGCGCCCGCAATGGCCATGAGACTAAGCCAAACGATCTGGTTGATCGGCGAGGCCTGCGCCATCAACGGGGCGTGAGAGCGCACAGTGGTGAGCGTTTCTTCATCCACCGGCGTGAAATCCGGCGTCAGCGTGCCCAAGGAGTAGAGCAGCGCCACCATCAACACCAACTCCGCGACCCGCTGCGTAAACGCGGTCAGCGCAGGCACACCGGCGCGCATCCGTGCGGCCGTGGCATTGTATCGGGGTGTCAGCGTGCTGCTATCAACGGCATCGCTCATCACAGGACCTCATCGCGGGGCGCCACGGTCACCATGGGATAAACCCACAGCATGAGATAGACCCACAGCATGAGATAGACCCACAGCATGGGATAGACCCAGACGGCGCGGATCCTCTTTGCGGATCATAGCGTCAGTATAGCGGTCTTCCGCAGTATAACGGGAAGTGTGCAAAAGTCGCGCCTTCCCGTTGGCGCGTGAAAAGGCGCTCAGATGGGGCCGTGGATATCTTGTCAAAACCCGCGCGGATTGAGAAAGTCTGGCCGCCGTCGTGCCACCGCCCTCAGGGAGAGCCACGCTATGTTCGAGCGGGAAGTTCAGCGCCGCCGCCTATCCGCCGACGATCTCCCGGCCGAGATTCGCCGCCGCTTCGCAGAGCTGCGTCCCCTGATCGCCCGGCGCAGCACCATCCGCTGGGCCGAGCATTGTTCCGAATGCGCCGCCCCGAGCTGCTTCTCCACCTGTGAGTTCTACAACCCACGCACCGACTTTAAATGCCAGCGCTTCGCCCGCGGGATCGAAGCGGTGCCCGTGGATGGCGCCGGTGTGCCGGACGCCATGAAGATCAGCTTCCGCAATTGGGGCAAGTTGGAGGGGATCGGCCCGACGCCGATGCACGATTTGGGCGCGGCCGACCAGATGGAAGCCTCGGACGAACGGGCCGCGTCGCTGCTCAATGCCCTGCCCTTGCCGGCCGGTTTGTCTCGTGCCGTGATCGGCCGCTGGTTCCGCCCGCACTACACGCCCTCCCATCACACCCAGACCGCGACCAAGACGCCCGCCTATGATCGCGCCTCGCGGGCCGATGCGCTGGTGCTGGAGTGTTACAACCCGGCCGACGCGCCGGTCGCCGCCACCCTGACCTTGCGCCCCGTGGGTGAGCACAGCCATCAGCCCTATCAACGGCGCTGGGAAATTGCGCCAGGCTTCAACCGCATCGTCATTGCACGCACAGAGATTGCCGCTCGGATCGATCTTGACACGGCCTTTCTCACCCAGATCGAGCCCGGCGATGACGAGGCCCAGGCGCCGCTCTATTTCGGCCTGCTCGATTTCGTGACCGCACGCGGCGGCCTTGACGCGCTGATGGCCGTGGCAACGGACAAGCCCATCGCCGCACCGGTCCCGGATAAACCGGCGACTTTGACCAAGCTGAAATGCATTGTCTGGGATCTGGACAATACGCTTTGGGCGGGTACCCTGGTCGAAGATGGGCCCGAAAATCTCGTGCTGAACGAGGACTTCGCCCAACTGATCCGCGACTTGGACGAGCGCGGCGTGCTGCATTCGGTGGCCAGCAAGAATGATGCGGACCGGGCGCTGGCTGTGCTGCGGCAGTTCGGTTTAGAAGACTACTTTCTGCATCCCCAGATCTCTTGGGGCCCGAAAAGCCTGGCGCTGCAGACCATTGCCGCACGGCTGAATATCGGCATCGACACCTTCCTGTTCGTGGACGACCAGCCCTTTGAACGGGCGGAAGTGGGCGAAACCAACCCCACCGTGACCGTGGTTGATCCGGCCGATCTGCGTGCGGCGATCCCGGACGATATCCTGACCAAAGAGCCGACGGCGGAATCCCGGGCTCGGCGCACCATGTACAAGGAAGAAGCCGTGCGCGGCGAAGCCATGGAGGACTTCGCCGGCGATTACACGGCCTTCCTGAAAGGCTGCGCACTCACTCTCGACATTCATCCGCTGGGTCCGGACAATCTGCGCCGTGTGCACGAAATGGCGCAGCGCACCAACCAAATGAACTTCTCGGGTAATCGCTACAGCCAGGCGGACCTGAAAGCCATAATGGCGGATGAGACCCGCGCGACATATGTGCTGCGCTGCTCCGACCGCTTCGGCGATTACGGCATTGTGGGTTTTGGGATCTTTGACCTGACCCTGTGCCGCCTTCAGGACCTGATGTTCAGTTGTCGGATTCAGAGCAAACGGTTCGAGCACGCCTTCATCGCCCATCTGCTCCGCACTCACACCCATGAGACGAGCCCCGCGCTGACGGTCTGGTATCGCCGCACCGAGCGCAATGCCCCCTCGGCGCGCTTCTTCGGCGATATGGGTTTTGAACTGGAAAGCCAGGAGGGCGAGGTGGAAATTCTCGCCTATCCCAAGACCTTGCCGATTCCAGACGAGGGCATCGTCACCATTACGGACCATCACTCCGACACCGGATCACGCCATGCAGCCCTTGCCGCTTCGCTATAAGCTTGAAAACCGGTTGAGCCGGGTGGTGCCATTCCGGCCCTTCTCGCGCCGGGGACGCACGCCCGTCGTGACGTTCACCTTCGATGATTTTCCCCGCTCCGCCTTGCATGCGGGTGGCCCGATCCTGGAAGCGGCCGGCGCGGTGGGCACCTATTATGTGTGCGGCGGGCTCACCGGGTCGCGGGACGCATCGGGAGCAGAGCTGCATACCAAGGACGACCTCAAGGATTTGGTGGCAGCCGGCCATGACTTGGCGTGCCATACTTTCAGCCACCGGGCCTGTTGGGATGTGTCAGCGCAAAGCCTGCGCGATGAGTTGGCGCGCAACAAGGCGTTCCTGGACGACCTGTTAGGCGATGTCTACCTCGCCTCCTTCGCCTATCCCTTCGGCATTGGCGGCTTCACGGCGAAACGGGTGATGGCGGAGCATTTCCCTGCCGCCCGCAGCACCGACCCCGGGATGGAGATCGGCTGGATGGATCTGGCGCAATTGAACGCGGAAAGGCTCTATACCAGTACGCAGACGGAAAACAGCGTCCGAGCGCTGATCCGAGACGCGGTGGAAAAACGGGCATGGCTGATTTTCTACACCCATGACGTGACCGAGGATCCCTCGCCTTATGGCTGCACGCCCGCGCTCATGCAGGCTGCGGTCAGCGCTGCTGAAGAGGCGGGGTGTCGCATTCTGTCGATGCGCAACGCCCTCGCCGCCGCCATTCACGGCTGAGTGGTCGCAGGGGCATTATCCGGCGGTGAGGCGCACCCAGCGGCTGTGGACCCAGCCGGACGGGCACGGACCATCATACGGCTGACGGGCGGATTTCGGCGAAGCCACCGCGCAAGATGACACGGGCGCCTCGGGCGAGCCATAGACAACGCCCAACCACTCGCCTTCTCCGTCGCACAGATACACGGTGTCGCCGTTATAGAGCATATCCGTTTTCTGAAAATCTCGTCCGGGGCCAGAGCGCACCGAGAGAAAACCGTCGCCGCGCGGGTTCAGGCCCGCGACTTCCGCAACGGCGCTGCATGCGTCCATCTCAAGCTCGCCGCCATAATAGACCGGGCGAAAGGCGCCTTCGTCCATCACGGCCTCAGAGACTGGCGAGGGCACCGAGAAAGTGGAATAGAACAGCCCCGCAACCATCGCGCCTGCCAAATTCATCGAACCCTCCCGTCATCGCCAAAATGCCCGGACCACGCCAAACACCCCGCCCCATCGAGCGCGCGCAGTGTGCTCTCTTCAAGTCAGAGGCGCAAGGCCTGAAGACTAAAACAATGGCAAGTTTTACGAACAATCATGAATGATGCGTCTTCATTTGACGCATTACTTTGCGTTCCATCAAAGCCGCAGCGTTTCATTTCAAGACAGGATATCACCAGAAAACTATGGCAGCACCGGGACGGGCCGATACACCCATACCGATACACCCATACC
>CAZVEE010000103.1:0-1223 GCA_964625525.1 uncultured Alphaproteobacteria bacterium | reverse complement strand
ATGCCCTCCGGACTTGCCCGGGCCCATCCGGGCCCAAGATCGCGCCAACACGCGATCACGCACGAATGAGATCGCGCGAAAAACGAGAGCGCGCCAAAAGAGCAAGGGCCATGCTGTCTCGCCGTGCGGATAGGCCTCAGCCGTCTTCCGGCTCCGCCAAGTGCTTGCCGCCGGTCCAGCTCGTGCGGCCCTGGAGATACCGTTGCCCGGCCGCACGCGCGGGCTCTTCAATCTGCGTGGCCATGCTGTCGTTCCAGCGATTGAGGAAGCCGTAGAGACAGACCACACCCAAGAGTTCCACGATCTGGTCTTCACTCCAATGGGCCCGCAGTCGGGTGAACAGATCCGCATCCACCGCATTGGGCACCGCGCCCGCGCATTGCGCGAATTCAAGCGCCACTTTCTCAGCATCGCTGAACAGCGGGCTGCGCTCATACTCCCAGATGGCCTGGAGCTTGGCCTCGTCAATGCCATGGATGCCAGCCGCGATGAGGCTGTGCGCCTCACAATACTGGCAGCCCGCCGCCCGGCTTGCCATATGCGCCAAGAGCCGCTTGAACCCAAGATCAACCGACCCGTCCGGATCCATCACGCCCCGCGTCAACGCGCCAAACCCATCGACGATTTTCGGACGCCGCTGCATGGTCAGCACACTATTGGGCACAAAGCCCAAAATGCTGCGCATCAGATCGAACGTGCCTTTCAACTCCGGCGTGGTGTCCTCAGAGAGCGGCTGCATATGGGCCATGGCGCGTTTTCCTCCCAAGACCGTTGAAACGATCCGTTCTGATTATTGACCCGCTTGCTGATCGCGCATCTGACGCAGACCAATCCGCATGCGTTCTTTCGCCTGCTCCATTTCCAGGCTGGTCAAAATGCCGTCTTCGTCCCGGTCGATGAAGACAAACATAGCACTGCCGCGCAGCGAGAATTCCTGCGGTGTCAAAAAGCCGTCCCCATTACCGTCCAGCTCAACAAAGGCCTGGGCGATGGCATCAATATCCGCATTGGGGCTTTCGACCGCGAATTCATCAATGGTCAGCAGCGTGTCGGAATCCACATCAAGGCGGATGAAATTGATCACGGCCCGACGCTTGGCTTCCTCGCGGGTCACCTGGCCATCATTATCCAGATCCAGGAAATCAAAGGCCGTTTGTGCGGCCGGTTGTTGCTGCGCGGCCACTGGGCTCGCCAGCACGCTTAGGGCGATTACCAACACGCCC
>CAZVEE010000102.1:0-11799 GCA_964625525.1 uncultured Alphaproteobacteria bacterium | reverse complement strand
GCAGAAAAGGGCCCTTTCCGAGCAGGCACATCCCCCATCGTGCCGGCCGGAAAGGTGCCGCAGGCCGAGCAATTCCTGTAGGCTGACGCGGGACTTGAGGGCGCTGGGCTCTCAGGCGCGGGAAAGTCGCACGTCATGGGATCGATTGGATTCGGGCTGGAACGCCTGGCCCTGCCGGTGATTGCGCATCCGCGCCTCGCCTTCGTACTGGTGCTGGTGGTGAGCCTGGCTGCGGCGCTGGGTGTTCCGCATATGCGGTTTACGGATGATGCAGCGGCCTTGTTTCGGGCCGACAGCAAGACCTACAACACCTATGCAGCCTTTCAGGCGCGGTTCGTCGATGGGGTGGACACGGCGCTGCTGCTGGTGACGGGAGACCTGACGCGTGATGACCATTGGGCGGCGCTGGAGGACCTGACGGTCCATCTGAAGGCCGATCCGGCCATTGCGGGCGTGACCTCCATTTTCGCGCTTCAGGAGACCGAGACGGCCGCCGGCCCGTCGGATACGGACCTTTTTGACACCTTCCCCGATTTCGATGCAGACGGCCACCCCATCGACGCGCCAGAGCCCGAAGCGGTCACACCGCCGCCGCCGTTAACACGGGCGGAACTGGCGCGCCATCCGTTGAATGACGGGCTGTTGCTGACCCGCGACCTGACGGCCGCCGCCGTGATCCTGCGGCCCGATCCGGACCGTGACATCCTGGACGCGGTTGCCGCCTTGCGCGGCGCGGTGGAGCGAACCACGGCACGGGCCCCGCCCGGTCTGGAGACAGCCCTGACCGGGCTTCCCATCGTGCGCACCCAGATCGTCGATAAGATGCGCTATGAGCAGCCGTTGTTGCTGGCCGGAGGGTTAAGCGTCGGGTTTCTGCTGGGCGTGCTGCTGCTCGGGCGGGTGAGCGATGCGGTGGTCGTGGCGGTGATGCCGGTGTTGTCGATCCTGTGGATTTACGGCGTGTTCGGCTGGTTTGGCATCGCCATGACGACGCTGATCAACAATCTGCCACTGCTGGTGCTGGCACTCGCCTTTGCCAACAGTGTGCATCTGGTCTACGCCGCGCGGCGGGACTTGCATGCCCAGGCCTATCATTTCAGCGCCTTGCGCCAGACCCTGCTGCATGTGGGGCCGGCGGTCGCCTTATCCACCTTGACCACCATGCTGGCCTTTCTGACCTTTTGGCTGTCGGGCTCCGAAGCGATTATCGAGTTCGGGATGATCGGGGCGGGCGGCGTTTTCGGCGTCTTGATTGCCGCACTGGTTTTGCATCCGGTGACAATCTGGGCCGCCCTGCAGTTGGGATGGCGCCCCGTGCCACCCATGCGGGGGCAATGGTGGCTGGCAAAGGCACTTGAAGGCGTATCGTCCTGGATCGGACGGGTGATCGATACACGGCGCTGGGTCGTAGCGGTGAGTGCCGGCGCGGTGACCCTGGCCACGGCCTATGCGTTTTTGCAAGTGGCGCCTGGATTTTCCGTGTTTGACGAAGTGCCACAAGGCTCGCCGACATATGACGTGATTGACCGGTTGGACCAGGATTTCGGCGGCGCCCAGAGCCTGCACCTCCCCCTGCCCATCCGTCTTGACCGCGACACGCCCGACCCGACCGTGCTGACAGATCTGCGCCGTGCTCATGAAGCGGCAGAGGCAGCTTTTCCGGATCAACCCGTAACATCATTGTGGACAGTGCTGCGATGGCTGGAGCAGACAGACCGGTTTCTCACGCCAGCCCGCCTGGAGCGGGTGCTGGATGCCAGCCCGGAGAGCCTGCGCCACACATTGATGTCGCGCGACGAGGTGACACCAGCCCTGATGGTGCGCGTAACGACGGCAGAGGACGCGGCCATGACCGCTATGGCCGGGCGGCTGGAAGCGGCTGTGGGGACGGCCCTAGAGCAAGACCTGAGCGGCACGGCCACAGGCTTTGCCGTGCTGGCGGCACGCAGTGGACCACAGATCATCACCCGACTGAGTCTGAGCCTCGCGGCAGCCGCGTTCGGCGCGGCGGCCCTGGCGGCACTTGCGTTCCGGTCGGTGCGCGTCTTCTGGGTCATGCTGCTGCCCAATGTTCTACCGGTGCTGATGATCGGGGCTCTCCTGTATGGAGCGGGGCTGCCCTTGCAAATGGCGAGCGTCCTGGCCATGACCATCGCGCTGGGCATTGCCGTGGATGACACAGTGCATATGGCGAATTGTTTCTGGGCCCATTGCGAAGTGCGCGTGCCGCGCATCGCTATTGTCCGTACCATGCGGGAAGTGGGACCTGTGCTGATCGCCACGACCCTCGTGTTGACCTTGGGGTTGGCGCCGGCCCTATGGAGTTGGTCACCCGGCATTTCGGTCTTTGCCGGGTTTGCCATCGCCACGATCGGCATCGCCCTGCTCACCGATGTAATCGCCCTGCCCGCCCTCTTGAGCCTGGCTGCGCGCCTGGGCCCACTGCGAGGCCAGGCGCGGCGCCGGGAGGGTGGCCATGCATCACAATGACGCCATCGCCCTTGCCCCTGAAGCTGGCCGGGCAATGTGGAAATGCGACACCATCGTTTTCTTTGACGACCATGACACCGGAGAGTTCCATGCGGCCTGATCGTGCCTCCGACGGCGCCCCTGTTCACTTGGCCGGCCTCGGCACTGCCGTGCCGCCGCATATTTTGCCCCAAACCGTGGTGGAGACAGTCGCGGCCCGCATCCTAGGCAAACGCTATCCGGAGTTTCAGCGCCTGGCGCGCACTTTCACCAGTTCCGGTGTCGAGCGACGGTACTCCGTATGCCCCCTGGACTGGTTCGAGACACCAAAGACCTGGCCCGATCGCACCGAGCGGTATCTGGAGGGCGCCACGGCGCTGTTCATGGACGCAGCCAATCAGGCTCTCGCCCATGCGGGATGGCGCGCAGAAGACGTGGATACGGTGGTGACGATCTCGTCCACCGGCATCGCGACCCCAACCCTAGAGGCCCGCGCATTCACGCAAATGGGCTTCCGGCGGGACGTGCACCGAGTGCCGGTTTTCGGTTTAGGGTGTGCCGGCGGGGTCAGTGGGCTCGCCATTGCCCGGCGCCTGGCGGCGGCAGCACCTGGCAGCCGCGTGCTGCTCGTTTGTGTAGAAACATGTACGCTGAACTTCCGGGAAGACCGCTTGCGCAAGGCCGATATCATCGCCACAGTGCTATTCGGCGACGGCGCGGCGGCGGCGTGCCTGAGCACAGTCGGCACTCCCAAGACTGGCCTTCCGTCGTTAGGCAATGGTACGGAATATCTGTGGCCAGACACGCTTCAGATTATGGGTTGGGACGTGGATGCCACCGGCTTCGGCGTGATTTTCGATCGCTCTATTCCGCCCTTTGTGGAAACCCATTTCGCCCACGCGGTGGCGGCCGGTTTGGCGGCCATGGCCGTGGACCCGGCCGACGTCACGCGCCTCGTGTGTCATCCGGGCGGGGCAAAAGTGGTCGAGGCGATCGAGACGACCCTTAATCTGACACCCGGCATTCTCAGCCATGAGCGGACGGTGTTGCGCGATTATGGCAATATGTCCGCTCCCACCGTTTTGTTCGTGCTGGAGCGGGTGCTGGCGGAAAATCCGCACGGCACCATGGTGATGGCGGCCCTGGGACCAGGATTCACAGCCTCCATGTTGCCACTGTCATTCGACACTTAACGGGAGGTCACCGTGATATCCGCATTCTGGCTGCTGGGATTTCTGACCTTACAGCGACTGGTGGAATTGGTGATCGCCCAGCGCAACACCAATCGGCTGCTCGCCCGTGGCGCCTATGAGCGGGGGGCGGAGCATTATCCGCTGATGGTGAGCTTTCACGCCTTCTGGCTCGCGGTGATGTGGTGGCTGGGCTGGAACGGGGTACTGGATCCGCTCTGGACGGGCGTTTTCGCCGCATTACAGGTGTTCCGGATCTGGATTCTGGTGAGCTTGGGCGATCGCTGGACCACACGAATCATCATCTTGAATGAGCCCTTGGTGCGCCGCGGCCCCTATCGGTTCATGAAGCACCCGAACTATGTACTGGTGGTGGGCGAGATCGCCGTGGTTCCGCTGGCGCTGGGTGCCCCATGGATAGCGCTGGCCTTCTCGCTGGCCCATGCGGTGGTCCTGGCGATTCGGATCCGCGCGGAGAACCGCGCCCTGGCGGAAATCACCGCCAAGGATCCGGACACGCCATAACGCTTGTCTCAGGTGCCGCAGAAGGTCCGCAGCACGCGTTCCTCCGGTGCCGGCGGATCGCGATACTCGGCAAAAGCCGGATCGTCGTCAAAGGGATGGGCGAGCGCCGCAAGAAGCCGCTCGAAGGGCGCGAAGTCGCCATCATCCGTTGCCGCGGCTAGGGCCTGCTCAACCCGATGATTGCGCGGAATACGGTCTGGATTAGCCGCCCGCAGCCGTGCCGCCTGCTCAGCCGGCGGACCATCGTCCCGAGCGCTGCGTGCGCGCCATCGCTCCAGCCATGGGGCGAAAGCCGTGGCCTGATCCTGTGGCCCGGGCCAAGCGCATGTGGGGTCCACCACGCCGGCAAGGGCCCGGAAGGTCAGCGTGTAGTCCGCCTCGACCTTCTGCATGAGGTCGAGAAGGTCTTTGGCCAGAGCCGCATCCCCCGGGTCTTCCGACAAAAGCCCAAGTTTGCGCCGCATGACAGCAGCCCAGGCCGTTTGAAAGCGATCTGTAAACGTATTAATGACCGGACCGACGCGCTCCACGGCCTTGTCCCCATCCGCATCGATCTGCAACAGGAGAGTCTCCGCGAGCCGCGCCAAATTCCAATGGGCAATCACTGGCTGATTGCTGTAGGCATACCGGCCGTGCTGGTCGATGGAACTGAACACCGTATTGGGATGAAATGTGTCCATGAAGGCACAGGGACCATAATCGATGGTCTCCCCCGAGAGGGTCATATTATCCGTGTTCATCACGCCATGAATGAAGCCCACACCCATCCATTGGGCTATAAGCGCCGCCTGGCGATCCATAACCGCCTCCAGCATGGCAAGCGGTGGACAATCGCTCTGCGTCGCGCCCGAATCGTGGCGGGCCATAACATGGTTGGTGAGGGCACGCAGCGCGTCCTGATCGCGGCGGGCCGCAAAATACTGGAACGTTCCCACACGGATGTGGCTGGCGGCGACGCGCGTGAGCACGGCCCCCGGCAGCACCGCATCGCGAAACACCACGTCTCCGGTGAGCACAGCGGCCAACGCCCGGGTCGTGGGCACGCCCAGGGCCTGCATGGCCTCGCTGACGATGTATTCGCGCAACACGGGGCCAAGCGCCGCGCGCCCATCGCCACTGCGCGAAAACGGCGTGCGGCCAGCGCCCTTGAGCTGCACATCCCAGCGCCGCCCCTTGGGGTCGAGAACCTCTCCCAGAAGGACCGCCCGGCCATCGCCCAATTGCGGCACGAACTGCCCGAACTGGTGGCCGGCATAGGCCATGGCGAGCGGATCCGCGCCCACCGGGAGGCGATTGCCCGCCAATAGCGCCACCCCCTCCGCCGTAGCCAGGGCCTCTGGGTCGAGGCCCAGTTGGGTGGCCAGACCGGTGTTGAGTTTAATCAGCGACGGCGCGGAAGCGGGGCTCGGCGCAAGGCGGGCATAGAACCGCTCTGGTAGGCGGCCATAGCTGTTATCAAACTGAAAACCGGGCCGAAATCCGGGATCTGTCACTGCCATCACCACCCTCTTGCGCCCCACGGGGCTTTCCTAGAGACACAACTGAGCCAGATGTAAGTGTGGCGAGTGTATCCGCCAACCGTCGAGGCCTGTGTGGCCCCTTCTTACCCGCGCCAATCTTGCTCGTCTTCGACATCCTGCGTACCGTGCGCATCACCCTTTCTGGCGCCTTGCCATGCCCTTTGAGATGGAGACCGATGATGGCTCAGCTTTCCCGACGGACACTCCTGGCCGGCCTTGGCGCCGCCCTGGCGGCTCCTGCCCTCCTGCCGACCCGTGTGCTGGCAGCGGGCCCCTTCGTGCAACCGGCGCTGCCCTATGCGCCGGAGGCCCTGGCGCCCGTCATTTCCGCGCAAACAGTTGAGCTGCATTACGCCAAGCATCACGCCGGCTATTTCCGAACTCTGAACCGGATGGTCGAGGGCACGCCCTTCGCTGAACAGTCGCTGGAGGATGTTGTCGTGCGCACGGCCACACAGCGGGACCAGGCGGCGCTGTTCGACCAGGCGGGCCAAGCATGGAACCATATTCTGTACTGGGAGCAAATGCGCCCGGGCGGCCCCGCGACACCGCCGCCGGCACTGGCCCAGCGCATCGATGCCGCCTTCGGCTCATTCGACGCGTTCAAAACCCAGCTCATCGATACAAGCAGTGCGGTGTTTGGCAGCGGCTGGGGCTGGTTGGTGGAGGACACCGACGGCAGCCTGTCTCTTATGGCCACCCGGAATGGCGACAACCCGCTGGCCCGGGGCAAGAATGCCCTGCTCGGCATCGATGTGTGGGAGCACGCCTATTATCTCGATTACCAAAACCGGCGCAAAGACCACGTGCGCGCCGTCGTAGACCGGCTCATCAACTGGTCTTATGTGGCCGATCGCCTGATCGCGTGAGCATTGGGGGCATCCGGCACAAGATCGCCCGGGTGCCCCTCACGGTCGCTCATGGACAGGCCAGCGCACCGCCCCTCGCCCCTCGGGCTTAGACCATGGGCACTCAGCGGGAGCCGGACGATCTTGTGCTGCGCCCCAGAAGATCAGCGATAAACGAGGGCCCCGTCCTCCAGATCGGCGTTGGGCAGGCTCTCTTTCTCCTCGTAATAGTCTTGCACAAAGACCCAAGGCTCGTGGTCCCCTTGTTTAGGCAGGAGATGGACGCTGCGCTGGAGATATCCGGCGTTGAAGTCGTGTTCAGAGATCCAAGGGCGCGGGGTCATGCCCTGATCCTGCGGGCGCAAGGTGGGCAGGCAGATGCGCGCGCCCTTGGCGTCCATGGTGTTCAGCAACCGACAGACGAAATCGCCGATCAGATCCACCCGCATGGTCCAGCTGGTGCGCAGATAGCCGAACACGGCCGCTGAATTGGGCAAACCCGACAGCATCACGCCGCGATAGGACCAGCATTTGGAAAAATCCACCGCTTCACCGTCCACAATGCAGGGAATGTCACCAAAGACGGACAAGTTGAAGCCAGTGGCGGTGATGACGATATCGGCGTCGATATGCTGACCGGATTTGAGCAACAGACCGGTCTGAGTGAACCGATCAATATGATCCGTCACCACGGAAACCTTACCTGACCGGATGGCCGCGAACAGATCCCCATCAGGCACATAGGCCAGGCGCTGCTGCCAGGGGCGATAGCTGGGGTTGAAATGGGTGTCGATGTCAAAATCCTCGCCCAGGTGCTCGCGGGCGAGTTTCATCAGCTCACCACGAATAAACTCCGGATGCTCCTTCGCCAGCATATGAATATCTTTTTGCTCTTGCAGGAGCTTGCGCCGGACGATTTCGTGCACCCACTCTTCTGGCAGATCGAGGGAGCGGAGCATATCCGCCAACTCATTACGGTTCTCGCCGGTCCAGAAATAGGTTGGCGAGCGCTGCACCATCGTGATGTGCGCGCAGTCATCGGACATATTGGGGATCAGCGTGGCGGCCGTGGCCCCTGAACCGATCACGATGACGGTCTTGTCCTTGTACTCCAGATCCTCGGGCCAGGTTTGGGGGTGGACGATCCGTCCTTGATAATCCTCCAGGCCCGGAAAGTCGGGCGTATAGCCTTCGTCATGCCGATAATATCCCTGGCACATCCAGAGGAAATGAGCCGAGACCCGAAACCGTTCATCGGTATCCGTGCGCAGAACGTCCAAGGTCCAACAGGCGTCATCGCTGGACCAGACGGCGCGCTCCACCCGGTGGTGATAGCGGATGTGCGCATCGGTGCCGTCTTCGGCGATCACATCACCCAGATAGTCCAAGATCATCTGACCTTCGGCGATAGGCTTTCCGGTCCAGGGCTTAAAGCGATACCCGAACGTATAAAGATCACTGTCAGAGCGAATGCCCGGATAGGTGTGGGTATGCCACGTGCCGCCGAAGCTTTCTTTGCTCTCCAGGATCAGGAAGCTCTTCCC
This sequence comes from uncultured Alphaproteobacteria bacterium, assembly GCA_964625525.1. Lineage (GTDB taxonomy): Bacteria > Pseudomonadota > Alphaproteobacteria > JAJFIK01 > JAJFIK01 > CAZVEE01. Next base: position 3,703 of record CAZVEE010000102.1, on the reverse strand, counting down.
CGGACATTGCTCCTTCAGGTGATGGGCAGCGCCGATGCCGGAAATGCCGGCCCCGATGATGAGGACGTCGAAATGCTCGCTGGCCGGAGCCGGAGTGCGGTCAGATTGGACGGACCCGTTCATACTATTGTTTCCTGATCAAGCTGTGGTCACTCGCCGTTGCGGCGAGTGTGCGGCCCGCAAGACGCCGACCACCATTGCAGCACAGGCCGTTTTTTTGATAATTTCGGCCATACTGTTCACGATCGGAGTTGCCATGGCCACGCCGCGAGACCTGATCGCCCGGGCCAATCTGGCCACGCCGCGCCGTACCGTGGCGGGTATCCTGGGCCAGATGGCTTTACTCGGCGTCACCGAGACCCGGGCCCGGGCCTTATTGACGCAAGCCCGCGTGCCGGCGAGCGCCTATGAGCATCCGGGGGTTCCCATTTCCTTCACCCAAGACGTGACGATGTTGCACGCCATGCTGGAGGATCTGCCACCCGACCGGTCGCCCGTGGGCTTGCTGTTCACCCTGGCGCCTCAAATTGGCATCAGCCTGTTCGGCCTGCTGGGCCTGGCGATGCAGCACGCGGCCACGGGGCGTGAGGCTTTGACCGTGTCGCTCGCCTATCCGCAACTCAGCTGGGGCCGCTCGCGCCTCGTCATAGAGCAGCAAGGCAATCTGGTGCACATGGTTTATGCCATGGACCCGCCAGCCCTACCCGGCGTATCGCCCGCAGCACTCGACCGGCTCATGGGGTTTGCCATGGTGCTCGACCTGCTATCGACTATGCGCATGATCGAAGATGTCATGGGCGCGGGCTGGCCGCCCTTACGCATGACGTTGCCATGTCCTGCCCCCTCCGACGGCGCGCCATCGCATGGCACCCCACAGAGCACCGCGCTGCCCTGTCCCGTGCGCTTTCAGGCACCGAGGGCAAGCCTGGTCTATCCAGCCGCTATGCTCCGTGCCCCAACAGTGCGTGCAAACCGCCTTGCCTTTCGCAGTTACAAGCAGGCCGCACAGGATCTGTCATTGCTGCTGTCCGATGATGGCAGTATGGCCGAGCGGGTGACCCGATGGCTTTGGAGTGCATCGCCGATCCTGAAGCGGGGGGATGTGGCGCGTGTGCTCGGCCTGTCGGAACGCAGCCTAGCGCGCCGGTTGCAGGCGGAAGGGGTCTCCTATCACAACCTGTTTGCCCAAGTGCAGGCCGATCGCGCCACCACGCTACTGCGTGATACCGCCCTGTCGATCTCGGCCGTGAGTGAGCGGTTGGGGTATTCCGAACCCGCTGCATTTTCCCGCGCGTTCACCGCCTGGACAGGATTATCGCCCCTCAAATGGCGTCAGGCGCGCCGGACCAATCCGGCCGTCTGATATCGCTCCCCACAGGTAAACGGCTCGCCAAGCGCGACTGAGGCGTTACACTGCCCCTCAACACGATTGGGGGGAGGACCACGGCATGACCCGTCGGATCATTGGGCTGAGTATTTTAGGGGTGATCGCGCTGGGCGTGGCGGCGTTCCTAATCTCACCGCTTCACCGCATCTTCCTGCCATCCGGCACCGGGCTCGCGGCCAAGCAGATCTGCTCGCTCGTCTTTGTGTCGGGCCTCGACGAAGCGCGGGCCCGCAGCCTGTATGTGGATCCACTGATGGGAGGCGCGCGGGACACGCTGCGCGTGACCGTCAGGGATCGGGCCGTAACCGTTTCGACCCTAGGCCTCTATGGTCGGCGGGCGGTTTACCGGGAGGGGCTGGGCTGTACCGTGGTGCCAGACCAGGCGACGGTGGATGAAACACTGGCAGTGCCGCCCTCACGGCCCTTCATGCCCCTGCCTTTGGACGAGACCGCACGCGGGATCGCTTTTGATCGGGATCGGCTGGACGCGGCGCTGGCCACAGCTTTTGAGACGGTTGACACCACCCTGGCCGTGGCGGTGCTCCATCAGGGGCGGTTGGTGGCCGAGCAGTACGCGCCCGGCATCGACGCGGCGACCCCGCTGCCGGGTTGGTCCATGACCAAAAGCATCACCGCCACTCTGGCGGGCCACCTGCTCGCAGAAGGGACCGTGGATCTGGACGCGACCATTGATAGCGATTGTGCGCCTGCGGACCACCCGCCGCAAACCCTGCGCACATTGCTCAGTATGACGAGTGGTCTTGATTTGACCGAGACCAATGACGGTTTCGACCGGACGTCCCAGATGCTGTTCACAGCGCCGGACATGGCCTGTTTCGCGGCCCGACAAGCTCAGCGCACGCCCCCCGGCGAGACCTATGCGTATATGAGCGGCAATACGGTCCTGGCCATGCATGCCTTGCAGCCGCATCTGGGCGGTGACCTGGCAACGCAGGTCCGCGCCCTGCGGACCCGGCTCTTCGAACCGTTGGGGGTCTATTCCGCGATCATGGAACCGGATGCAACCGGTACTCTAGTCGGTAGTTCCTACATGTTTGCCACGGCCCAGGATTGGGCCCGGCTTGGGCAAATCTATCTGGATCGAGGCGTTGTGGGCGATCCGGTCACGGGCGAGCAGCATGCTCTGTTCGCGCCCGACTGGCCGGATCACGCCACCGAACCCGCCCCGGGGTCAGAGGGCGAGTATGGCCTCAGCTTTTGGCTGAATCAGGACGCTTTGCCGGATGACGCCATCAGCATGCGCGGCTTTCAGGGCCAACAAACGATCATCATTCCCAGCGCAGACATGGTGGTGGTGCGCCTCGGCGCCACATTGGATGGGGATGCGGGCATCCCGGCGCTGGTGGACGGGGTCCTGGCCGCCCGGGTTCATGCCCCGTGACCACGGGTGTGTGCCGTGCGCACGAGGCTAACGGCGCGAGCATCAAGGCGTGAGTGTGCTCTGCAAGCAAAAAAACACCCTGAGGATGTGCACAAACGATATTGCGACACATCTAAGCCCAAAGAGATACAACCCTAAGCGGCTGTGCCCCTTGCCACTGGCGACTCACCTCGCGCCTCGCGGCCACCATCTCAGGGCTGCTAAAACGACCGTATGTCAACGTTTTAAATGCCTTTTTCCACCCCATTTTGTGCTGCAACTCCAGGCTGCCGTGATTGACAGTCTGACTGCCATTCAATAGTTTCCGTTATGGGTACCTCTAGTGGGATGGCACTTGGCGTTTGTGCCATTTCAAGACAAAGCGGAAACAACGATAGGCGGCAGGGACTGACTGTCCGCCACAAATAAAGAGAAGCGGCCAAGGCGCGCGTGGCGTTTGGAGCCGCTCGCCGCACTATATGCGGCAGGTGTGGGTACAGGGGCGTACCAGGTCGCGAGAGGCCTGAATCCTGACGTGGACATAAAAGTTGTGCGACTGGCAGGCGCCGAAACGGCGCCGCCATACGCGCCCTAGCGTGGCCGACTCTGCTCAGCCGCGTCCCACGGTCTTTGTGTCGCCCGCGGAAGGGGGCGTGCGGCACGCGGAAATCTAGGAGCGGTACTCGCTCCGCGAAAACAATGCGATTTGCCCATGCCGTCAGCATTGCTGCGGCCGGCCGTTTAGAGGGACAACGACCATGGCACTATCGATTACCAATTTCAGCTTTGCTGAAGGCAACACCACGCCGAACGCGATCACCTTGACCGTGACGCGCACGGATACGGCCGGCGCCTTGAGCGTGCCGTTCTTCGTGGAAGCCGGCACGGCCGACGCCTTTGACTTTGATGGCGATACGCTGCCCACCGGCACGCTG
>CAZVEE010000101.1:0-11962 GCA_964625525.1 uncultured Alphaproteobacteria bacterium | reverse complement strand
AGAACGTGCATCCGGGCAAAATCGTTTCCACCTCGCAAGAGGTGGAAGTCATGGTGCTGGAAGTGGATCCCAACAAGCGCCGGATCTCGCTGGGCCTGAAACAGTGCATGGCCAATCCGTGGACCACTTTCGCCGAGCGCTTCCCCACTGGCACGCGCATCGACGGCGAGATCAAGAACATCACCCAATTCGGTCTGTTCATCCGTCTGGAAGGCGATGTGGACGGCATGGTGCACCTGTCCGACCTGGACTGGAACCGTCCGGGCGAAGAGGTCATCAAGGAGTACACCAAGGGCGATGTGGTCTCCGCCGTGGTGCTCGACGTGGACTCCAACAAAGAGCGCATCAGCCTCGGTATCAAACAGATCGGCGGCGATCCGATGGAGGCCCTGGGCGACATCCGCAAGGGCTCCGTAGTCACCTGTGAGGTGGTGGAGATCGAAGAAGGCGGCGTTTCCGTGCAGGTGGGCGAAGACGGGATGCGCGCCTTCATCAAGCGCGCCGACATTTCGCGTGATCGGGCCGAGCAGCGCCCGGAACGGTTCTCCGTGGGCGACAAAGTGGACGCCATGGTCATGCGCGTGGATAAGGCCAATCACAGCCTGGTTCTGTCCATCAAAGCGCTGGAGGCGGCCGAAGAGAAAGAGGCGGTGGCCCAGTTTGGCTCCACCGATTCCGGTGCTTCGCTGGGTGACATTCTGGGCGCGGCCCTGAATAAGGCCAAGGAGCCGGGTGAGGACGCGGACGTCGAGGCCGACGCGGACGCCGAAGCGGACGCGGGGGCCGATAAATCCTGACCCCGGCGCGCAAGCTTGTGACACGGATACAGCCGGCGGCCTCGGGCCGCCGGCTTTACGACGGGGCCAGCGCAACAGGCGTGCCCCGGCATTCAACCAAAACGTGACAAGCTGACACTTTGGATGCGATCTGAGGCTGTGTGATCGGGGACCTGCTTGACGCTCTCGGGCGCCTTTGGCAGGCTCAGAGTTCTTGCGGGGGATGACCAACTGCCTTACTTTGCGTTCGTTTTTGCAAAGCTGGGCCCGAGCATCGTATGGATCGATGATCAAGTCTGAATTGGTCGCCCGGCTCGCCCGAGCACACCCTCATCTGTATCAACGAGATCTGGAACGCGTGGTCGCGCGTGTCTTTTCCGAGATCGCGGACGCGCTGGCGCGCGGCGAACGCGTCGAGCTGCGCGGCTTTGGCGCGTTCTCGGTCAAAGAACGCGGCGCTCGTGTCGGCCGCAATCCACGCACCGGAGAAACGGTGCAAGTGGACGCAAAACATGTTCCTTTCTTCAAGACCGGCAAGGAACTGCGCGAGCGGTTGAACTTGAACGGCAACGGCGCCGATGACGGGGGCGACACCCCGCGGTCGGCGCTGAACGGCGCGAGCCACGTGCGCGACGGGGTCCGAGGGGCCGGCACGGAAACGCTCGCCCGGCTCGATCATTCCTGAGCCGTCCGGGTGCGCCTGTCTCCGGACGCTTCTGCGCGCGAGGAGATCGCATCCCATGAGACTGGGTACCTGGCTCATCACTGTTCCCTTGGCGATCCTCGGCGTTGTGGTGGCCGTGGCCAACCGCGCGCCGGTGGACGTGTTTTTCGATCCTTTCTCGGCTGAGGCTCCCGCTATCGGGATTCAGGCGCCTTTGTTCCTGGTGATTTTCGCTGGCGTGCTGTTTGGCATGGTCATCGGTGGCCTGGCCATGTGGCTGAGCCAGGGGCATTACCGGCGCCGGGCCTGGGCCGAGTATCGTAAGGCGCGGGATTTGGAACGCGCGCTCGAAGCGGCGGAAGCCGAAGTCAAGGCGCTGCGAGGCCAACAGCCAGCGCAAAGCCAACCTCTCGCGCAAAGCCAGGCGGCACCGGTGAGCTTGGAGGCGCCCAAGCCGGACGAGGAGCCGGCGCGGCTGGAGCCTCCTCGGTCGGAGGACGCGGCGACAGCGCCCGCCCGCGCCTGACGGCACCCACGCTCGAATTCCCGAGCGCAAGCAGATGCCGCTCTGCTATAAGCGCGGCATGAATGATCCGACGTCTGCACCCCCTTCAGGCGCGCCCGTCCAAAGCCTTTTCAAAACAGGCTTTCGCAATCCGGTCTTCTGCGCCCTCGATACGCCCGATTTGGAGCGGGCGCTGGACGTGGCCCACAGGGTCGCGCCGCATGTGGGCGGGCTCAAGCTGGGGCTGGAGTTTTTCTGTGCCCAGGGGCCGGCGGGTGTGCAGGCGGTGGCGGCGCTGGGGCTGCCGTTGTTTCTCGATCTCAAGCTGCATGACATTCCCAACACAGTGGCGGGGGCGGTGCGTTCCCTTGCGCCTTTAGGCGTGGCGTTGCTGACCGTGCATGTGCAGGGCGGCGTGGCCATGGGCGCGGCCGCCGCGCAAGCCGCGCGGGAAACGGGCCACCCGCCGCCTCGCCTGATCGGCGTGACCGTGATGACCTCTCTCGACCGGGAGGACTTGGTCGCCCAAGGCATTGCCGATGATCCGGCCGCGCAGGTGGAGCGCCTGGCGCGGCTCGCCGAGATGGCGGGGCTTGATGGCATTGTATGCAGCCCGCAGGAACTTGATGCCATGCGCGCCCGTTTTCCCGGGCCCTTCACGCTGGTGGTGCCGGGTCTGCGCCCGGCTGGCAGCGCGCTGGGGGACCAGAAGCGGGTCCGCACGCCTGAAGACGCGGCGGCCAGTGGCGGCGATGTGCTGGTGGTCGGGCGGCCGATCACGGGTGCGCCCGATCCGGCAGCGGCGGCGGCGGCCATTGCCGCAGCGGTGGAGGCGGCCGCGCCATGACCATTGACGTGAAAATCTGTGGCCTCAGCACCGCCGAAACCGTGGCGGCGGCGGTGAGCGGGGGCGCGGCATTTTTGGGCTTTGTGCTGGTGCCCGCTAGTCCCCGTGCGGTCACCCCCGAACAGGCACGCGCGCTCATGGACACGGTTGAGCCCGGTGCGGTGCAGAGTGTGGCGCTGCTGGCCGATGCCAGCGATGCGGTGATCGAGACGGTGCTGGCACGCCTGCGCCCCGACTGGTTGCAATTGCACGGGACGGAGACGCCGGAGCGGGTCGCGGCCGTGAAGGCGCGCTTCGATGTGCCAGTGATCAAGGCCATCGGGATCGCGGGCCCGCAGGACGTGGCGACGGCGCGGGGCTTTACAGCCGTCGCAGACCGGGTGCTTCTGGACGCTAAGCCGCAGGATCCCGGTGGCTTGCGCGGTGGTCAGGGCTTGGCCTTCGACTGGACGCTGGTGCAGGATGCGCGCCTTGATCGGCCCTGGTTTCTGGCCGGCGGCCTTGATGCCGCCACGGTGGCCGAGGCCGTCACCCGTTCGGGGGCCCCGGCGGTGGACGTGTCCTCCGGCGTGGAGCGCGCCCGCGGGGTGAAGGCAGCGGCGAAGATCACCGCGTTTCTGGCGGCGGCCCACGGGGCCGCGCCAGCGCGCGGCATGTAACGGAGTTGAGGCAATGGCGCAGGCGAATTCCTATCGGATGGGGCCGGACGAGCGCGGCCATTTCGGGGCTTATGGCGGTCGCTTCGTCGCCGAAACCCTGATGCCGCTGATCTTGAATCTGGAACAGGCCTATGAGACCGCAAAGGCCGATCCGGCTTTCCGGGCTCAGATGGATGATCTGATGACCCACTATGTGGGACGTCCGAGCCCGCTCTATTACGCCGAGCGCCTGACCGAGCATTGGGGCGGCGCCAAGGTCTATTTCAAGCGTGATGAGCTGAACCATACGGGCGCGCATAAGATCAACAATTGCATTGGCCAGATCCTGCTGGCGCTGCGCATGGGCAAGACGCGGATTATCGCGGAAACGGGCGCGGGCCAGCACGGGGTGGCGACGGCGACGGTGGCCGCGCGCTTCGGGCTGCCGTGTGTGGTCTATATGGGAGCCGCCGATATGGAGCGGCAAAAGCCCAATGTCTTCCGGATGCGTCTTCTGGGCGCTGAAGTGCGCCCCGTGCATTCGGGGACGGCGACCTTGAAAGACGCCATGAACGATGCGCTGCGCGATTGGGTCACCAATGTGGAGGATACCTTCTACATTATTGGCACGGTCGCAGGACCCCATCCCTACCCAGCCATGGTGCGCGATTTCCAATCGGTGATCGGTCAGGAAGCGCGCGCGCAGGTGCAAGAGCGGGAAGGGCGTTTGCCAGATACGTTGATCGCCTGTATCGGCGGCGGTTCCAATGCCATGGGCTTGTTTCATCCGTTCCTGGATGATCCGTCGGTCAAGATGATCGGCGTTGAGGCGGCCGGTGATGGCGTGGAGACCGGGCGCCACGCGGCCTCGCTGTCCGGTGGTGTCCCTGGTGTTCTGCATGGAAATAAAACATATTTGTTGCAGGATCCGGATGGTCAGATCATTGACGCTCATTCGATCTCGGCGGGCCTTGATTATCCGGGCATCGGGCCAGAGCATGCCTGGTTGAATGATGAGGGACGAGTAGACTATGTGAGCGTCACGGATGGTGAGGCGCTTGAGGCGTTCCAACTCTGTACCAAGATGGAAGGCATCATTCCGGCGCTGGAGCCCTCCCATGCGCTTGCCCATGCCGCCAAGGTCGCGCCCACCATGACCCGCGATCATATCTTGCTGTTGAATCTGTGCGGTCGTGGGGACAAGGACATCTTCGCGGTCGCCGACGCCTTGGGGGTGGACCTGTGACGAGCCAAAGCCAAACTCCGGTCGGGCGCATCGCCCAACGCTTTGCCACGCTGCGCGCGGAAGGCCGCACCGCGTTCATTCCCTTCCTCACGGCCGGTGATCCGGATCCGGATACAAGTTACGCATTGCTGTCACGCCTGCCAGGCGCGGGCGCCGATCTGATCGAGCTTGGTGTGCCCTTCACCGATCCCATGGCGGACGGGCCGGCCATTCAGGAAGCCTCGCTGCGAGCCCTGAAAGCGGGCATGACACTCACGCGCACGCTGGATCTGGTGCGCCGCTTTCGCGCGGATGGCTTCGACACGCCGGTGATCCTGATGGGTTACTTCAATCCGGTCCATGCCTACGGGGCCGAACGCTTCCTGCGTGATGCGGTTGATGTGGGTGTGGACGGGTTGATCATTGTCGATCTGCCCCCGGAGGAAGAAGACGGCCTGGGTGCGGTGCGCCCTGACGGGCTTGATCTCATTCGCCTGGCCACGCCCACAACCGATGAGGCCCGGCTGGGGGCCGTCCTGCGGGGGGCGAGCGGATTTCTGTATTATGTCTCGGTTACGGGCGTCACGGGCGCGGGCTCGGCCGCCGAGGACGCCTTGCGCGATGCGGCTGCGCGATTGCGCCGCAACACGGACCTGCCCATCGCTATCGGCTTTGGCATCAAGACGCCGGAGCAGGCGGCGGAGGCGGGGGCCATTGGTGACGCGGTCGTGGTCGGTTCGGCTCTGGTCGGGCGCATCACGGATCATTTGACAGCAGACGGAACCGCAAAGCCCGGCCTAACCGATGCGGTTGAGGGCTTTGCACGAGATCTAAGCGCGGCGGTGCACGGCGCGCCGAAACAATCCTAACAGGCCGCCCGCCGGCGAGGCGGCGCATGAACAGAGCGAGGGCGCGATGAACTGGATCACCAATATGGTCCGCCCCAAGATCAGCAGCTGGTTTAACCGGCGCGAGACGACTGATGATCTGTGGCGGAAATGTCCCAATTGCGGTGAGATGATCTTTCATCGGGATTTGGCGGCTAATCAGAATGTCTGCACCAATTGCGGCTTCCATATGCGCATCGAACCCAAGGAACGGTTGAAGACGCTGTTCGACGATGCGACCTGGGAAGAGCTGGATACTCCTGACGTCGTGGATGATCCGCTGAGCTTTCGCGATCAAAAGCGGTACACGGAGCGCCTGCGCGATGCGCGCTCGAAGACCGAACAAAAAGACGCCATGGTGCTGGCCTTTGGGCGCATTGGCGACCATCCGGCCATGGTCGTGGTGCAGAATTTCGGCTTCATGGGCGGCTCTCTGGGCATGGGGGCGGGCGAAAGCTTCCTGGCCGCGTGTGAACGCGCCGTGGAGGAGCAGGCCCCGCTGATCATCTTCACCGCCTCGGGTGGTGCGCGCATGCAAGAAGGAATCCTCTCCTTGATGCAGATGCCGCGCACGACCGTCGGTGTGCAGATGCTGCGTGAAGCGGGATTGCCTTATATTGTTGTGCTGACCGATCCCACCACGGGCGGGGTCACCGCGTCTTATGCCATGCTGGGCGATGTGCATCTGGCCGAGCCGGGTGCGTTGATCGGCTTCGCCGGGCCGCGGGTCATCGAGCAGACCATCCGCGAGCGCTTACCCGAAGGCTTTCAGCGAGCAGAATATCTCTGCGAGCATGGCATGGTTGACGTGGTTGTGCATCGCCATGATATGGCGGAAACGCTGGCGCGCCTTATCGACCTGTTGATGGTGGCGTATCGCACCGGCGCCGCGCGCCGACCGGCCAGCGGCCCCCGCGCCACGGGCGTGACATATGAGCCCTCCGTAAGCCCGGAAGCGGTGGTGCGTTCCCAACCGTCCGACACGGCGGACCAGGACGACGCATGACCGACGCCGCCGCTGGCAGTGCCGCCCTGCTGGACCGATTGGCGGGTCTGCACCCGATCGTGATCGATCTGGGCCTGGAGCGGGTGCAGGCCTTGTTAGGCCGGCTCGGCCATCCTGAGCGGGATGTGCCAGCGGTGGTGCATGCGGCCGGTACGAACGGCAAGGGGTCTGTCCTGGCGCTGATGAAAGCGATGGCGGAGGCCGACGGGCGCGCGGTGCACCGTTATAGCTCGCCCCACTTGGTGCGATTTCATGAGCGCATCCTGCTGGCGGGGCGCGAGATCAGCGAGCCCGCGCTGGTGGACGTGCTGAGCGATGTCGAGCAAGCGGCCCAGGGCCTGTCCATTACCTATTTCGAGATCACGACCGCCGCGGCGTTCCTCGCCTTTGCCCGTGTGCCCGCGGATCTGACCCTGCTGGAAACCGGTATGGGGGGGCGGTTCGATGCCACGAATGTCGTTGAGCGGCCGGCCCTGACGATCATCACACCGATCGATTATGATCATCAGGATTTTCTGGGCGATACGCTGACCGAAATCGCGGGAGAAAAAGCCGGCATCATGAAGCCGGGTGTCCCCTGTTATGCCGCTGATCAGCATGAAGAAGCGCGGGCGGTCCTGGAAGAAACGGCCGTGCGCCTTGGGGTGCCGCTGTTCGTCCATGGCCAGGACTTCAGCGCCTATGAGGAGCACGGACGGTTAGTGTTTCAGGATGAGCACGGCCTTTTGGATTTGCCCTTGCCGCGCCTTGTCGGGCGCCACCAGATCGATAATGCGGGCTTGGCGCTCGCGGCGATGCGCCATTTGGGCGCGCGTGACGCGGCCTTGGCAAAGGGGCTGGAAACGGCGGTTTGGCCAGCCCGCATGCAACGTCTCACCAAAGGCCCCCTGGTGGAGCGTCTGCGAGGCGGTGCGGGGGAGGGGGAAGCGATCGGTGATGTATGGCTTGATGGCGGGCATAACGTGCATGGGGGCCAGGCCATGGCCCAGGCATTGGCTGATCTCGATGCCCGCCTGCCGCGCCCGCTCTATCTCATTGTTGGGATGATGAGCAAAAAGGACCCAAAAGCGTTCCTGTCCGTCTTTGAGGGGCTGGTACGCCATGTGGTGGCGGTGCCTATTCCTGGCGAGCGCAGTGCGCTGGCGGCCGATCAAGTGGCACAGGCGGCAAACGCGGTGGGCCTGGACGCAAGCCAGGCGGAAACGCCGGACGCGGCGCTGGGCCGCATTCTGCAAATGACCCGGGAAGATGGGGAAAGCGCGCCGCGTGTGCTGATCTGTGGGTCGCTTTATCTTGCCGGTCATATTCTGGCCGAGCACGGATGAAAAACGCCCCTCCGGCATAGCCGGAAGGGCGTGATCTCGTCGGTAAGGCATCGCCTCAAATGGATTCTTCGATCCATTCCACGATCTTGCCTTTCGGCAGAGCGCCTACTTTGGTGGCAATGGGCTGGCCGCCTTGGAAGATCATCAGGGTCGGGATGCCGCGCACACCGTACCGGTTCGGCGTTTGCGGGTTTTCATCGATATTGATCTTCGCGACGGTCAACTTGGTGCCGAGTTCGTCAGAGATCTCTTCAAGCGCCGGACCGATCTGCTTACACGGGCCGCACCATTCCGCCCAAAAATCGACTAAGACGGGTTTGTCCGCATTCAGAACGTCATTATCGAAGGAAGAATCGCTTACAGGCGTCGTCGTCATGTCGCCCTCCGTTGCTGTTGGCGCGCAAGGCCGTGTCGCGCGGCGCGGGCGCTGAGGTTCGAGTCGAGCGTGAATCTAGGAAGCCGCTTGCGGTCCGTCAAGGCGTGGTCCCGCGGCACCCATTCGCCGCGTCAGGCCTATGATCGCCTCGTCCAGGGCCGCGTCAGGCAGGGACAGCGCGTGCGGCCGGTCGGTCCATAACAGCGCGCACGTCACGGCACGGCCTGGAAACAGGTGGCGCAGCAAAGCCCGGTAGAGCGCCATCTGAGCCACATAGGCCGCCGGCACCCGGTCCACTTGGGTTGGTGCAGGTCGGTTCGTCTTATAGTCGATCAGGGCGATGCTGGTTGGCGTCACCACCATGCGATCCACCCGTCCATCGATCACGATGCCGTCACCAAGCGCGGGAAGCGTGCCGGTGAGCGGCACCTCCGCCTGACTATCAGGTCCAAACAATGGCGCGAAGTCCGGCGCGTCCATAATGGCGAGGACTTCGCGCAAAAGCGCCTCGGCGGCCTCTTCCGCCAAGCCATGGGCGGGCAGGGCGAGATACCGTGTGGCGGCCGCCACGCGCTCGGCTTGGGGCAGCTCCGGCAGCGCTTCCAGCAATTTGTGGATGATCCGCCCTCGCCCGAACGGGAATGCCTGCCCGCGCAGCAGGGGGGAAAGGGCGGGGACTGGCGTGCCTGCGACACCATCCTCAATGAGTTGCGACGGCGCGATGGCGCGGGGCGGGACCCGCTCCGCCGGCGGACGGGCGGTTGCCCATTTGGGCAGTGGGGGGGGGGCGGCGGGTGCCGCGGCCGGTGGTAAGTCTGTGGCCGGTGTTTCAGGTGTGCCCAGGCGGTGGGCCGTGCCCCAGGCGGTTTTGACCGCATGCATTTCGGGCATGAGGGCAGTTTCCGCGAGGCTGTACCAGCAGGTCTCCTTGCGCGGATGCCGGCCTTCATAGCCACACAGATAGAGCCGGTCCTGGGCGCGCGTCATGGCCACATAGAGCAGGCGGCGATACTCCGCCTCTCGCCTTTCCGCCAGCGCCGCGCGTAAAGTGGCGCTGACCGGTGTGTCCTCGGCCTTGCGCCCGGGCCATAGGGCAAGGGGAGCGCCGCCCGTTTCGGGGTCAATCAAAATCGCCGGGTCCTGCTTGCCGTCGGGCTGGCTACAGGTGTCCGGCAGGAAGACGATGGGCGCCTCCAGTCCCTTGGCGCCGTGCACAGTCATGATGCGTACTTCATCCGCTCCCGCCGCTTCCATGTCTCGTTTGATCTGGCGGGGCATGGCGGTGAGTTCGTGAAGGACCTCTTGCAGGGCCGTTGCGCCATGGCGCTCCGCCTCCAGAGTGAGAGATAAGAACTCCTCGACCGGATCGCCCGCATCGGGGCCGAGACGACGCAGCAGTGCCCGGCGCCCGCCACCCTCGCTCAGCAACCAGGCGTAGAAGTCGAAAGGCGGGCGGGTCAGGGCCATGGTCCGGATGCGGTGCAAACGGTCGCGCGCGTCTTTGTGATGGGGCGCGTCACCGGCTTGAAGAGCTTGCCACAGGCGAGTGCAGGCGCGTTCGTAGGCAAGCTCGAAAAGCTGGTCTTCGCTCCAGTCGAAAAAGGGCCCTTTCAGCACCGTGGCGAGAGTGAGATCATCGTCGGGCAGCAGTGCGCATTGGCCGAGGGCGATCAGATCCATGACCGCGATATGCTCCGTAAGCATCAGCCGATCGGCGCCCGCCACGGGCACACCCGCTTCCTTGAAGGTGCGAACAAGCATGTCCACGAAGGCATTGCGGCGACGCACGAGAATGAGGATATCCCGGGGCCGGATCATAGCCCCAGTGGATGGCACGCGCTCGCCGGTGCGTTGCCATCCAATGATCGTATCGGCGATTTGCCTTGCGAGGCGAGCGGCGGGGCTCGCCGCCCCGACCCGCTCCAGCGGCGCATACCAAGGCTCGCCAACCGGCATGACATCGGCCGCCAGCGACGGCCCCAATACCAACAGCCCCCGCTCATGGCTGCGCAAAGCCGTGTGGTGGACCGGATTGCCCCCCACAGTGACCATCCGCCGGCTGATATCATCGGCAAAGACGAGGTCAACGGCGCGCAGGATTTCCGGTGTGGAGCGGAAAGACAGACTCAGCTCCACTGGGTCCCAGCGTCTTTGCGCCTGCGTGGTGCGGGTGGCGAAAAGCGCGCGCATACACCCGAACGCCGATGGATCAGCACCCTGAAAGCTGTAGATGGACTGTTTTTCATCGCCCACGGCGAAGATCGTGCGAGAGCGACTCTCATCGGAGAAAAACTCTTCCGCCAGGTGACGGATGATGTCCCACTGGTTAGGGCTGGTGTCCTGCGCTTCGTCGATGAGGATATGGTCGATGCCCTGATCAAGTTTGTAGAGCACCCAGGCGCTGGCATCGCCATCCGCCATCAGGCCAAGAGTGCGCTGGATCAGGTCTTCGTAATCAAGGGCACCCTGTGCCGCTTTCAGCGTGTCGTAGTGGCCAAGATAGCAGGCGGCCACCTGGAGCAGCGCGCCAGTGGCCTCGGCCATGCGGGCGGCGCGCCGGGTGGTTTCCAGGGCGACGATGCGGTCCTGTTCCGTGTCCAGGGCCGCTGCGATGGCGGGGTGATCCTCCGCCGGCTTTTTTGTGATCAGGCGTTTGCGCGGGGCGCCTGTTTCGGTCAAATAGATCTTGGCATAATCCGGATAGGCGGTGACCGGATCATCTGCCTCAAGAAAGGCCTGGATGGCCTGGGCGCGTTCCTGATCGGTCTTGGAGCCGCCGCTCAGCACCCGGGTCATGGCCGCAAGGGGCACACCCTCAAAGGCTTGAGGGCTAAGCGCATCGGCAAGAAGCGAGGCGTCCGTTGCCCCGTCCGGGATCTGAAGGGTTTTCGCCAGATGGGCCGTGGCGTCATCGAGGCCGCCGGGGGCGGTGAGAGGTGCGAATGTGCTGCGGTGTGTCCGGATTTCGCCAAGGAGGGCGGCGAAGCCGGTTTCCTCTGTCCGCGTGATCACGGTGGCGAGTGCGCCGGCCACATCCCCATCACACAGCAGCCAATCGCGCGCGGTCTCCAGAAGGTCCGCACTCTGCCGGTCATCGAGCACGGAGAACGCGGGCGGCACCCCCGCCTCCAGTGGAAAACGTGACAGGACGAGCTGGCAAAAGCTGTGAATGGTCTGGATTTTCAAACCACCCGGGGTCTCGAGTGCCCGGGCGAAGAGTTGGCGCGCGCGGGGCAGAGCCTGGTCGGCCACGCCGGTTACGCCAACAGTGGCCAGTTCCGCCCGCAAGGCGGCATCCTCCAATGTGGACCAACCCCCCAGGCGTTTGAACAAGCGGGCCTTCATCTCCGCCGCCGCTGCTTTGGTGTAGGTGATACACAGAATACGATCGGGATGCTGACCGTCGAGCAACAGGCGTGCCACACGCGCGGTGAGGACATAGGTCTTGCCCGCGCCCGCATTGGCGCCGGCCCAGGAGGACAAATGCGGGTTGGAGGCGCGGGCCTGGGCGTCTTTCGTGGCATCCGGAATGGTGGGCTTATCATCGCTCATGCCTCGCCCCCCTCTTCCGTCAGATCACCCCAGGCCTTCACCCGTGCCAAATGATCGTAGTCGCCATAGCGGCTTTCGAACGTCGGGCGGGGGCGGGAGAGCTAAGGCGTGTCCGGATCGTAGAACTGATCGATGAGGCGGGTAAGGCCCGAACGGCCCTC
>CAZVEE010000100.1:8963-12096 GCA_964625525.1 uncultured Alphaproteobacteria bacterium | reverse complement strand
CTAGGGCGCCAAGGCCGGCTAGGGCGCCAAGGCCGGCTAGGGCACCAGTGTCTTAGCCAGGATGCGGATGACCATGGCGGCGAGGCGCTCGCGGGAGATGGGCACCGGGAAGGCGTAGCGGGTTAAAAGACCGTCCAGGATGAGCAAGATCATCTGGACGGCTGCCTCCACGTCGAGATCCGGATCCACGTGCCCTTTGGCTTGATCCGCCCGCAGAAGATCGGCAAGCGCAGTCGCAAAGCGGGTGTCCGCCGCCTGGAAGGCTTGGCCGATATCCGGATCGCGGCCCGCCTTCACACCGATTTCCAGCACCACTTGAGCGGTGTCTTTGTTGCACATCTCGGCCATGAGAGGCGGGATCACGGCGTGAAAGCCGTCGATGATCGTCTCCGCCTGAGCCAGATGGTCGGTGAGATCGGCCGTGTCCGCCGCATGACTTTCGGCAAAGGCGGTGATGATCGCGTCCTTACTGGCGTAGTAGCGATAGACCGTGCCGGGGCTGAGCCCCACAGCGGCGCAGATATCCTGCATGGTGGTCTGCATCAGGCCTTTGGCGGCAAAGCAGTGGGCCGCGGCGTCCAGGATTTGGCGTTTGCGGGTCTCGTGCAGTTTTTCATTCTTGGTCCGCATTCCGGAGCCCTTTTGAGTTTTGCGAATGATCATTCGGACTATAGGGGGCAGGGATCGTGAGTGTATCGCGTCACGGCACGGGAAAGGTGCGCGCGCCGCTGCGCTGGCTGGGGGCGGTGGTGGCGGGCTTGTGGCTTACAGGCTGCACCACGGTGGGGCCGGATTATGAGCCGCCCGAGCCGGTAGCGGTGGACTTGGCGGCTGATCCTGGCGATGTGGGGTTTGCGATCTCCACCGATCGGCACTGGTGGACCGGTTTTGACGATCCGGTGCTCACAGGGCTCGTGGACGCGGCCTTGCGTGGCAATCTTGATATTCAGGCAGCGGGCGCGCGGGTGCGCGAGGCGCGCGTGCGCTTTGACCAGGCTGTGCTCGACGCGCTGTTGGAAATCAGTGATGCGCTGGCCGTGCGCCGGGAAGCGTTGAACCGCGCCGAAGCCCTGGTGCGCGCCAGGACCGCCGCGGCCAGTGCCGCGCGCGGGCTTGAAGGGCGGTATCAAGCGGGGGCCGAGCCGCTGCTCAGTGTCTTGGATGCTCAGTCTGCGGTGTTTGATGCCAGTGATGCAGAGATCGTGGCGCGAGTCGAAGCGGTGCTGGCTCTGGTGGGTGGCCCTGTTCAAGGCCACTGCGGGTGCACCGGTCGATGCGGCCGCCTATGACGCCTTGCCGGAAGAGGAGACGGCGCGATGAGTGACTCACTGAGGCCCGAGACGGTACAGCCAGCCGTGCCGCGCTGGCTTGCCTGGGGATTGGGCGGCCTGGTCCTGGTAGTCCTGATATTGATTGTTCTTGATGAACTCGAAGACGCCCCCTCCACCGGAGCGGATCAAGATGCCGCGCCGCCGGCGGTCGCCGTGCAGGTGGAGGCGGTGCGGCAAGGCCCTCTCACGCAATGGCTGTTCGCGGAAGGTATTGCCCAGGCGGAACGCAAGGAGTTCCTGCAGTTTGAGCGCGCGGGGCAGGTCACGTTTATCGCCACTGACGCCAGCGGCAAGACTTTGCGCGAAGGCTCGCGGGTGGCGGGTCCGCAAGGCGATAGCCAATTGGGGCAACTCATCGCCCGGCTTGATGAGCGGGAGACGGCCGCGCAAGTCGCTCAAGTGGATGCGGAATTGGCCGCCGCGCGCACACGCGTGACTGCCGCCCTGGCGGCTCAAGCCCAAGCCCTCCAGGATTGAGAGCGTCAGCGTCAGCTGCGTGCCGATGATCTGTCCACGGCGGCGGAGCTGGAAGCCGCCGAGGCGGTTGCGGCCGGAGCCCAAGCTCAGTTGGGCGAGGCCCGGGCGAGCGTCGCCGCCATTGCAGCGCAGGCGGAGGAGGCCAAGATCGGCCTGGAAAAATCGGCCCTTTTCGCGCCCTTTGACGGGGTCATTTCCCTCATGAACATTCGGGAGGGGGATTTCATCGCCGGCGCTGATCCGGATCCCCGTGATGCGGTGCAAGCGGCCAATGCCGCCGTGGTGGTGATGGACGATAGCCGCTTTGAAGTGACGCTTTATCTCCCGCCTCATGAGGTGGCCACCCTGCGGGAAGATCTGCCCGCGTTCATTGCCATTGAAAGCGATGCCATTGTCCAGGCCATCGACCAGGGCGCCCACCCGCAAGTCCTGGCCGGGCGGATCTGGTCCGTGAGCCCGGCGGTCAGCCTGCAACGCCGGGCCGTGGGGGTGAAAGTGCGCGCCGAAGGCAGCACCGGGGTTGTGCGCGATGGGGCGTATGTCAGTGTTTGGATCGCCGCGGCGCAGGCACCGGATGCGCTGAGCGTGCCGTACACGGCTCTTGATCAGCAGGGAGATCGTGCGCGCGTCTTTGTGTTGAACCGGGAGGCGGGCACCGTGGCGCGCCGGGAGGTGGAGTTGGGCCTGCTGGGTCTGGAGCGGGCGCAGGTCGTCAGTGGGCTTCACGCCGGGGATTGGATCGTCACGGCGGGGCAGCATCGCCTGCGCGACGGATCCGCCGTCGGCCTCATTGGGGCGGAGGAGGCGGCACCATGACGGCCCCATCCCCGGCAACGCGCTTTTTTCTGCGTGATCCCACTTTCGCCATTGTGCTGGCGGCCTTGCTGATACTGGGCGGCGTCCTCTCCTACACCTCCATGGTGCGCGAGAATAATCCGGACCTGGCCATTCCCCAGGCCACTGTCGCCACCGTTTGGCCCGGCGCGTCGCCCTTGCAGATGGAAAAGGAGATCACCAAACGCTTAGAAGATGAGATCCGCGCTTTGCCGGGCCTCAATCCTTCGCCTCAAGCTCCAGTAACTCGTTTTCCCTGGTGGCGGTGCAGTTCGAGGCGGAGGAGGATCTCGCCTTCGCCATGCAGCACTTGCGGGTCAAAGTGGATGCGGCGGCCACTGCCTTTCCGCGGGCGGCGGAAAAGCCGGTGATTGAGCAGGTTTCGGTCAATGACATGCCGATCATGAGCCTGTTGGTTGCCGGCCCTGTGGATGCGACCGTGCTGGACGTGGCCGCCGACCGCCTGTCGCGGCAGGTGGAGCAGATTCAGG
>CAZVEE010000100.1:0-8863 GCA_964625525.1 uncultured Alphaproteobacteria bacterium | reverse complement strand
ACCGTGCTGGACGTGGCCGCCGACCGCCTGTCGCGGCAGGTGGAGCAGATTCAGGTGAGGATGCGGACGGCACTGTGCCGCTTTATCTGGAAGGGCGGTTCACGGATGTGGACGACCTTCGCGCGATTGTCATTGGGCGGACCGATGAGATGAACGCGGTGCGCCTGGGAGATCTGGCGCATGTGTTCATCGGCTTGCAAGAGTATCGCGGGCAGACCCAGGTGAGCGTCGCCGGCGCGCCGTTCCAGCCGGCGATCACGATGTCCGTGCTGAAACGCCCTGGCCAGGACACGCTTGCCACCATTGAGCGGGTGGAAGCGCATATCGCAACCCTGGTTCAGGACCCGGACTGGCCGCAGCGCGTGGCCGTCACTGTCCTGCGCGATGAAGGAGAGCTGATCCGCGTGAGCTTCAATGAAGTGCAGTCAAACCTGGTGCAAGGGGTGGTCACGGTGAAGGCCCGCCTGGCCGCGGATGCCACCGCCGGCGCCGGTCGAAGCGGCGGCCCATGGAGCGGCGGCCCATGGAGCGTCGGACCGGCTGCGCCCGATCCTCACCACCTCGATCACGACCATAGCGGGGTTGACGCCGCTCGCCCTGTCCTCGCCCTCCTGGTATCCGCTCTGTATGGCGATCATTTTGGGATTGTTGGTGGCGACTGTCTTTGCGCTGATCGTGATCCCGGCTTCGTACATTCTGTTGGAAGGGGTGCACCCCGCCCCCCGTCCCATCTCCTGGCGCGGAGCACGATGCGGCGCTGGCCCGTGCGGCGGGGCGCTTGTGCCAGCAGCCCATCCTATGGGACCTGACGCCAGTCTCTGAACAGCGTTGGGAGCGGGGCCGATTGTTCGACCCGGACACCGAAGAGACCTATCGTGTCGAGGTGACCTGGACGGGCGATCGCTTAGCCGTGCGGGCCTTTGCCGGAGTGTTTGGTCTCAGTGAGACCGTGACCTGGACGCGGGTGACCGACACACCGACGTTGTGCACGCCCGATCCCGAAGCATCGTGATCAGGCTTGGCTTGTCGCGCGGGCGGCGTCCAGCTCCCGGCGCGCTTGCGTGGTGATGGCCAGGGACGACTTCAGGAACAGCCCCGCCAACACGGCCGCGAAGATGAGATCGGGCCAGGCGGAGCCAGTGACGGCCACAAGGCCCCCTGCGGCAATCACGCCCACATTGCCGATGGCATCATTGCGTGAACACAGCCAAACCGATCGCACATTGGCGTCCCCATCGCGCCACCGCAGCAGAATCAGCACACTTGCCACATTGGCGAGTAACGCCAGAGTGCCGATCACGCTCATAGTGTGCGCTTCCGGCGGCGTCCCGTCGAGCGCCCGCACGGCCGTCGCGCCGAGGACGAACACCCCCATGACCGCCAGCGATATGCCCTTGAACAAAGCGGCCGTGGCCCGGGTCGCAAGCGATGCGCCGATCACCGCCAAACTGATGGCGTACGTGGCGGAATCCGCTGCGAAATCCAGCGCATCGGCTTTCAGCGCCTGAGATCCGGCGGAAAACCCGGCGCTCATCTCCACCGCGAACATGGCAGCGTTGATAATGATCACGGCAATCAGCGCCCGCTTGTAAGCCGCTGATGCTCCGTCAAAAGAAGATTGGTGGTGTTCACAAGGCATACACGATCTCCGCTAGACCTCTACTAGACCCCAAGCCGGACATCCCATGCAAGGGGCGGGAAGGCCTGTGGGCGGGCAAATGTCTCTTACAAGGGGCTCTCTTGAAAACGCCCCGGTGAAAGAGGGCCATTGAAAGAAGGATTGCGGGCATGCTTCCATTGTCCGCAAGGACGGGAGGGTTTTCGGCCTGGAAAGGGCACCTCGGTTACGACTGAGGGGCCCCGGTTCAGGCCTGCCCCCTGAAGCAGGTCCGCCACATGCAACCTTTGGGAGGGAGACACCCATGAAGACCGTAATCACGGAGATGTTCGGCATTGAACACCCCATTATCCAAGGGGGCATGCACTATGTCGGCTTTGCCGAGATGGCGGCGGCGGTGTCCAATGCCGGGGGGCTCGGCATCATCACCGGCTTGACGCAGAAATCCGCCGGCGACCTGGCCAATGAAATCGCCCGCTGCCGCGACATGACCGACAAACCGTTCGGCGTGAACCTGACATTCCTGCCCACGCTGAACCCGCCGGATTATCCCGCCTATGTGCAGTCGATCATTCAGGGCGGCGTCAAGGTGGTCGAGACGGCCGGGCGGAACCCGCAACAGGTGCTGCCGGCATTGAAAGACGCCGGGATCAAAGTGATCCACAAATGCACCTCTGTCCGCCATGCGTTGAAGGCGCAGGACATCGGTTGTGATGCGGTGTCCGTGGACGGCTTTGAGTGCGGCGGTCATCCGGGCGAGGACGATATTCCCAATATGATCCTGCTGCCGCGGGCCGCCGATGAGCTGGAGATCCCTTTTGTGTCTTCGGGCGGCATGGCGGACGGGCGCTCGCTGGTAGCCTCGCTGGCACTGGGTGCAGCGGGCATGAATATGGGCACCCGTTTTATCGCGACCAAGGAAGCGCCGGTGCATGAGAACGTCAAACAGGCCATCGTGGCGGCGAGCGAACTCGACACACGTCTGGTGATGCGCCCCTTGCGCAATACCGAACGGGTGCTGAACAATGAGGCCGTGGAGCGGCTTCTAGAGAAGGAGCGGGCGCTGGGCGCGGCGCTCAAATTCGAGGACATCATTGAAGAGGTGGCCGGCGTTTACCCCAAAATCATGATGGACGGGGAAATGGAAAAAGGCGCCTGGTCCTGCGGCATGGTGGTGGGGCTGATCCACGACATCCCCACCTGTAAAGAGCTGATCGACCGCATCATGCGCGAAGCGGATCAGATCATCAATGAGCGGCTGTCAGGCTTTGTCAGCCGCTGATCCGCTATCGGATGACCGTGACGCCCGTCAGTCATAGACTGGCGGGCGTTTTTCCATCATGGCCGCGATGCTTTCGGCAAAGTCCGGTGACTTAAGCTGGTCCGCGAACACGCGGCCTTCGGTTGTCATCTGCTCACCAATCTGTGCACGCTGACTGCGGATCAACGCCTTGGAACGCAGCAATGCGTTGGGCGCCGAGCGCGCCACACCGAGCGCGATATCGCGCACTGAGCGGCTCAAATCCGCATCTGGAAAGACCCGCGCCACAAGGCCGTACCAGTGGGCTTCCTTGGCGCTCAATGTCCGGCCCGCCAGCAACACGTCATTGGCAACCGCCATACCCACTGCCGCTGGCAGCAGCAGCGATGAGCCCGCCTCCGGCACCAGGCCCAGGCGCACGAAAGGGGCGCTGAAAGTGGCACTTTCCCCCGCATAGACCAGATCGCAATGGAGCAGCATGGTCAGTCCGACACCGATGGCCGGGCCGTTGACCGCGGCGATGATCGGCTTCGGGCAGTCCAGAATGGTGTTGAGATAGCGGGCCACCGGGGGCACATCGTCTTGGCCGCCGGCGGAAAAATCCTTCAGATCATTCCCGGCTGTGAACATGTCACCGGCACCGGTGATGACAAAAGCACGGGCTTCTTGGTTTTGTCCGTAGGCGGACAGAGCGTCAGCCAGGGCAGCATACATGCCTTGGGTAATGGCGTTCTTCTTTTCGGGCCGATTGATCACGGCCGTGGTCACCCGCTCGTCATGGGTGATGAGGATGGGGTCCGTCATGAGCCTGTCCTTTGCGTGATCGCTGTCTTGGCCTGAGTGGTGACGATGGTCGCGGCATGCGTGGAGACATGCCGCAGAAAGCGGGCGACGAGCGCACGCTCATCCGGTGAGAAGGGCTCTAGCAGAGCCGCATTGATCTGTTTTGTGGCCGGTGCCGTCTCCTGCACCAAGCGTCGGCCTGGGTCTTCCAGGAAAATCAGGATACTGCGCGCATCGCTCGCGCTGGGGCGGCGGCGCACGAGCCCTTTCTCCGCCATGCGATCAATGAGGCCGGTCAGGCTCGACTTCCCCATCTTCAGCGCTTCGGCGATGGTCGAGATGGGAACGCCATCCTTTTTCATCAGCACAAAGAGCACTCCTTGTTGCGATGCCGTCAGTCCACTGCGCTCGCGCAGGGCCTGGTCAGCGGCGCGAAACAGCGCGCTATGCGCCTCCTGGAGCAGCTGAAATACCTTTGGGTCAGTCATACGCACACACTGTGAGGTCGTCGCCAGGTATTTCATATTCGAACTAATTTGAGGCGTCAAGTGAGGGCGTGAAATCCCGCTAAAGGCTCCTCGCGGTCAGAGGCAGGGGCAAGGTCCGGGGCGCATCAACCGGGGAAGGGCGTCAACGCGACGGACATCAGCGCGTTGCCAATCGGCCCGTGCTGGTCGAACACCGGCCCAAGGCCTGTGCCGATGCCCGACGGGGTCCAGGTCATCCGTAGGCAGATTCCAATAAATGGCCCGATCGGATGCCGTGAAACGGCGTCTGGGTCTGGGTCTGGGTCTGGGTCTGGGGATTGCACCATGACTCTATGCCCACGCCGCGTATGGCCGCAATGGCGTGGCGCTGGGCGATGATCCGGGCCAGGTGGAATACACCTATAAGTTCGTCTGCCGTGCACAGAGCATGAGCGAACCCAAAGTGCGCAAAGCCTATAGGTGGTTACGTGGTGCTGTGGCGAGCGTGGTGCCCAACCCAGATGCCCAAGAGCGCTGAGCGTAACGGCGTGCGCCGTCTTGTGGATGGGCCAAGAGCTGGGATGGCGCCACGTTCTCAGATGGGACCGAGTTGTGAGATGGGACCGAGATCTGGAATAGCCCGAGAACCGAGCGCGGTCGGAGAAAATGGTGGAGCCAGACGGAATCGAACCGACGACCTCTACAATGCCATTGTAGCGCTCTCCCAACTGAGCTATGGCCCCAACCGGTACGCCGGGTGATGGGGCACCCGGGTCAGAGGCGGCAAGGTAGTGAGTCGCGTGGGCCGGTTCAAGCGAAAATCGCCGTGAACCGGCCGGGACGGGAGAGCCCGCCCGCGACGGTACGGATGCCGCCTTAATCGTCCTTGGTGTCGGAATCCGCGTCGACGATGGTGCCAAGGTCGTCATTGTCGTCATCATCATCCAGGACGCCCACGTCCTCTTCGACGATGGACATGCCGTCTTCCTCGTTCTCGTCGTCCAGATCCTCGTCATCATCGAGATCGGGGATGACGTCCTCGGCGACGGGCTCAACCTTCTTCTTCTTTTTGCGCTTTTTCTTGGCGCCGGCCTCGTCCTCATCATCGTCGGCCGTGTCGTCGTCGTCGGTATCGTCGTCGCTGTCGTCCTCGTCAGCGTCGTCTTCCTCCAGTTCGAGGTCTTCTTCCTCCTCGACCTCTTCCAGATCTTCGTCTTCCTCGGCCTCGGCGGCTTTCGCGGCGGCTTTTTTCTTTGGCGCCTCCGCAGCGGTTTCCTCGGAGGCGGCTTTGGCGGTGCGCGTCCGGCGCGGCTTGACGATGGCGTCCAGATCGAAAGTGTGCCCGCATTTCGGGCATTCCATCGGGCGTTTATCCAGGTCGTAGAAGCGGGCGCTGCAGCTCGGGCAGGTGCGCTTCGTTCCTAGCTCGGGTTTAGGCACGGGCGTCGATCCCTTGTCCGCGAAAAAAAAGAAGGGGGCTGGGCGACCCTACGGGTCAGCGCCGCTGTGGGGCGCGCCGGACAGGGCCGATGAAAGAGGGCGTCCGATTGCCACGATCAACCGATGCTGTCAAAGAGTAATCCGCATAAAGCGATCATGCGGTGCACCTGGACACCGCCTTCACCCGCAACGAACGGACCCACGCCGATGCGTTCTGCCTCTTCCACCCCGGCCGAGACCGGACCCGTGCTGCCGGATCGATTGACGGCCCGCAACGCCCCGTCACTCAGCGGTACGGTGCGCCTGCCCGGTGATAAGTCGATTTCGCACCGGGTGCTGATTCTGGCGGCCCTGGCCGAAGGGGAAAGCACGATCGAGGGGCTCTTGGAGGCCGATGATGTGCTGCGCACCGGCGCCGTGCTGCGGGCCATGGGCGTCAGCGTTGAGCGGCAGGGGCCGGGCGTCTGGCACGTGGTCGGGCGCGGTTTGAGGGGGTTACAGGCCCCGGATCACGCGCTTGATTTCGGCAATTCCGGCACCGGTGTGCGGTTGATGATGGGGATTCTGGCGGGCCAGCCCTTCACGGCTGACCTGACGGGGGACGCGTCCCTGTGCCGCCGGCCCATGGCGCGGGTCACCACACCGCTGGCGATCATGGGCGCGCGGGCCGTGCTGGTGGATGACACCCGATTGCCCGGCCGTCTCACCGGTCAGGCGCCGCTGACGGCGATCCGCTATGAGCTGCCGGTGCCCAGTGCGCAGGTGAAATCGGCGGTCTTGCTGGCGGGCCTCTTTGCGGATGGCGAGACGGTCGTGGTGGAGCGCACCCCCACCCGCGATCACACGGAACGCCTTCTCGCGCGCTTGGGCGTGGCGCTTACCCATGAGACGGTCGACACGCCGGACGGACCGGCAACGGCCATCCGCCTGACGCCGGGCACGGCTTTGCGGGCGGGGCCGCTCTGCGTGCCGGGGGATCCTTCCTCGGCGGCGTTTCCGCTGGTCGCGGCGGCCATTGTGCCCGGCAGTCGGGTGGTGATCGAGGGTATGGTGATGAACCCTCACCGCACTGGTTTGGTGGCGTGTCTGGAAGAAATGGGCGCCGTAATCGAACGGCTGAACCCGCGGGATGCGGGCGGCGAGCCGGTCGCGGATCTGGCCCTGAGCGCGCCGGACGGCCTGCGTGGCATCACCGTGCCGGCGGCGCGGGCGGCCTCGATGATCGATGAGTATCCGGCACTCAGCGTTGCGGCGGCATGTGCGCAGGGGCGCACGGTAATGCAGGGCATTGGTGAAATGCGGGTGAAAGAAAGCGACCGGCTGGCCGCCATGGCGCGCGGGCTCGCGGCCTGCGGCGCGCATGTGGAAGAAGGGCCAGACAGTCTCGCGGTCGAGGGCCAGGGCCCCGGCAGCCTGCCTGGTGGCGCTGAAATCGACAGCGACGGCGACCATCGCATCGCCATGGCCTTTCTGGTGGCGGGTCTGGCGGCGCAGAAGCCGATCTCAGCCACGGGCGCAGCAATGATTGCCACCAGCTTTCCAGGGTTCACGGACACGATGGCCGCGCTCGGCGCGCCCATCACGGCGGCGGGAGAGGATATATGAGCGGCGGACGGGTGATCGCCATTGACGGGCCGGCGGCGGCCGGCAAGGGCACGCTGGCGCGGGGGCTGGCGGCCCATTACGGCTTCGCGCATCTGGACACGGGCGCGCTCTATCGCAAGGTTGGTTATCTGGTGATCGAGGCGGGCGGAAACCCGGAGCATGAGCCGGACGCGGCAGCGGCAGCCCATCGCCTGGCGCAAAGCAGCATTCCCGATGCCGCGATCCGCACCAGCGCCATGGGCAAAGCGGCCTCGCAAGTGAGTGGGCATCCGGCGGTGCGCGAGACCCTGCTTCAGTTTCAGCGGGATTTCGCGACCCGCCCACCGGGCAATGCCCCGGGGGCAGTGCTAGAAGGCCGGGACATTGGCACGGTGATCTGTCCGGACGCGCCCGTAAAACTGTTCATCACGGCAAGCCCTGAAGAGCGCGCCCGCCGGCGCCATGTGGAGCTGACGGGGCGGGGGGAGACCACGCCCTATGACATGGTGCTTGCCGATGTGCGCGCGCGCGATGAGCGGGACAGCAGCCGCGCCGCCGCGCCCTTGCGCCCGGCCGAGGACGCCCACTTGCTCGACACCACTGATTTGAGTATAGAAGCGGCACTTGAGGCCGCCCGCGCCATTGTGGATGCAAGGCTGGCCTAGGAACGCGGACCGCGCGGTACGGTTGGCTGGTCTTGTTTGAGACGGCCAAATCCAAAACCGGACCCCAGCCACGTTCGACCCGATTTCAGAAACCAAGACGCGACCCTCCGGCCGGGTATGCCCGCCGGAGCCTCTTTCGTTGTGCTGATGCGTGATCGCGTGGAGCAAACGAAGAGGGGGGCGGGGCAGGTTCGCCTGCCGCCGCGCCGCAAGCGATGATCCTTAGACCCAGGACCCTTCGCCGCGAAGGGCCGTCGAACGAAGGGCCGAGGCCGCGTGGGGCCGACGCTCGTTATGGAGCTTGAATGACTGACAGCGCACTTGCCGAAATGCCGACCATGGATGGCATGCCTACGACCGATGATTTCGCCGCCATGCTGGATGGGGACCCGTCTTCGAACACGCTGGAAGAAGGCAATGTTGTCAAAGGCCGGGTCATCTCCATCGAGAACGACATGGCCATCATCGATGTGGGCCTGAAAACCGAAGGCCGGGTGCCGCTGAAGGAATTCTCCATGCCGGGCCAGCCGCTGGAAATGGCGGTCGGCGACGAAGTCGAGGTTTATCTGGAGCGCGTGGAAAACGCGCTGGGCGAGGCGGTGCTGTCGCGGGACAAGGCGCGGCGCGAGGAAAGCTGGGTGCGCCTGGAGAAAGGCTATGAGGCCAATGAGCGGGTCCAGGGCGTGATCTTCGGCCGCGTGAAGGGTGGCTTCACGGTGGATCTCGATGGCGCGGTGGCGTTCCTGCCAGGCTCGCAGGTGGACATTCGCCCGGTGCGCGATGTGACACCGCTGCTGAACATTCCCCAGCCCTTCCAGATCCTGAAAATGGACAAGCGCCGCGGCAACATCGTCGTGTCCCGCCGGGCCGTGCTTGAGGAAACCCGCGCCGAACAGCGTCAGGAAATCGTCGAAAACCTCAAAGAAGGCGATGTGCGCGAGGGCGTGGTCAAGAACATCACCGATTACGGCGCCTTCGTGGATTTGGGCGGCATCGATGGTATGTTGCACGTGACCGACATTGCCTGGCGCACGGTCAATCACAC
>CAZVEE010000099.1:0-12224 GCA_964625525.1 uncultured Alphaproteobacteria bacterium | reverse complement strand
TCATGGCTCCATCCTCTCAGGAGTTGGAGCCTCCGACAAACCCGGCGCGGTTCAGACTGTCAGGGCCTAGTGCGGTTGGCTGGTCATCTGACGCCACAGATACCACAAGGCGAACACGGCCGGGATGTAGTAGAGAAACACGAAAATCGAGATGGAAATCGCCGGATTGGACGAGAGTCCAAAATATAAGAGCGTGGGCAGATCAATCAGATCTGTGAAGAGCCGAATGAAAATTAAAATAAAGAGCATCGGCGCACTTCTAAGCGCGAATGCGATGATGAAAGCGGTGCCAACCGCGAAGTTTCGGGCGGCGTAGATATAGGCGGCTTGGTTGATCTCCTCCGCACCCGGCCCACCCATGAACCCCGGTAAGGATAGGGCGACAACCGGCCCGATAAACATGGGCAGGGTTTCCAGGATGATGATGACCGTGAGCCACCACGGTATGACCATTCTTGATTGAGACATGTCTACCCTGACCCTTGTTGATGGTGAGCACACAGCATTGGTGATGCGGGCGGTCATCTAACCATGCCAAGCCCGGCCCCGAAAGTCTGCGAGGGCGAACGGCTTGATCGGATTGGACGCCGATGGGGATCACCGCGGCGTGCATGAGACGCCTGTTCCCCCACAGCCCCACCGTGTAAGTTACCGCGCAATGGCGCATGATCTCAGCGGTGAGGATGCATGACAGCGATTTTCATCAGCTATGCTCGGGAGGACCTGGAGCGGGTTGCGGTTCTGCGGAATCTTTTGATCCGCGAGGGGGGTGCCGGTCACCTGGGACCAGGACAACCCGCCGGGCGCGGTCTGGCGTACGCGGCTTGCGGATATGCTGGACAGTGTGCCGGCGGTGCTGGTGGTCTGGACCGAGGCTTCCATCGAAGCGCAATGGGTCTGGGAGGAGGCGGACGCGGCCAAGGCGCGCGGCTGCATGGTCCCGGTGAGCTTGGATGGCGTCGAGCAGCCGCTCGGCTTCAATCAAATCCAGTGCACCGATCTGTCGGTCTGGGACGGCAATGTCTAGGACCCGCGCTGGCAGGGGGTGGTGGCGGCGTTGAAAGCGCTGTTGCCCAAGACGCGCCAGGACGATGCGCTGGATGCGGCCTTCTGGCCGGCCATGGCCGCGTTTGAACGGGCGGCCGAGGCGATCCGCAAGCACACCAATGATGACCGCCTCATCGCCAAAGTGCTGGAGGCGCCGAAGCAGCTCACCCGGGCGCTCGCCATGGGCGGGGAGGCGCGGGGCACGATCCTCTACCGGCATTTGGAGCGCCTGCGTGCCCTGGCGCGCTATCCGGTGACCTTTGAGCACTATGATGTGTTCTGCCGGGAGACCGGGCGGGATCTGCCGGCTGATCAAAATTGGGGGCGGGGCCGCCGGCCGGTGATCCTGGTCTCCTGGCATGACGCCCGCGCCTATTGCGATTGGGTATCGGAGCAGTCAGGCCGGCCCTATGGTCTGCCCACGGAAGCGCAATGGGAATATGCCTGCCGGGCGGGGACGCAGACGGCCCGCTATGGGCCGCTGGACGACGTGGCCTGGTACGGGGAAAACAGTGGCGGACAGACACAGCCGGTGGGCCAGAAGACGCCCAATGCCTGGGGCCTGCATGACATGTTGGGCACTGTCTGGGAGTGGTGCGACGACGTGCAGCGCGTTTACACCGATGCAACAATGCGCGACCCGGCTGGCCCTCGGGACAGCCCCATGCGGGCGTTGCGCGGTGGGTCCTGGAACAGCGGAGCGCCGGTCCGCCCCGGCCCGACCCGCCGGAGCGGGCGGCGCGGTGTGGCGTCAGGAGGGGGGATCGGCCGGGCCCTGGGGCCGTGACACACGCGTCATAATCGGGCACTACCCTTTGGGATGAGAACGCACATGGGAAGGGGACGAAAATGACGCCGAGAAAGATGGTTCTTGCAATGGCTTTGGCCGTTGCGCTCGCAGGTCCAGCGGCCGCCGAAGAGCCTCGGGCCAAGAATGTGATCCTGATGGTCTCTGATGGCATCGGGTTCAATGGCTGGCTGGCGACGGATTACTATCAGGGGCTCGCGGGGCAACAGGCCTATCAGGTGGTCCGCCCCGACGGGACACGGCCCGTGGTGTACGGACTGGCCCACGATTCGCTCAATCTCATCGATCGTGCCGGTGACGTGTTACCCAGCGGGGCGGATGTGGACAGCGCCTCGGGGGCCGTGGCGCAAGGCTATGACCCGACCACCCGGTGGACGCGCTTTGAAAACACGTTCCGCAATGACTATGCGCCGGTCAAAGAGCGCTATACCACGTATACAGACAGTGCGGCCGCCGGAACCGCTCTCATGGCGGGCCGCAAGACGGCGAATGGCCGCGTCAATGTGGATTGGACGGGCACGACCGAGCTGCGCACCATCGCGCAGATCGCCATGGATCAGGGCCGCTCCGCCGGTGCGGTCGCCTCGGTGATGCTGTCCCACGCGACACCCGCCGCGGTCATCGCGCATAACAGCTCGCGCGACAACTATGTTGAGATTTTCAATGAAATGGCGCGCAGCGAGCTGGATGTCATTATGGGCGCGGGCCATCCGCTTTATGACAATAGCGGCGCGCCATTCGAGCCCGAGGAAGACAGCGCCTACCAATTTGTCGGTGGCGCGGAGACCTTCGCCACCTTGACCAGCGACGCCGGCCTCAACGGCTTTGCCTTTGTCGAGGCCAAGGCAGATTTCGAGGCCTTGGCGACGGGCGAGACTGTGCCCGCGCGGGTGATTGGGGTCGCGCGCGCCGGTGCCACGCTCCAGGCGCTCAGAACCGATTTGAGCGATGCGGACACGCCCTCCGGCATGGCCTATAACGCGGCCGTGCCAGACCTCGCCACCATGACGATCGGTGCCCTGAATGTTTTGAGCCAGAACGAAAATGGCTTCTTCCTGATGTCGGAAGGGGGCGCCGTTGACTGGATGGGCCACGCCAACAACATGCCTCGGTTTATCGAAGAACAGATGGCCTTCAACGAGGCCGTGAACGCGGTGATCGCGTGGGTGGAGGAGCACTCAAGCTGGGATGAGACCCTGCTGATCATCACCTCCGACCATGAATGCGGCGGCATCTGGGGCGAGGGCACCTGGACAAACGGAACGGGCGGGCCGGTCGCGGCCGACCGCAGCCAAGAGGCGCTGGCGGCCGCGCGCTTTGATCCCACGGAAGATGTGTTCAATGAGTATCTCGCGGTGCAGGATCGCGGCGCCGGCACACTGCCGGGCTATCAATTCGCCTCGCCCAATCACACCAACGAACTGGTGCCGCTTTGGGCCATCGGCGTGGGTGCCGAACGCTTCGCCGAGTTCACGCGCACGGATCTGGAGGCGGGCAAGCTGTGGGGAGATGCCTATGGCTGGGGTGGCGACTTCGTTGACAACACGGCGGTGTTCCACGTCATGAACGCCGCATTCGCAGGCGCACTGCAAACGACACCCGCGCCCTAAGCGACCACGGACCGCCGCGCCCATCGGGGACAGTAACGGCCCCGGTGGGCGATCGTCTTGAGAGCCGTTTCAATCAAAATCAGATCCTTGAAACGGCATTCCCCGGATGACTTTCCGATTACGTGCGCCTTAGGTCCCATTTCCTACGTATGCAGACCTTATCGCAAGAGGTCGAGTGATGGTGCTTGACCACTTTGCGCGAGACGCTCGTGAAGATCGGGGCCAAGGTCATTCCCCACGCCCGCTATGCCGTCTTCCAGATGGCCGAGGGTGCGGTGCCGCGCGATCTGATGCGCCGCATCCTGGAGACCATCGCGGATTTGCGCCGACCGGCTGGCTCAGCGGCTTACACAAGGAGACGATCATGTGATGAAAGTGGGAAAACTGTGCCTGAAACACGTCAATGTTGCCCAAAATGGCTTCTCAGAGGCGATTTGCGGCGCTACCGTCCCGTGGGGGTTGAAGAAAACAAGGCCGGAACCGCTGTGGTGGCGTTCAAAGAGCGTCTGACAGGGCGATTTTGGACTTCATGGGGAGGGGGACTATCGGATGAAACGCTTGATCCTCGCGGCAACCGCCATGCTGATTGCGGCTGGCCTCGACATGACGCAACAGAGCCCGGCCAGCGCGCAAGACAGTGAGGAGGAGGTGCGGCGTCCGCTCATCTCCGCGCCCGGTGCAGCCATTACGACCGCGCGGCCGGAAATCGGATGGGTGATCACGCAGGGGGGCGGGCGGTGCACCGGCACGCTGATCTCGCCCGACGTGGTTCTGACGGCAGCCCATTGCTTTGACTTCCTCCATCATCCGTTGGCGGATGGTGGGGCGAATATCGGTGTCAGCTTTGCCCGGACAGCGGATGGCACGACCTATCCCGCCTCCATGCGCACGCCGGCACGGGCCGTCTATCCGTTCAGCGATGTTCTCGGGCTGGACGACGTGGCGATTGTGTTGCTCGCAAGCTCCGTCACCGAGGTGACTCCGGCAACGATCGGCGTGCCGCCTCAGCGGGCCGCTTCAACGTCGGGATACACCATCTTTGGTGTCTCAAGGGGGTTTCCCGCTTGCAGTGCCCCCGCGGCCAAGCGGGCCGTGACGGTTTCCTCTCTCGCTCTTGCGGCCCAGGCGACATGCCGGGGAGACTCCGGCGGTCCGACCGTTGTCGGGCCCGTCGGAGGGGCAGGCGCGATTATCGGTGTGACGAGTGCCGATTGGGGTACGGAGAATGCCATCGCCGATCCAACCCCCATGCGGTCTGATATTCTGCGCGCCATGTTGGCCTGGTCTTTGAACGTCAATAGCGACATCGGGGTTACCGGCGAATGCGACGGCATGGCCGTGTATTATGGCGAGGTGAATGGCGATGACAGGCCAGATGCCATCTGCTTCGATCCGGGCACGTCCATCACGGTTGCCCTCGGTATAGATGCGGGCGGTCTTCGCCGCAATACGCGCCAACCCTCGGCTTTCTGCAGTCATGATACCGGTCAGCTGCATGTGGGAGATTTCAACGGGGACGGACGGACCGATCTCCTGTGCCATGATCAGCGGTCGGGCCGAAAGTGGATCGACTATGCTCAAGAGGCGAGCCCGTACTATGCCGGTGTCGATTACACTCTCGATACGCGGTTCTGCAGTCATGATAGCGGCCAGCTGCATGTAGGAGACTTCAATGGCGATGGGCGCTCGGATCTGCTGTGCCATGACACGGCCAGTGGCCGCAAATGGGTGAATTATACGGCTGCAGACGGTCGTCTGGGGAATCCTGCCACTGCGGACTGGAGCCGGCGCATGGCATGGTGCTTCCACGAGGGAGCGCGGTTGTTCGTGGGGCGGTTCGACGAGGATGCAAAGTCGGATATGATGTGCTACACGGAAAGTTCGCGTACGGTCACGATTGCCTATAACGAGATCCGGGGAAGCGACAGTCCCTTCGGTGGTCAATGGCAATCCAACGGGCGCGGTGACTGGGACGGCGCAGCGCCAAACCACGACGACCTCGCGCCGCCATGTTCCGGCCCCAATCAGCGGCTTCAGGTTGGCTCCTTCACAAGGAGCGGCACGTCGCAGATTGCCTGCTTGGACACGACCCCCGGGCGTTTCCGATTTGATTGGCGGGCCACCCACGCAAATACCCGGAACGATCCCATCCGGTCTCCGGCGGGCCAAAGTGGGGGCGGGACACTGCGCGTCATGGCCGTCGATGTTGCAGCGGCACCATGGCCGTTCCCGCACGACTGATCATCACCAGTGCCATTGCCATACGCCATCGAGCCTGATGGCGTATGGCGTCTCCCTCTGCTCTTAATACGGAGCACCTCCCGACAACGCCCATCACTCCACTCCGGTATTCCGGAACCGCCCCTATGGATTAAGATCCCTCCGTAGCTCTATTTATTTCGAACATGATACGGATTGAAACGGCTTTATCCTTGGGTGGGGCGCGGCTTTCCGGGCGGAAACGGGCACGCCCTTGTCCTGAAAGCGCTCTCGTGCCCCGTCAGCCGGTGTGGAAGAGGGTTTCAAAAAGGCGCGGATCATAGCTCGTTTGGGCAAAGGTCTTGCCCCGGGCCAGGATCGACACGGCATCATGGCTGTGCAGCGATTCCTGGTGACTGGCGATGACGCGGAAATCGCCAATCCTGGTGTCGATCTCGAGGGCTTTATAGAGCAGGCGCACGGCGTCCTCGACGAAAATCGGATTGGATCCGTTGAGTTCTGCGAAAGCTTGCTCATCCTCCCGTTTGACCATCACCTGGGTCTCGGTGGGAATGGCCCGCACGCACGCATCCACCAGATCCTCGATCCACAGCGTGTCACCGCCTTCAAGCGCAACGCTGACCCGGGCGACAGAGCGCTGCGAGTGCGGGGTCGCGATTTGTCCGCGGATCTCACGGGCGTGTTCCGCCAGTTCCAAAGAACACGGACATGTTGAGGAATAGACGTAATCCAGGTGAATAATCCGCGTTGAGATGCCGTCATGGCGCAGCATTTCAAAGGACACGTCATAGTACTGATAGCCGGTCAAGCCGCTGCGCAGGGACTCCTTTTTCATCGGCAGCCGGAAGCGCAATTGAATGCGGGCGTCGAAGGTCTCCAGATCGGTGAGATAGCTGTCGAGGACTTTGGCGATCAGTTCAAAGTCAAAGGGCTGATCCGCATGCTTATAAAATGAGCGCATGATGCGGCTCATATTGATGCCCTTTTTGGTCGCGTCCAGGGACACCGACCCGGTCACGGATGTCTCCAAGGTCATGACAGACCCGTCGCGCATGCGATAGGCAAGCGGCAGACGAAAATTGGAAATGCCCACATGCTGGATCTGCGCATGGGCCCCCTTGATCAGACTTTCCGGCCCGTTTTGCAGGTCCGGCATGGTGGCTTTGTAGCTGGCGTCGGGTTTGAAATCCGCCGGATAGGTGCGGTTCAGAGCGCGCGCGCTGACGGGGATCCCACAGCTTTGCACCGTCTCATCACTCGCGGGCTTTTCTGGTTTGATATCGGCCAGGATCAGGGTCACGGTCCGCCTCTCATATCCATCGTCATCTCACATCCATGAGGTCATACGTAAGTGTTTTGGGTTCGGATCAAAGGGATAGTTGCCTTAACGAGACCAGGCACCCTTGCAGAGCTGCTTGGCGGGAGCCGTATGGTGGTGTCAGGATGCGTCTGTTGTGAACTGGATTGATCGCATGATCGTGAAGTATTTTGCGGGATTGTTGATTTATTGTTGTTTTGAGGGTCAATACCAAACGGCTGGGCCTTTCAATCCAAAGTTTGCGGCTACTGTATCGCGATGGGCCTGAGGCCGTACAGTCTCCGTGGGGCGGAAACAAGGATCTGAAAATGACGACAAGGGCACAAGGGCTGACACGGCGTCAGGCGATCGCTCTGAAACTGATGGCCGGGGCGGGGCTGGCCGCCTCCTATGCGCTGGTCCCGGGGAGCATCCGGACCGCCCATGCCATGCAATCCCATGGCGAGGTTCTCGACACACAACCTTTTGCGCGGTTGGAGCAGATTGCGGATGGGGTTTACGCCGTTGTCTCGACGCCCTTTCAGGCGCGGGCCTTTGAAACGGTGTGTAATGGTGGCTTCGTGGTGGGCCGCGAGCGCATTGTGGCCATTGATGCCTACTTTCAGCCCCAGGGCGGCGCCTGGTTGGCGGAGCGCTGCAAAGCCATCACCGGGCGGTATCCCACCGATGTGATCCTGACGCACTACCACCTTGACCATATCGGGGGCCTTGCAGGGTTTCAGAGGGGCGCTGAGGGCCCCGCCATCATCGCCACGCAAATGACTTATGAGACACTGCTTGACCGGTATGGCACTCCGCAGGCAGATGAAAGCAACGACGGCGTGGCCAATATGCGCGCGCGCCTGCTGTTACCAACGGTCATTTTGAGTGGTGACGAGCCCTACGAGATCGACCTTGGCGGCCGTAAGCTGACGCTGTCCTTCGAAGCCGGACATACCCAGAGTGATGTCGTGGCGCGTGTCGATGATCCCAATGTCGTGTTTGCTGGCGATATGCTCTGGGACGGGATTGTTCCCAATTTCGTTGATGCGCAGCCCTCCCTGTTGATGCGGAATGTCCGCGCTTTGCTGGCAGAGAGTGATGTCACACTGGTGCCCGGGCACGGCTCGGTTTCACAGGCGTCTGAAATGGCGGACTATCTTGGGCTTTTGGAGGCGGTGGAAGCGGCCGCGCGGCAAGCCTATCAGGACGGACAGTCGGCTGAAGACGCGGCAGCGGCCTTCACGGTGCCGGCATCGCTTGGGGAATGGAAAAGTTTCGGTCCAGACTATTACCGTGTGGCGATCGCGGCCTGGCTGGCGGAACTCACCGGCGCTGACACCGCGACCCCCTGAGACCGGCGCAACCCCCTAAGACCGGCGCGATCGATTGAAGATCCCCGAAGCGGGGTTGACCATGCCCGAAGCGGGTCTGTGGGCATAAAAAAGCGACACGGGGCAAGGCTCGTATCGCTGATGTCTTGTCTTGCCCAAGCCTGCCGAATGGCTTGTCCAGACCTCACGGCTCACGGCACGATTTTATCTTTGGGCAGATCAAGCCAAAGTGGAAATCACACCCTGCATCCGCTGGATCCGGTTGGCATCGGACGGGTGCGTGGACATGAATTCAAGCGGGCGCGAGCCTCTGCTCCGCGCTGCCATCTGGTTCCAGAAGGTCAAGGCCTGGCGCGGATCATACCGGGCCGCATCCATATAGCGCACACCGAGTTCATCGGCCTCATACTCATGGCTGCGGGAGTAGGGCAGGATCACACCGAAGCTGACACCGGCGCCGAGAATACCGGCGATGGCCGCGCCGCCCTCCACATCGCCTGCTTCAAGGGCGACAGCCGTGGCCGTGGTGATCACACCGGCGGCCATTTGCTGGCTGTAGCGCTCGGCGGCATGGCGGCCGGCGACGTGACCCACTTCGTGACCCATGACGGTCGCGATTTGTGAGTCATTTTGCATGATGTCCAAGATGCCGCTGTAGAAGCCGACCTTGCCACCCGGCATGACAAAGGCGTTGACTTGCGGGTTATCGAACACCGCGTATTCCCAGTTCTGGCCGGTCAGACCCGACGCGCGCACGATGCGATCACCAACGGCATAAACCTGCCGGTTTTGGGTTGCGTTGCGCGATACACGCTCTTGCCGAAGCAATTGTGTCCAGCTCGCACTGGCCATCTCGGCCAGTTGCGCGTCAGACACCAACATCAGTTGGCGGCGCCCCGTCACAGGATTGGTGGCACAGCCCCCCGCAAAGGCCAGCACAGTGCCAGCGGCCAGGCCCGAAAGGAGCTGGCGGCGATCCATGACAATTGGGTTTTCTTTATTCTTGAGGGTCAATTCGCTCATTCCAAGCCCCTGTCCTCTAACACTGCGCCCCATTGGCCGTCGGGCGTATGGTACTGCAGAAAGGCCTGACCATTCCACCATATTGGGCGTTGGTCAGGGTCTTTTCACCGGTTTGTTTTCAGCGGGATCACCCCTTAAGAGGCGGAAGCCAGGTGAGGGAAGAATGATGCAAGGAGATCAGAACACGCCCGTCCAACTTATGATACGCGAATGTATAGTCAGCACGGGTCGCATTACCGTCGCCGTCAATAAAGACGTAGTGTCCCATATCCTTGTAACCAAGCCCGCCCGCTTTGAGGACCGGACCGGCAGCACTTTGGAAGTCCACGCGCTGCCAGCCCCGATTGAGAAACCCATGATCGTGGGGATAGTTCGGGTCGCCGCCGACAAAGTAAGAGCGTGTGCCGGCGCGATCGAGCCGGATGACATCCGCCAGGGTGGGTTTGAAAAGGAGGGGCTCGTTTGGCGCGCCGAAGTCATAGAGGTCCAGAAGCCGATCGACATCGCGCTCGGTCACGTATTTCGCCCAAGCCCGCTGGGCCGCGATAACCTCGGCTTTGGTCATGGGCTCAAAATTGCGCTCTAAAATGGTGCGATCTCCTCATGTGTCGGCGGCGGGAGGGCGGTCAACGGCGGCTCTTCTTGCCCGCGCCCCAAAGTATCTCTATTGGTGCGTGCCCTTGCAAGGCTCTCCCTTTTGTATCGAGGGGCCCGTGGGCAGGGGCGCCATGGGGCATAGTCCCTGAGGTCTGTATCTCTGCCGCCACGCTCTGAAAAAAGGACGTGTGAGACGCTGGTCCATTCACAGCCGCGTACACCGCGCGATAGCGTGCCGCGAAATGGCACAGCTGGCGGTCGTATCGCGGCCTGAACTAAGTCGTTCCGCGTGTTGCGGGCTCTTGTTTCATATTCATCCTGTGCAGAAAAATAAAAACCGCTGGCACCAATGTCATAGGGCTGAGCAAATAAGATCATCATCTTACGAAGGCTCCCTAGTATATGGGTTGCAGATGCAACCCTGGCCTTCGCCGAGAACGGGGTGTGCAAACGGCAGCAAAAATCGACGGCGGGCGCAGGCAGCGCCGAGCCTCGGGAGACCGTCTATTTTTTCTGAAGTGCGCTGAGGGGCTGGCCCCTAAGTATCGACCAACTTGCGGCCAATTGGTTTGTTCGCAGCAGCGCTAGTGTACGAATCCGCGTATTTCATATCCAAGCATAGGTAACGTCTTTCTCCCAGCAAACCATTTCAAGGCCATCGCGATAAGCATAGGCTGCTGCGAGGGTGAGAGCGTGCTCGTGGTGGATGCGCGCATCTTCAACGAGGGAAACAAGCATTGGTTCCTCAATTCGGGTTTCCCGTACCGAGACTATATGAGAGACATCATTCTTGCAGTTCTGTCCTATTATCTCTGTGATTGCCAAAATGTAGCGGGAAGGTTTCACGGTTAAGCATCGTAGCTCCCTCGCCTTTAACGCGCGAGAGCGCACCTCTTCGGAAAACACCCAATTTGCATACTCAAAAAACGACCTCGGTAAATCAGTAGGCGTATCTCTTTTCTTGCACCAATCGAGCCAATCCTTAGTTCTCACCCTCACCAATACCGTCGGCCTCAATTGGGTGCTCGCATTGAGCGCCGCTATTTTTTCCTTCTCCCAAAATTCGAACACTTCAAAACACTCACTATACGCCCGAAATCTATCATGAAGATCCAACCAATCCTCATGACAGATGTCGGGGAACGTTGTTCCTACTACTGGTATTTTGGAAAAACCGTGGTCGTTCTGTCTTGGGCGTCCATGAATGTAAAAACTTGATGGTTCACCAAGAACTAGCGCAGGTTTTACATATGTGACGTTTTTATATTCAAACTCAGTATCATTCACGGGCTCTTTGATTGGCCCAGCTTCGAATTTTCCCAAAACCACATCGGTCATAAACTTCTCGGAAAGATTGTTCCACGCCTCTCGCAGCGCCTCAAACTCCTTAAACGGATTAGTTATCTTTATGGGAATGCACTCGATTGGCCATAAAAAGTACCCATCAAAGCCATCTGTATGATAATATGCTCCCGCGACAACTACCGTATCTATCTCACTTGTGTCATTTCTGATGCGGTGAGAGACCAATTGAATAAGCTGGTCATGTGAAATCGTCGCATATCCGTTATTGATTATAAAAAGTACGGAACATTTAATAGACTGCACCTCAATCCGAGATTGCTTCAATAGCTTGCTTGCTTTTCTTACGCATTGTTTAATAGGTCCTTCAATAATACGGTCAAATTCGCGCTGTTTTGCTTGGGGCAAGTTGGCGCGATCTAGCACAACCACCGACCTTGACGATTTGGTAGGGTGAAATAACTCAGCGATTTTCTTCTGCCGCGAAACTTTCGAAAGCCCTTCATCGTCAAGCATCTTTAGCTCTATAAGCGATGATCCCAGTCGATAGTCTGCTCCTACCACTTGACGTTGGTCCGCATCTGGATGAGCTTTAAATCCGCCTGCGTTTGAGATCACCTCATCCAGGTCTCCTTCAGATAGGGGACGAACACGGAATGCTTCCATCAGAGGATTCTCCATACACAGAATAGCGGAGGTGGCAGGGCAAAGCTCAGAATTGCCCTTTTAAGAAGGCCCAAAGGGAGTTTATTGCCAAATTCAGTAGGTCTTTGAAGTGCTGGCCTGTGAACCGCGCCGGGTTTGTCGGAGGCTGTTTGGTTTGAGTCAGGCCACCATGGCATGGCTCGTGGTTTGGGCATAGTAGTGCGCCTCGGCTTCGGCAGGTGGGATATTGCCGATGGGCTCCAGAAGGCGGCGATTGTTGAACCAGTCCACCCATTCCAGGGTTGCGAACTCGACGGCCTCAAAGGAGCGCCAGGGGCCTC